>NZ_JBJDRE010000024.1:0-43636 GCF_044987315.1 Devosia sp. ZW T5_3
GGAGGAGGGTTATCAGTTGTTCTGATGATTTTGGGTATGCGGATGCTGCAGAACCCCCACCCTCGTTCCCTCCCCTCAAGGGGGAGGGATGCGATGGAGTCGTGAAATCGGGCGCGGCGCTGAGCTGTCCCCCTCCCCCTTGAGGGGAGGGGTTAGGGGTGGGGGTGCTGAACGAGGTCAAAAGCTGCTGAAGTGCCTGCCACACACCCTCGATGTTGCCGTGTATGTCGCTATTGGTGAAACGAGCCACCCGGTAGCCGGCACGCTCAAGAAACGCTGTTCGGCCCGCATCGTACTGTTCAGCACCCGGCCCATAATGGCTTTCGCCGTCAATTTCGATCACCAGCTTTGGATCGTGCGATGCAAAATCGGCAAAGTATGGACCAATCGAAACCTGCCGCCGGAAGTGCCAGCCTTGGGATTTGGCGGCACGAAGCAACGGCCAAAGTTTGCGCTCCAGCGGGGTCTGGTTGCTGCGCAGTTCGCGTGAACGGCTGATGTTCTTGGGCGCGCGGGAGAGGCGGGTGTTGTTGTGACCTGGGCCGCCAGACCATGGGATTTGGGTCGTGGATGGCGCAGCACCCCCACCCCTAACCCCTCCCCTCAAGGGGGAGGGGGATTGGTTCAGCGTGTAGCCTGCGGCTTCCAGTGCCCGCAAAATCTCGACTGTGGATTGCGGGGCGTCGTAGCCCACGCCGTTGGCGAGGCGGCCGTCGCGGATGGGGTAGTTGGCGAGGACTATTGCGACTTTGCGGTGGGCGCGGGGGGTGGTGCGGAGGTGGGACCAGTTGGCGGCCAGGGTTACCGCACGGGTGATGCCGGAGGGGTCGGGGGCGTAGGCGGAGAGGGGGACCTGGCAGGTTTCGTGCCAGACGGCGTCGGCTTTGTGGCCGATGATGAGGCCGCCGATGCGGCCGTCGACTTCGGGCATGACCAGGAACATGGCCAGGTCTTTGGAGCTCAGGCCCTGGCTATCGGCCAGCCATTGGGCTTGCGGGCGGCCAGACTGGATCAGTTGGATGACGGGCGCGTCGGTGCCGGAAAAGGGGTTGGACTTGGCGTCGAGGCTATCGAGGCCGAGGGCGAAGCCGGTGAGGTTGAGGATGGTGGCGGGCGGGAAGGCGGCGAGCGCGTTTTGCATGAAACGGACGCAGGGGGCTTCCTTGAGGGAGGACACCAACAGGGGAACGGGCGCGAGGTTCTGGCGCTCCAGCTCGGCGATGAGGGCTGTGATGGTGGCGGTACCGGCGCCTTCGAGGGCGGCGCGGTAGAAGAGGATGGGAATGAATGCTCTGGCATCGGAGTACCCCCTCCTAGCCTCCCCCTGATAGGGGGAGGGACCGCCCGGTGGGTGGGCGTGGATTGAGCGTAGGGCGGATTCGTCGGTGATGCCGAGACTGGGGTGCCAGAGGCCGAAGCGGGGGAAGGGGGTGGGTTGGAGGTCGGTGAGCAAGGCCCCCTCATCCGCCCTTCGGGCACCTTCTCCCACGAGGGGAGAAGGAAGGGCTGGAACGGCAAGAAGATTGAACGCCTTCAGGATGGTATCCGCATTGTCCGGGCCGCCGGCGATGAAGAGATTGTGGAGGCGCGTCCAGTCGTCGGGGTGGATGGTGGAGCGGGATTGCAGGATGGGGTCGGGATTGGCGTCGCCGGGGATGAGGGCGAGCGGGATTTTGCGGTTGGCGCAGAGGGCGGTGAGCTCGTCGACGCCATACTGGAAATAGGCGGCGCCGCCGATAAGGCGGAGGACGACCAGGCGGGCGTGACCCACCGTTTTTTCCAGCCAGAGATCGACCGAGAGATTGTTGGAGAGGCGCAGCGTATTGGCGAGGCGCAGTTCGCTCTCCCCTGCCCGGTCGGCGGCGGCGGCGAGCATGGCCAATTCGCTATCGGCGGCGGAGGCGAAGATATAGGCGCCGGGGTGTTGGTTGAGATCGATGGCTTCGCCTTCCTGCTGGATGGCGCCGGCCTGGGCGGAGAGCAGATGCATCAGGCGGCCGCCTTGCGGGTGAACCAGGCGAAGATGGCGGTGCAGCCGAGCAGCGCGACGGCGCCGGCGATGGCCGAGACGAGCTGAAGCTCGGTGTTGAAATATTTGTTGGCGCCGAAGGAGGAGACGAACAGCGTCATGCCGAACCAGCCGGCAGCGGCGCCGAGGGGAATGGCGGCGAGGAGTTGGGCGCGCAGGTTTTGGTAGCGGTGGCTGAAGACGCCCATGACCACGGCGCCGACTAGGGCGGGGAACAGGCCCATCCCATAACCGAAGAGCAAGATCAGCGGGGCATCTTCGAAGAGATCAGACCAGTTGTCGGGATTGTCGTGCCAATCGGCGAGTGCGCCGCCAACAAGGAAGGTCAGCGCGCCGAGGGCCGGGCCGACAAAGAGGGTCAGCAGGAAACGGGGGATTGCTGATGTGGTGGGGCTGTTGGCGTCTTTGGGGATGCCGGTCATGGAGGTCCTTGGGCTGAACGGCGTGGATCGAGACCGCTGTTGGCGCAGCACCCCCACCCTAGCCCTCCCCACAAGGGGGAGGGAACAGATCGGGGCCAAACCTTTATCAGGCGGCGACGGCCAAAGCGCGTTGCAGGCTGGCCGTGATGGCGGCGTGGTCGAGGGGGGATTGGCCGATGACGACCAGCGCGGTTTCGCGAATTTCGCCATCTTTCCAGGGGCGATCGAAATAGGCGGTGACGCGGGGGCCGACGGCCTGGATGGCGAGGCGGGCATTGGCGCCGGGCACGGCGGCGAAGCCCTTGAGGCGCAGCACATCGTGGTCGCGGATGGTGGCTTCGATGACGGAGAGCAGCTCATCCTTGCTGCCGATGGCGGGCAGGCGGATGGAGAAGCTGTCGAAATCGTCGTGCTCGTGGATTTCCCCGCCATGTTCCAGCTCATGGTGGCTGGGGCGATTGGCGATATCGTCTTCCGAGGACATGCCCATGCCGAGCAGGGCCGCGATATCGACATGGCCATTGCGGGCGCGGATGAGGCCGACGCCGGGGCGCATTTCGGCGCGGAGGTTGGCTTCGACAATATCGAGCATGGCGGGATCGACCAGATCGGCCTTGTTGACGATGACGAGGTCGGCCACCGAGAGCTGATCCTCGAACAGCTCGCCCAGCGGCGTTTCGTGATCGAGCATTTCGTCCTGACGGCGCTGGGCGTCGACGGCGGCTTCGTCTGAGGCAAAGCGGCCTTCGGCGAGAGCTGCGGCATCGGCGACAGTGACGATGCCGTCAATGGTGACCTGGGCCTTGATTTCAGGCCAGTTGAAGGCGCGGATCAGCGGCTGGGGCAAAGCCAGGCCCGAGGTTTCGATGACGATGTGATCGAACTTTTCGGGGCGGGCGAGCAGAGCCTGCATGGTGGGGATGAATTCATCGGCCACGGTGCAGCAAATGCAGCCATTGGACAGCTCGACCATATCTTCTTCGCGGCAGGTGTCGTCGCCGCAACCGGCCAGGATGTCCTTATCGACACCCAGATCACCGAATTCGTTGATGATCAGGGCGATGCGCTTGCCCTTGGGGGCATGGGCGAGAAGGTGACGAACCAGGGTGGTTTTGCCGGCGCCGAGAAAGCCGGTGATAACAGTGGTGGGGATTTTTTCGGTCATGCAATGGCTCCGATCGGGGTGGCCGCGCGGGCGGCAAAGAGGTCGTTGAGGCGGCCGAACAGGGTGCCGAGCACGGCCCAGAACACGGCCGAGGTGCCAAGGGTGATGGCGGCGAATTCGGTGGCTAGGTGGGCAGGGACGGCGCTGGGCTCATCGGGGGCGACGGGCGCGCCGATAATGTGGGGGGCCGCGATCAGCGCGACGGCGACGGCAATGGCCCAGCTGGCGCGGGTCTTGGCGAGCAACACGAAAGCGGCGCCGGTGGCGACGGCCGTGCCCACCCACCAGAGCTGGCGGGCGAACAGATCGGCGGCAGGCATGCCGGGGAGTTCGGGCGCCAGGCCATAGGCGGGGGCCAGCGAGAAGGTGATAAAACCGGCGGCGCCCCAGAGCAGGCCATTGGCGAAGGTGATAGGGATATTGGCGAACATAGAGATGGCGCCGATGACCAGGGCAAAGCCGGTGGCGGCGAGGACCGTGGCGAGCGTCGTATAGGCGGTGCGCTCGAAGCCGTCTTGCGGGGCCCATTCTTCGGGCTCGGCGGCCGTGCTGGCGGCGGCGTCATCGTGGCTGTGTTCGGCCGTGCCGAGAGCGTGTTCGTGATCAGCGACAGCGGCGGCCTCGCCATGGCTGTGGCCGCCTTCGCCCTCGAAGGTCTCGGCATGCAGAATGAGCGGGGTGACGCGGAAATTCTGGATGGCGGCGGTCAATAGGCCAGCGGCCAGCGCTGCGAAAAGCGCAGCGGCAAACAAGTTACGGATCATTTTGTTTCTCTCGTGCGCTGCCTTAGTGGCAGGGGAAGCCCATGGCGTGGCGGGTGTCGTGGGCGCCGTTATGCAGGCGGAAATCGCCGGCAAAGCCGGTGCCGACCAGAAGGGTCAGACCGAGCATGAGGGCCAGGACACCAGCGATGAGGCGCTGGGACAGGGAGAGAGACGTGGAGACGGTGGTCGTCGTATTGATCGTGGTATTCATGGCAGCACCCTCCGTGCGCGGAATAGATTGGGCTTTTCGCCCGGCTGATGTGCCGGCAGGTCTCCTGGCTCGCGGTGATAACCACTCCCCTCGCCTTCCCGGCTATTCGCCAGTGGCATGAGAGGGGAATGCACCGCTTACAGTTGCGGGGGCAGCCACGGTTTTGCGCCCTGATGGGTACGTCGCACCGTGTTCCCTTTTCCAGCCTTCCGCTTGCGGCGTGATGCCTTGGGCTTCAGGCTGAGTATCCCCTTGCCACAACGGACGCGGGGAACCAACACGAGGATTGGTTTGCCACTAAATCGGGCGGACCGCAATGTGGTTGGTAGGAAAAGCGGCGCTGGGTCAAGCGTGGGGTCGGCGCGTTCGAGCCAATTTGGCGGACGGCGGAACCGGCGACTCGCAGTAGACCTGATCGCCAAAATCTGCGGGAGACACGAGATGAAACCGATCAAATTCAGCCGCGAGGAAACCAAGGCGATCGTGGATGAAATTCGCGACTATTTCCGAAACGAACTCGACCAGGACATTGGCTCCATTCCGGCCGAGATGCTGATGATGTTCTTTGCCGACAAGATGGGCGCCTATTTCTACAATCGCGGGGTTTATGACGCGCAGGTTTTGGTGCGCGAGCGGATGGATAATCTGAGTGATGATCTGTTTGGGCTGGAGCAGCCGACCAAGCATGTGCGCTAGGGCATAAGCACGAATGTGAAATCCACTTTCGCGGCAAAGCGGCTAGGGGTAAGCAGTGAGGCCGCCAATCGGCGGTTTTCTGGCCTTTTCAGGAGGAAGCCTTGGGCTTCAACTTTGCCACTTTTGCCCCGATTGGGCTGCTGCTCGCGTCCAATGTGTTCATGACCTTTGCCTGGTATGGGCATCTGAAATGGCCGACATCGGCGCTGTGGCTGGCGGTGATGATCAGCTGGGGCATCGCGTTTTTCGAATATTGGCTGGCCGTGCCGGCCAATCGGATCGGGGAAGCGGTCTATAGCCCGTCCGAACTCAAGACCATTCAGGAAGTCATCTCGCTGTCGGTGTTCGCGGTGTTCACCGTGTTTTACTTTGGCGAGAAGCTGACGCTGAACCACGGCATCGGGTTCGGGATGATCGCGCTGGGGGCATTTTTTATCTTCAAGGGCCCGATCAAGTAGGATCGGCTGTTGGCTGTGATGTGAGGTCTTGACGATTGCGACCGTAATGTTATTACGTTGCGTCGACACATGTATAGCACAAGAACGGCCATGGCTCACCAGCATACGCATCCGCACGCCCCGGTAAAATCGAGGGGGCGCAGCTTTGGCCTGGCGCAGATGAGTGCGCTGGCGCGGCTGGCCATCGTGGTTCCGGCGATCGTGGTGATCTGGCTGGTGCTGTGGCTCTTGGTGCGGTCATGAGCGCGATCCGCATCGAAGACCTGACGCTGGGCTATGACGCGCATCCGGCGGTGCATCATCTGGACGGGGCGTTTGAGCGCGGTTCGCTGACTGCGGTAATGGGGCCCAATGGCTCGGGCAAGTCGACGCTGCTCAAGGGCATGATCGGGGCGATCAAGCCGCTGAGCGGACGGGTGACGCTCGATGGCATCGACAGCAAAGACATTGCCTACCTGCCGCAGATTGCCGAGATCGACCGCAGCTTTCCGGCGGTGGTGGCGGATCTGGTGGCGCTCGGATTCTGGAAGCGGCGGGGGCTGTTTTCGGCCATTCGCGGCGTCGATCGCCGGGAGATGGAAGCGGCTTTGGCTGCGGTGGGGCTTGTCGGCTTTGAGCGGCGGCCGATCGATACGCTGTCGGGCGGGCAATTGCAGCGGGCGCTGTTTGCGCGGGTGCTGGTGCAGGATGCGCCGGTGATCCTGCTCGATGAGCCATTTGCCGCCATCGACCAGCGCACGGTGGCGGACCTGACCGAGCTGATCAAGCACTGGCACGGCGAAGCGCGCACGGTGATTGCCGTGCTGCACGATGCCGAGCTGGTGCGGGAAGCCTTTCCGCGCACGCTGCTATTGGCACGCGAGGCGATTGCCTGGGGCGACACGGAAGAAGCGCTGACGGCGGACAATCTGCGCCGGGCGCGGCAGATGGTGGAGGCTTGGGACGAGCATGCGCCCTGGCATGAGCATGATGGCCGTGGCCACAAGCACGGGGCGCACCAATGAACCTCTATGATTTCCTGATCGGGCCGTTCGTGCAATTCGGTTTCATGAATCGCGCCTTGGCCGGGGCCATCATCCTGTCGCTGAGCGCGGGACCGGTTGGCGTGTTCCTGATGCTGCGGCGGATGAGCCTGACCGGGGACGCCATGGCCCATGCCATTCTGCCCGGTGCGGCAGCGGGGTTTCTCGTATCGGGGCTGGCTATCCTGCCGATGACGCTGGGGGGCTTTGCCGCCGGGCTGATCGTTGCGGTGCTGGCGGGGCTGGTGTCGCGCTTCACCATTCAGCGCGAGGACAATTCTCTGGCGGCCTTCTATCTGATTTCGCTGGCGCTGGGCGTGATGCTGGTGAGCCTCAAGGGCTCCAATGTGGACCTGATGCATGTGCTGTTCGGCACGGTGCTGGCGCTGAACAATGATGCGCTGATCATGATCGGGGCCATCGTGACGGTGAGTCTGGTGGCACTGGCCATGCTGTGGCGGCCGCTGGTGGCGGAGTGTCTGGACCCCAGCTTCCTGCGCAGTGTCAGCAAGGCGGGTCACCCGGTGCACCTGATCTTTCTGGCGCTGGTGGTGCTCAATCTGGTGGGCGGGTTCCAGGCGCTCGGGACGCTGCTGGCGGTGGGGCTGATGATGCTGCCGGCGGCGGCGGCGCGGTTCTGGGTGCGCAGCCTCGAGGCCACTTGTGGGCTGGCCGTGCTGATCGCGGTGGTCTCGAGCTATTTCGGGCTGCTCGCCTCCTATCACCTGAGCATTGCCTCGGGGCCGGCCATTATCCTTGTCGCCGGGGCGATTTACCTCATGTCGCTGCTGTTCGGACGGCGCGGCGTCATCACCACTGCCACGCGGCCGGCCCGGCATCGGGTGGCCTGACTTTCCGCCGGAGCGGCGCGCCGCCCGGCATCATACGGAGACCAAAGCATGTCGATCAAACTCATTGCCCTGGCGTTAATGACCTCGGTGCTGGCGCTGCCGGCGAGTGCGGCCGAAGTCAAAGCCGTGGCCAGCTTTTCCATTCTCGGGGATATCGTTGCCCGTGTCGGCGGCGACCGGGTGGAGCTGACGACGATCGTCGGTGCCAATGCCGATACGCATGTCTATGAACCCAAGCCGGCAGATGCGCAGGCGCTGAGCCATGCGCAGGTGTTTTTCGTCAATGGGCTGGGTTTTGAGGGCTGGCTGGACCGGCTGGTCGAAGCGACGGGCTTTGCCGGCCCGGTGGTGGTGGCCAGCGAGGGCGTCAAGACCCATGCCATGGCCGAGGAAGAACACGGCCATGAGGGGCATGACCATGGCGAGACCGATCCGCACGCCTGGCAGAGCCTAAAGAATGGCCTGCTCTATGTGAAGAATGTGGCGGCGGGGCTGTGCGCGGTCGATCCGGATGGCTGCACGGTTTATGAGGCCAATGCGGCCGAATATTCGGCCGAGATTTCGGCACTCGACGCCAAGGTGATCGCCGATATCGACACCGTGCCGGAAGCGCAGCGCAAGGTGATCACCACCCATGACGCGTTCACCTATTTCGGCGAGGAATATGGCGTGGAATTCCTGGCGCCCGAGGGCATTTCGACCGATAGCGAGGCATCAGCCGCCGATGTGGGCAAGCTGATCGAGCAGATCCGGGCCGATGGGGTCAAGGCGCTGTTTATCGAGAATATGAGCGACGGCCGCTTGGTGCAGCAGATCGCCAGCGAAACCGGCGTGACGGTGGGCGGCGAGCTTTATGCCGATGCGCTGTCAGAACCCGGCGAGGGGGCAGCGAGCTATCTCGATATGTTCAAACATAACGTTGAACTGCTGGTGCCCGCGATGGCAGGCAAGTAGTCTTACAAAAAGGCAGGTGGATAATGGCACATTCGCATGACGACCACAGCGGCCACAACCATGTGTGGGCTGATGATCTGACGAAGAACCAGGGGTTGGTGCTGGGTGCGCTGGCGCATTCGGACGGGCCATTGTCTGCCTATGACATCCTCGACAAGCTGCGCGGCGACGGGCTGCGGGCGCCGCTGCAGGTCTATCGCGCGCTCGACAAGCTGGTGGAACGGGGGCTGGCGCATCGGCTGGAATCGCTCAATGCGTTCGTGGCTTGTGCGGATGAGCATTGCCATCGCAGCGGGTTGATTGCGTTCGCGATCTGCGAGGGCTGCGGGAAGGTGGATGAATTTGCCGACGCGGTGATCGAGGAGCGGCTGGGGGACTGGGCCGGGCAGAAGGACTTTAAGGTCGAGCGGACCACGATGGAGATTCGTGGGCGGTGTGGGGCTTGTGTGGCGGCTTAGGAGCCGTCATCACTCAGCTCATGATAGGGAGCCCCGATCTGTCCCCTCCCCCTTGAGGGGAGGTAGGCGCATGGCCAAAGCTTGTGACACAAGCTTGCATTGATGTTGCGGAGGCAACCCCTCACCCTGATTTTCTGCTGAACGCAGAAAATCAGTCCCTCTCCCTCAAGGGGCGAGGGTGGGTCCGGCGGGTGATAAGGCAAAGTGCCACGACCTCGTGGTTCGACAGGCTCACCATGAGGTCTACTTAGATCGCGATATTCACAGTAGACCTCATCCTGAGCTTGTCGAAGGACGAGGTCGTGGCCTATTCCACGCTCAAGAAATGTACGGCGGCGGCGCCGTATTCGCGGCGGTCTTCCAGGGTGAAGCCGGCGGGGAGGGTGATCGTGGCTTCGGTGCTGTCTTCGAGGACCATGGTGGCGCCGGGGGCGAGCCAGCCGTTGGCGAGAAGGCCCGCCAGCGCCTGTTCGCCCAGACCCTTGTTGTAGGGCGGGTCGAGGAAGATCAGGTTGAACTGGCCGAACGTGCCGGGGGTGCCCAGATCGGTGGCGTCGCGGCGCAGGAGTTTGGTGATGCCCCCTGCCCCGAAGGCCTCGATGTGGTCGCGGATGATGCCCCGGGCTTCCGCGCCAGTGTCAACGAAGGTGACGTGAGCGGCCCCGCGCGAGAGGGCTTCGAGGCCAAGGGCGCCGGTGCCGGCGAAGAGGTCGAGCACGCGGATGCCATCAAAGACCGGGCCGAGGCGGCTGGCGAGGATGTTGAACATGCTCTCGCGGACGCGGTCGGCGGTGGGGCGGATGGACTCGTCAGAGGGCGAGGTCAGCTGCTTGCCACGAAATTTTCCGGCGACGATGCGCATGGGTTGGCTCCATATTTTCACCGCCCCTTCCCTTATCTCACGGTGTCATTCCCGCGAAAGCGGGAACCTCTGTTTGCGGATAGGGAAAGGAAACGGAGGTCCCCGCTTTCGCGGGGATGACATTGTGGGGTGGGCGTAGTGTTTACGCCTTGGGACGGCGCGGACCGGAGGGACGGCCGGCACCACCAGTGGGGCGGGCGCCGCCGGAGGGACGACCAGCGCCGCCGCTGGGACGACCACCGGCGGCGGGACGGCCACCGGGCTTGGGGCCGCGCTGGGGAGCGGCGCCGTCGCGCTTGGGATGGGGCTTGCCATCGGGGCGGGTCTTGGGCTTGCCGTAGGTCTTGGCTTCCGAGCCTAGATTGTCGCGGCCCGGACGGGCGGCGCGGTCGGGGCGCGGAGCGCGATCAGGACGCGGGGCGCGGTCGGCATCGGGACGGAAGCTGCGCGGCTTTTCCGAGAAATTGCGGCCGGGACGCTTGGGCGCGCCGGTAAAGGCTGCGCCATCGCCGCGTTCGCTATCGGGACGAACACGCGGCGCAAAGCTGCGCTCTGGGCGCTCGCCCGCTGCTGCATCGCTACGACGCGGGCCGCGCGGGGTGCCGGTGAAGGCACGATCCTGCGGGGGACGACCGCCTTCGGGACGGGGACCGCGTGGACGCTCGGCAAAGCCGCGCTGGGGCGCGCCGGCATCGTCACGACGGGGCGGACGCTCACCGAAATCGCGCTTGGGGCGCTCGGTACGGTCGGCAAAGCCACGGGCGCCGGCGGGACGCTCGCTGAAGGCGCGCTTGGGACGATCGCCGAAGGCCGGCTTGTCGCCAAAGGACTTTTTATCGCCATAGGGCTTTTTGTCGCTAAACGACTTCTTATCGCCGTAGGGCTTTTTGTCCCCGAAGGATTTCTTGTCACCAAACGGCTTTTTATCGCCGAAGGACTTCTTCTCGCCAAAGGCTGGCTTGGCGGGGCGTTCGGGACGCTTGCCGAAAGTGCTGGCGGGCTGATCGTCGGGATCGCGCCAGGCGGGCTTGTTGCCGCCGCGCTTGGCGACGAATTCCTCGGGCGCGCGGCCATCTTCGTCGAAATGGATACGGCGGGGCGGCGCCATCTCTTCTTCGGCACGCGGATCGACGCGCTTGGTCGGCTTGCGGCTGTCGAAACGCCCGGGGCGATCCTGGCGCGGACGCTCGGCGCGGATTTCTTCCTCGGTCTTTTCGGCATGGTCGGTGAAGCGGAAGCGCTGGCGGGCGATCTCGACGGTATTGGTGCCGCGGCCGGTGAGGCGATCACGGGTGGGCTTGCCGACGAGCTGGTTGATTTCGGGCATTTCGCTGTCGAAATCGACATCGGCCGCCTCGGCCAGCTTCTTGCCGAGCTGCTCGCGCAGGGTCGCGGCTTTGACGGTTTCGATGGCGCCGACCGGAATGTCGTTGAGCTGGAACGGGCCATAGGAGACGCGGATCAGGCGATTGACCTCAAGGCCAAGCGCGCCGAGCACGTTCTTGACTTCGCGGTTCTTGCCTTCGCGCAGGGCCATGACGATCCACACATTGGAGCCCTGGTCGCGCTCGAGCGTGGCTTCGATGGAGCCGTATTTGATGCCGTCGATCTCGATGCCATCCTTGAGGCGATCGAGCGCGGCCTGGGTGACACTGCCATGGGCGCGCACGCGATAGCGGCGCAGCCAGCCGGTGGCGGGCAATTCGAGCACGCGCTTGAGGCCGCCATCATTGGTGACGAGCAGCAGGCCTTCGGTATTGATATCGAGGCGGCCGACGGAAACGACGCGCGGCAGGCCGTGTTGTTCGAGCGCTTCGAAAACGGTGGGGCGGCCCTCGGGATCTTTCTCGGTGACCACGAGACCGGCGGGCTTGTGATAGAGCCAGACGCGGGTGCCCTGGCGGGCGGCCAGCGGGGCGCCATCGACCATGACCTTGTCGCGCCCGGTGACGTTGAAGGCTGGGGTCAGCACCTTCTTGCCGTTGACGCTGACGCGACCGGTGGTGATCCAGGCTTCGGCGTCGCGGCGGGAGCAGAGGCCGGAGCGGGCAATGACCTTGGCGAGGCGGTCGCCGGTGTCGGGAGTGGCGGGAGAATCGGTCATTGGCGAAGTGCCTTCATGTCATGCGGGACCCGGATGGGCGGCGCTGATTAGTTGGGAGCAGAGTGTGATGAACGTGTCCATCGCACAAAAAGAACGCCCCGCACAGGGCGGGGCGCATGAAAGATGCGAGAAGAGCTGGCGATCAGTCCTTCATATCCTTGATTTCCTGATCGATCGAGCCGCCGATCATGCCCGAACCGGTGGGACCCTGTACGCGCAGCGCGCGGCGGATTTCCTCGGGGCAGCTCGGATCGCTGAGCGAGACGATCTGGCCAGACGGGTTGCGGCAGACCATGTCGGCATTGCCGACGCGGGTGAAATATTCATCCGGCGGCAGATAGAGCGGGCGCTTGCCATTGACCCCGACCGCCATATTGGCGGCCGTCATGCGGGCGGTAAGTGCGCGGGCTTCGGCTTCAGTGAGCGGGCGGCCGGACATGGAGCGCAGGTCGACGACCTTGGCATTGCGCAGGCGGGTGAGGTCGGCTTCGGTGAGGCCGGACGCATCGATCCGCACCGCGTCGCTATTGGCGGGCAATTGGGCCACGGCAACGGCCGTGGTGGGGGCCGGCAGATTTTCGGCATTGCGCGGCAGCACCAGCGGGGCGCGAGCCTGGGTGGGCTCTTCCTTGGGCGTTTCGCCGGGGATCAGGCCGAAGCCGCGAGCAGTGGAGCTCATCACCTCGCGCTCGAATGTGCCCGCATCGGTAAGGGCGTTGGTGCCCTCCACGGTCGTGCAGGCAGCCAGGGTGGCCGCAAGCAACAGGCCCAGTGACGCCATTGAGGCCTTGCGAGCAATCGCGCGCCCGATCAATCCAATACGCATGCAACGTCCTTCACGATTTCGGCCGCGCTTATATAGCATCCTGCCGCGTAAGGCCAGATTCTGGCAGTAAAGTGTTCGCCAATGAAATCACGCCTTGGCGGCGCGCGGGCGGCCGATGCCCAACATGTCGGCAATGAGCAGGATGACGCCCAGCGTGATGGCCACATCGGCGATGTTGAAGATGTAGAACGAATAGCTCTGCCAGTGGAAATGGAAGAAATCAGCCACCGCGCCATAGAGCAGGCGATCGAGCGCATTGGACAGCGCGCCGCCAATGCAGAGGGCCAGCCCCATGCGGATCAGCCGCGAATCGGCCCGCCACCACCAGACCGACAATAGCGCGATGGCGACCAGCATGATGGCGCCCAGGCCCCAGACCGGCAGGCTATCGAACAGGCCGTAGGAAATGCCGGTATTCCAGACCAGGACATAGTCGAAAAAGTCGGTGACGCGCACGACCTCGCCACCGCGCCAATTGCTCATGGAAACGGGAATGTAGGAGGTGAAGACCTCGACGCAGGGCGCGGCGCCCAGCGCGATGCAATCGGCGGAGACCTGGAAGGCCTTGTGGGCGCGATCGATGCCGAAGGCGAGAATGGCTGCGGTGAGAGAGAAATAGGTGGCGGGGTTGGTGAGTTTGGTGATGTTCATCGGGGCAATTTGCTCCTTCTTCCCTTCTCCCCTTATGGGAGAAGGTGGCGCGCAGCGCCGGATGAGGGGTCAGCGATGGCGGAGAGACCCCCTCACCCGCCCTTCGGGCACCCTCTCCCACGAGGGGAGAGGGACGACAGAGCGATAGCGTGGCGCAAGCGTTACAGCCCCAATTCGGCGCGTTCGCGCAGGGCTTGGGCGTCGCGCAGGGAGACGTCGGGGTAGTCGGGGTCGGTGCCGACTTCGGGCAGGACTTTCCACGAGCGGGCGCAGCGATTGCCGACGGCCAAAGCCGGGACGACCGCAATGCCGGGGACGTCTTCGAGGCGGAAGCCATCGGCCGGGCCTTCGCTGGTTGCCAGGGAAATGCCCGAGGTGATGGCGATTTCGGCGAGGTCCTGGCCTTCAAGCGCGGTGAGGTAACGCGGGTCGGCGATGAAGACCTGGGGAGCGGCTTCGAGCGAAGAGCCGATGCGCTTTTCGCGGCGTTCGATTTCGAGCGCACCGGTGACCACGCGGCGGACGGCGCGGATGAGCTGCCATTTATTGGCGAGATCATCATCGAGCCATTCGGCGGGGACTTCGGGCAGCAGGCGCAGGTGGACCGAGGCGCCCTCTTCGGGGTGCCGCTCCAGCCAGCATTCTTCCATGGTGAAGACGAGGATGGGCGCGAGCCAGGCCGTGAGGCAATCAAACAGGTGATGCAGCACGGTGAGTGATGCCTTGCGGCGGACCGAGGAGATCGGATCGCAATAAAGCGCGTCCTTGCGGATATCGAAATAGAAGGCAGACAATTCGATATTCATGAAATTGCCGAGCAGGGTCACCACGCGGCGGAAATCATATTCCTTGAAGGCGGTGCGGACCTGGCCGTCGAGTTGGGCCAGACGGTGCAGCATGAGCCGTTCGAGCTCAGGCATATCGGCAAAGGCGACCACGTCGGTGGGCTGGTAATGGGCGAGATTGCCCAGGAGCCAGCGCAGTGTGTTGCGCAGCTTGCGGTAGCTATCGACCGTGGTCTGGATGATTTCCTTGCCCAGGCGCAGGTCTTCCGAATAGTCGGAGGATGCCACCCAAAGGCGCAGGATATCGGCGCCATATTGCTTGATGATGTCCTGCGGGGCGACGGTATTGCCCAGCGACTTGCTCATCTTGCGGCCTTCGCCATCCATGGTGAAGCCATGCGTGAGCACGCTGTCATAGGGGGCAAAGCCGTTGGTGGCGCAGCTTTCGAGCAGCGACGAATGGAACCAGCCGCGGTGCTGGTCGGAACCTTCGAGATACATCGAGGCCGGGAATTTCAGATGCGGCCATTTCTGTTTGTTGCGCAGCACGAAGGAGTGGGTCGAACCTGAATCGAACCACACATCGAGCACGTCGGTGACCATTTCATAGTCGTCGACCTTGTACTGCGAGCCGAGATAATGCTCGGCGGCGCCGGGCTTGTACCAGGCATCGGCGCCTTCTTCCTCGAAGGATTGGGCGATGCGGTGATTGACCACTTCGTCCTTGAGGATTTCGCCAGTTTGCTTGTTGACGAAAACGGTGATCGGCACGCCCCAGGCGCGCTGACGCGACAGCACCCAATCGGGGCGGTCGGCGATCATCGAGCGGAGACGGTTCTGGCCCGCGGCGGGATAGAACTTGGTCTGGTCGATGGCGCGCAAGGCGCGGGCGCGCAATGTGTCGCCATCCTGGGCGCTGATGTCGCGGTCCATATAGACGAACCATTGCGGGGTATTGCGGAAGATCACCGGCTTTTTGGAGCGCCAGGAATGGGGGTATTGGTGCTTGACGCGGCCACGGGCGACCATGGCATGGCGCTCGGCCAAAGCCGTGATGACGCGCTGATTGGCGTCGCCCTTTTTGCCATTGTCATCGATGACGCGGGCGCCTTCGAGGCCGGGAGCGTCCTTGGTGTAGAAGCCGTCATCGCCCACCACATAGGGGATGGCGCTGTCGATGCCCTTTTCGGCGAGCACGCGGCCCGAATTCATCCAGATCTCGAAGTCGTCGAGGCCGTGGCCGGGGGCGGTGTGGACGAAGCCCGTGCCGGTATCGTCGGTGACGTGGTCGCCATCGAGCAAAGGCACATCGAAAGTGTAGCCGCCGCCAAAGCCGCGCAGCGGATGGGCGCAGGCGGTGATCGTGCCGGGATCGACATCATGCAGGCGCCTGGTGCCGGTCACCTTGGCCTTGGTGAAGACTTCGGCGGCCAGATTATCGGCCAGCACATAGCGCTCGCCGGTGGTCGCCCAATTGCCTTCGGGGGCCTCGGTGATTTCATAGAGGCCATAGCTGATCTTGGATGAATAGCTGATGGCGCGGTTGGCGGGGATGGTCCAGGGCGTAGTGGTCCAGATGACGACGAAAGCGCCATCAAGGCCACGGATGGCATCGGCGCTGGCGGCAAAGCCGCCTGCGGCCTTGGTATCGACATTGGCCGCGGCGCCCAGCACCGGGAATTTCACCCAAATGGTGTCGCTCTCGTAATCGGCATATTCGATTTCGGCTTCGGCCAAAGCGGTGCGCTCGACGACCGACCACATCACGGGCTTACTGCCGCGATAGAGCTGGCCGGACATCGAGACCTTCATCAGCTCGCGGGCGATCTGCGCCTCGGCATCAAAGCTCATGGTGAGATAGGGCACGTCCCACTCGCCCAGGATGCCCAGGCGCTTGAATTCCTCGCGCTGGATATCGACCCATTGCTCGGCAAAGGTGCGGCATTCCTGGCGGAATTCGATGATCGGAACGTCGTTCTTGTCCTTGCCCTTGGCACGGTACTGCTCTTCGATCTTCCATTCGATGGGCAGGCCGTGACAGTCCCAGCCGGGGACATAGGCAGCGTTGTTACCCAGGAATTGCTGGGACCGGCTGATCATGTCTTTCAGCGTCTTGTTGAGCGCGTGGCCGATATGGATATTGCCATTGGCGTAGGGGGGGCCGTCATGCAGGGTGAACAGGGGCCGGTCGGCGGCCTGCTCGCGCTGCAGCTTATAAATGTCCATGTCTGCCCAGCGCTTGAGCCAGACGGGCTCGCGCTCGGGCAGGCCCGCGCGCATGGGGAAAGCGGTTTCCGGGAGGAAGAGCGTCGACGAATAATCGGTTTCGGCGGCGCCCGCAGCAGTATCGGTCATGGGGTAAGCAATCGCATGGGAAGAAGTGGCCGCCTTTTAGCAAGGCGTGGGCGATGGGGCAAAGGATGATTTTGGGGGGTGGCATCGCGTTTTACCACGGTGTCATCCCGGCGTAGGCCGGGACCCATCCCGAGATCGCGGAACAGCCGCAAGGTCCATGATGGACCGATCTACCTCAGGATGGGCCCCGGCCTACGCCGGGGTGACACCGTGGAGGTGGAAAATGCCGTGCCACGACCTCGTGGTTCGACAGGCTCACCATGAGGTCTACTGAAATTAGCCCTCAACAAACCCCAGACGCGCATCGAGCGGGCTGATGGGTTTGGCCTCGGCAATGCAGGTGCGCGCCCGGCGGCTATCCCTATCCATGGCGGCGATCAACTCGTCCAGGCCGGAAAAGACTTCCTGGCCGCGAATGTGGGAGACGAGCGCCACCGAAATGGTCTGGCCGTAAATGTCGCCGGAAAAATCGAACAGGTGGGTTTCAAAGGGCGGGCGTTGATTGTCGAACATGGGCTTGCCGAAGGCGGCGACGCCGTCGAGCAGGCGATCGCCCAGGCGGGCGCGGACGGCGAAAACGCCCTGGGCGAGCTGGAAGCCGGTGGGGACGGCCATGTTCGCGGTGGGGTAGCCCAATTCGCGGCCGCGCTGATCGCCCTTTTCGACTTCGCCCTCGAAGAACCAGTGATAGCCGAGCAGGCGATTGGCAGCGGTGACGGCGCCTTCGGAGAGGGCGGCGCGGATGCGCGAGGAGGAGATGGGCTCGTCGCCCTCATCCATCAGGCCCAGGGTTTCGACGGCAAAGCCGAGGCGGTCGCCTTCGGCCTTGAGGAAGGTGGGGGTGCCGCGGCGCTGGCGGCCGAAATGGAAATCGGTGCCGACGATGACACCGGTGACGCCCAAAGCATCGACCAGGAAACGGGAGACGAAGTCTTCCGCCTCGATCTGGGAGAAGGCGCGGTCGAAGTTCAGAATGGCGATGGCGTCGAGCCCCAGCGCTTCAGCAAGGCGCGCCTTGGCGTCACCCTGGGTGAGGCGGAACATGAAGGGGGTGGGTGCGAAAACGTCGCGCGGATGCGGCTCGAAGGTGAGCACGACGGCCGGCACGCCAGCCTGGGCGGCGCGGGCCTTGAGCACTTCGAGCACCGATTGGTGGCCGCGATGGAAGCCGTCGAAATTGCCGATGGCGACATAGGCGCCGCGCAGGGAGGCCGGAACGGCGGCCAGATCGGAGAGGCGGAGAAAATCGGGCACGGCGACTACCAGGAGAGGCGCGGCAGGAAGCCGGCCAGATGAGCGCGGCTGGGGGCGACGAGATCGGCAATAGCCTGGGGATCGGGCTTGCCGAAGGCGTCGAGTTCGGCGGCGTGGATGGAGCCGGTGATGAACAGCAGATCGAGCCCGAACTGGGCGGCGCCGGTGGCATCGGTGCGCACGCTATCGCCGATGGCCAGGACGCGGGACTTATCGAGCTTGCGGCCGGCAGCGACTTCGGCGAGGCGGAAGGCTTCTTCGTAGATCGGCTGGTAGGGCTTGCCGGCCATCAGCACCATGCCGCCCATGGCAGCGTAGAGATCGCCCAGAGCGCCGCCGCAATAGATGATCTTGTCGCCATGCTCGACCACGCGGTCGGGATTGGCGCAGATCATCGGCAGCTTGCGGGCGAGCCAGAGCTTGGCGCGCTCGCGGTACATTTCGGGGGTGTCCTCATCGGTATCGAGATCGGTGACCACGACCACTTCGGCCTCTTCGGGACCGGTGCGGCGGACATTGAGGCCTTCGTAGAGCGCGTCATCTTCGGTGGCGGGGCCAACATGGTGGATGGCGCGGCCGGAATATTTGGCGATCATGGTGCGGGTGGCGTCGCCCGAGGAAACGATGGCGTCATAGGCTTCGCGCACGACGCCCAGATCATCGAGCAGATCGACGATGGGACCGGATGGCCGGGGCGCATTGGTGATGAAGACGGCCTTGCCCCCTGCCCGGCGGAATTCGGCCAGCGCCTCGACGGCACTGGGGAACGCGGCGACCCCGTTATGCACCACGCCCCAGACGTCGCTGAGGACGGCATCGTAACGGCCCGCCAGATCGGAAAGACCGGCGATGTTGGGAATGGTCTGGGTCATGGCAGGGATCCGGCGCGGTGGAAGGCACGTCCTATGTGGCAGCTTGGGGCGCAGGATCAAGCAAAAAGCGGCGCGGGGCGGGTTTGCAATGGGTGCAGGAGGGGCCTAGACCTCGGCGCGCTGGCGGGTGACCTGGCGGAGGGGTTCGGTCATGAGGTCGGGGCGGATGGGGCCGGGGCTGGCGATGTAGGGGCCCTGGACCAGGGTGATGCCGGTATCGAGCAGTTCGACGATCTGGGCTTCGCCGGCAATGCCGGTAGCGAGCAGAGTGACATCGAAGCGGGCGAGGTAATTGGCGATATCGGCGGGGGGATAGTCGGTGAAATCCTCGGGGCGCTCGATGAAACGGGCGGCGTCGATGCGCAGGGAGCGGACGCCCTGGGCGGCGAGTTCGGCGATATCGACGCGCAGGGAGGTGACGCCCGACAGCGAGAAGCTGACGCCTTTTTTGGCGATGGCATCGGCAATGGCGCGCTCGCCGGTGGTGAGGGCTTGCCACTGGGTGGCGTTGATGCGGAAGCTCAGCGCGGCGGCGATGGCGCGATTAGCCTCGAGTGTGGCCATGAGTTGGCCGAAGCCTTCGGCAGTGCCCAGGGTGGCGCGGGAGAGCGGAATATAGAGATTGACCGGCTGGCCGCCGGTGCGGGCGCGGCGGGCGATGGTGATGGCTTCGAGCAGGCCCACAGCCTCGATCTGGGTCAGCACATCATCGCCGCCCTGGCTGGGCATGAAATCGGCACTGTCGGCCAGATCGCCATTTTCCAGCGTGAGGCGGGGCACCAGATCGTAACCCTGCGGGCGGCGCTGGGGCAGCGTGACGATGGGCTGGGCGTGATAGATGAGGCGGTTTTCGGCGACCGAGCGGCGCAGCGTATCGAGCGGGATGATCGGCTCGGGCTCGCGTGTATTGGCCGGCAGCGGGGCAGTGCCAATGGGGCGGCGCGCGGGGCCGGGACGAGCGGCGCGTTCTTCGATTTCGGCGACGGCTTCGGCGACCTGGCGGATGACGGTGCCCAGAACGGAAATGTCGGCTTCGACGCCTTCGAGGCGCCCGCCAGCATCGAGATCCGTCAGGGCATTGATGCGCTGGCCCAGCACGGCGCCGGCCTGGGCATCGGTGGCAAGCAGGCGGGAGAGATCTTCAATGGCCTTTTCGAGCCGGCGTTCGGCGCGCTGGCGCAGGCTGCGCTCGAGCAGGACGACGCAGACGCAGCCAAAGACCACGGCGGCGAGAATGGCTTCGGCGGGGGTGAAGGTCAGGCCGAAATAGGCGATGGCGCCAATGCCCACCGCTGCAAGTCCGATGAATGTGTAAACCAGTGCCTGCACGGGCGGACCTGAACCCTTTCCACGCGCCGGGATTCGGCTTCCCCTTCTAGCATCGCGCTATCCCGGGCAAAAGCGGCATTGGCGGGTTACCCCCTTCTGCTCTAGGTGACCAGCAGATGCCAGCTGCGGGAGAAGTAGCGGCGGTAGAGGTAGAGCTGGGCGGCGCCGGTGGCTGCGGCGGAGCTGGCCTGGACGCCGGGCTCGACGCGTGGCCGCGGGCGCACCAGATCGGGGATCTGGGCGAGATAATGGGTGGTCCGCTCAAGCAGACGGGCCAGGATGGCGCGGGGAATGACCCCGTCGATCACGGCCTTTTCGATATCGATCATGGCGCGGGTGCTGAGCACGGCGGTGGCGAGGGCCCGCCCAGCCTCATCGATCCAGGCGGAGGCGACGGGTTCGAGTGCGGTCCAATCCCACTCCTGCGGGAAGCCGCGCGGACGGCGCATTCCGGCCTCCGTCAGGCGGCGATCGAGTGCGTTGAGCGAGGCCACCATATGGGCATAGGTGGGCGCGCCATCGGCACCGGCGACGATGATGCTGCCCAGATCGGCGGCATTGCCCGAGGGGTCCTCCCACAGCGCGCCATTCATGACGATGCCGGCGCCCACAAAAGTGCCGACCTGGAAATAGGCGAAGGTGGTGGGGCGCGGTAGTGGCTGGGCCAGGATTTCGGCCCAGCAGGCGGCGCTGCCGTCATTGAACCAATCGGTGGGCAGGCCGGTCGCTGCGGCAAGGCGGGCGGCGACATCAATGCTGCGCCAGAGCTCGACCTGTTCGGGCGGCCCGCCGATGCGCTCGATGCTGCCGTGAATGAAGGTGGGCGCGGCCAGGCCAATGCCGACCAGCCGCTCGAGATCCTGCGGCGACAGGGCGTCGCGCATGATCTGCACATCGGCGGCCAGATCGGCGAAAATCCTGGTTGCGTCGGGATATTCGTAGCTGGAGCGCAGGGTGGCGAGGGTGCGTCCGGCCAGGTCGTAGAGCAGGACTTCACGGTGGCGCCAGCCGATTTCGACGCCAATGCAATAGGCGCCGCGGGGGTTGAGAAAAAGGGGCGTGGCCGGCTGGCCGCGGCGGCCGCGCAGCACTTCGCCACGCATCACCATGGAGCGGGCTTCGAGGTCGGAGACGATGCGCGAGGTGGTTTGCGGCCCAAGCCCGGTGCGTCGGGCCAGATCGGCATTGGACAGGCCTGGGAAAATGGCGACCAGCGTCAGCACCGCGCGTTCATTGGCGATGCGCACCCCGGCCTGGGCAACGCCGCGGCCGATGGGTACGAACATGTCGACGGGGGGTTGGTCTTCTTCCATGGCGGCGACTTAATCGTGTGTGCGCGCAGCGATCAAGCACCGAAACGGCACGCTCGAATACGGTTTATTTACCCTGTTGACCAACAATCGGGGCAACACCGGAAATGGGCGCCATGACGGCGTGCCGAAGCCGGGCGGATTTGACGTTTAAAGGACCGGCCGTATGGCGATGCACACTCGAAGCGACAGCATGTCGCAGGGCCGTTTGCTGCTGGTCGAGCGCGATGCGGTCGCCGCACAGCTTACTGCCGAAGGACTGGCGCAGAACCTGGTCACCGCGCCGCGAATCACGCTCGCCGCGACCGGACGGCAGGCGGCCGACGCGCTGCGCGAAGGGCGTTTCGATATTGTTCTGGCGGATTTATCGAGCCTGAGCGACCTGGATGAGCGGAGCGAAGAGGCGGTGGCGCGGATGACGCGGCTGGCCAATGGTGCACTAATGCTGGCGCTGTCGGACGGGGCATCGGTTTCGGCTGCCGTGGGCGCAATGCGTGCCGGGGCACATGATTATATGGCCAAGCCCGTGACCGGACCGGCTTTGGCCGCCAAGATCGGCGAATTGGCCGAGCGGCATGGCAAGGGTCGCGCGCTCAGCCTTGAGGCCAATAGCGGCGGGCGGATGGCCGATTATGCCGGATTTATCGGCGCTTCGAGCGCCATGCAGTTCGTTTATGAGCAGATCGGGCGGATTGCCACCTCATCGGCGCCGGTGTTCATTACCGGCGAAAGCGGCACGGGCAAGGATGTGTGCGCCGAGGCGCTGCATGCCGAAGGGCCGCGGGCCGGCAAGCGCATGGTGGCGATCAATTGCGCGGCCATTCCGCGCGATTTGATGGAAAGCGAATTGTTCGGCGTGGCGCGGGGTGCCTTTACCGGCGCGCATGAAGACCGCAAGGGTGCGGCGGAACTGGCCGATGGCGGCACACTGTTTCTCGATGAAATCGGGGAAATGGACCTGTCGCTGCAGAGCAAGCTGCTGCGGTTCTTGCAGACCGGGACCCTGAGCCGGGTGGGTGAATCGGGCGTGCGGCGGGTTGATGTGCGGGTGATCTGCGCCACCAATCGCAACCCGATGCAGCTGATTTCCGAGAAGAAGTTCCGCGAGGACCTGTTCTACCGGCTGCATGTGCTGCCCATTCATTTGCCGCCACTGCGGCAGCGGCCGACCGATATCATGGTGCTGGCGCGGCATTTCCTCGAGCATTACGGGCGGGAAGAGCATAAGGGCTTTTCCGGCTTTACCAGCGAGGCCGGTGCCGTCCTGGCGGCGGCGAATTGGCCGGGCAATGTACGGCAATTGCAGAACCTGGTGCGGCGGCTGGTGGTGATGTTCGACGGCGGGGAAATCACCGCCGCCATGCTGTCGGCAGCCGATGTGGAATCGCGTGGCACCATGGCCGTGGCGACGCCTGCGCCGGGGCGGCGGCCGGCGATCCTGCCGATGTGGCAGCAGGAACAGCGCATTATCGAGGACGCCATTGCCAGCTTTGGCGGCAATGTCTCGCTGGCGGCGGCGGCGCTGGAAATCAGCCCATCGACGATCTATCGCAAGCGGCAGGGCTGGGCGGAGATGGGCGTGGCGGGCGCGGCTTAGCGCCAAACGACGCCTATTCCAGTCCGGCGCTCGCGCGCAGGGCGGCGTTGATGCGGTCTTGCCAGCCGGGGCCCTCGTCCTGGAAATGCTCCAGCACATCGCGGTCGAGGCGCAGCGAGACCAGTTCCTTGCCGCTGGGCGGCGTTATCGTCTTTGGCGCGGGCGCGGCTTCGGCTGGCTTGCTGGTTACCGCCTTGAAGGCGGCTTCAGCCTGATCGAGGGCGCTGCCGCCGCGGCGCATGGGTGGTCGTGTCATGATCGGTTCCCTTTTCTCCGTTTTGCCATCGGGCGGGATCGCCGACAACGAAAAAGGCGCGGTGTTTCCACCGCGCCTCCTGCAAAGTCCGTGACTGGGAAGTAACGAGACTTCGTAGCTCTGGATGTAGCTGGATTAGAAATCCATGCCGCCCATGCCGCCCATGCCGCCGCCGCCCGGCATTGCCGGTGCTGCGTCCTTGGGGGCTTCAACGATGAGCGCTTCGGTGGTGATCAGGAGCGAAGCAACCGAGGCTGCGTCCTGGAGGGCCGTGCGAACCACCTTCACCGGATCGATAACGCCGAGAGCCACGAGATCACCATATTCGCCGGTTGCGGCATTGTAGCCGAAGGTCAGCGAGGAATTCTCGAGGATCTTGCCGACGACGACGGAGCCTTCGGCACCAGCATTGTTGGCGATCGTGCGCACGGGCTCCTGCAGAGCGCGCTTGACGATGGCGATACCAGCGGCCTGATCGGCATTGGCACCCTTGACGGTCATGGCATTGGAAGCACGCAGCAGCGCAACGCCACCACCAGCAACGATACCTTCTTCAACGGCAGCGCGGGTTGCGTTCAGCGCGTCGTCGACGCGGTCCTTGCGCTCCTTGACTTCGACTTCCGTCGAGCCGCCAACCTTGATCACTGCAACGCCACCGGCGAGCTTCGCCAGACGTTCCTGCAGCTTTTCCTTGTCGTAGTCCGAAGTGGTTTCTTCGATCTGCGCCTTGATCTGGCCAACGCGACCCTGGATGTCTTCCTTGGTGCCAGCACCATCGACGATGGTGGTGTTTTCCTTGGTGATTTCAACGCGCTTGGCAGTGCCCAGCATGTCGATGGTCACGTTCTCGAGCTTGATGCCGAGATCTTCCGAGATCACCTGGCCACCGGTCAGGATGGCGATGTCTTCGAGCATGGCCTTGCGGCGATCGCCGAAGCCCGGAGCCTTGACGGCAGCAACCTTGAGGCCGCCACGCAGACGGTTGACGACGAGGGTCGCGAGAGCCTCACCTTCAATGTCTTCGGCAATGATCAGCAGCGGGCGCTGGCTCTGCACAACCGATTCGAGGATCGGCAGGATAGCCTGCAGATTGCTCAGCTTCTTCTCGTGCAGGAGGATCACGGGATCTTCCAGAACGGCGGTCATCTTCTCGGCATTGGTCACGAAGTAGGGCGACAAGTAGCCGCGGTCGAACTGCATGCCTTCGACGACTTCGAGCTCGGTCTCAGCGGTCTTGGCTTCTTCGACGGTGATCACACCCTCATTGCCGACCTTCTGCATGGCTTCGGCAATCATTTCGCCGATCGAGGTCTCGCCATTGGCCGAGATCGTGCCGACCTGAGCGACTTCCGAAGACGACTTGATCTTGGACGAAGCGGCCTTGAGCGAAGCAACGACTTCTTCAACAGCCAGATCGATACCGCGCTTCAGATCCATCGGGTTGAAGCCGGCGGCAACAGCCTTGACGCCTTCGACAACGATAGCCTGACCCAGAACGGTCGCGGTGGTGGTGCCGTCGCCGGCAATGTCATTGGTCTTGGAAGCAACCGAACGCAGCAGCTGTGCGCCCAGGTTTTCGAACTTGTCTTCCAGTTCGATTTCCTTGGCAACGGTCACGCCGTCCTTGGTGATGCGCGGTGCGCCAAAGGACTTTTCGATAACGACGTTACGACCCTTGGGGCCGAGCGTTACCTTGACGGCGTTAGCCAGGATATTGACGCCGCGCAGCATCTTGTCGCGAGCATCGGTGGAGAATTTGACTTCTTTAGCGGCCATGAGGGGCGCTCCTTAAGTACGGACAAAAAGAATGGGCAACTGAAGGGTTTAGCCTTCGATGATGCCCATGATGTCGGATTCTTTCATGATCAGCAGGTCTTCGCCGTCGACCTTGACTTCGGTGCCGCTCCACTTGCCGAACAGCACGCGGTCGCCAGCCTTCACGTCGAGTGCGACAGTCTTGCCAGCGTCGTCACGGGCGCCGGGGCCCACGGAAACGATCACGCCCTCGGAGGGCTTTTCCTTGGCGGTGTCGGGGATGATGATCCCGCCTTTAGTCTTTTCTTCGCTGTCGAGGCGACGGACGACCACGCGGTCGTGCAGAGGACGGAAGCCCATGATTGCTCCTATGGCATCAATTTCAATGCAATATCGGGCCTGTTAGCACTCGATATGGGAGAGTGCTAACAGGGTGCAGCGGATATAGGAGGGGGGCTTTGCGGAGTCAAGACAAACGCAGCCGGCCGGAAGCAAACTTTGCCTATCGCAGAACGATGAAGCCATTGCGACACCGGCCTTGCCCCTATACCACAGGGGCCGATTTTCCCGGGTATTTGGACGCGTCATGGCCAGCACCGATGTTTCTCCCCGCTCGTCCGCCAATCCGGCGGTTTGGGCGCTTGTTCTGATCGGCGTTGCGCTGGTGCTGCGGCTGTGGGGGGCGACAGCCATCGGGCTGGGCACGGGAGAGGCCTATTATGTCAGCAGCGCCCGCGAGCTGCAGCTGAGCTATTTCGACCAGCCGCCGCTGTCGCTGTGGATCATCTGGGCGACTATGAAGTTGACCGGTTCGGAAGCGGTGTGGGTGCTGCGGCTGCCCTTCGTGCTGATGTTCGTGGTGACCTCCTGGCTGGTGTACCGCCTGGGCGAAAAGGTGCATTCGGGCTGGGCGGGCTTTTATGCCGTGCTGATCCTCAATGCCTCGGCGATCTTCTCGCTGTCGGTGGGCAGCTGGCTGCAGCCCGATGCGCCGATGATGCTGTTCTGGGCGGCCACCTGCCTGGTGCTGGTCGATATTTTCTGCGGGCAAGGCGGGGAGCGGCCATGGCGCAATTGGCTCTTGGCCGGGCTATGGCTGGGGCTTACGCTGCTGTCGAAATATCATGGCGCGTTCATTGGGCTGGGCGCGGCTATTTTCATGCTGGCCAATGGCAATGCGCGCCGCTGGTTTGCCCATCCGGCGCCTTATGTCGCGGCGCTGCTGGCGCTGGTCATCTTCCTGCCGGTGCCGATCTGGAATGCGCAGAACCACTGGGTTTCCTTCGCCTTTCAGGGCGGGCGGGCGCTGGCGGAGGAAGGCTGGAACTGGGCGCGGCTGATCCGCATGATTGTGGGCCAACTGCTCTATATCGTGCCCTGGCTGGCGCTGCCGGCGATCTGGGTCGGGCTGCGCGCCATTTTCGCCGGGCCGCGTGCACGATATCCCGAGGGCAGTGTGCCGGGTGCGGCTGCTTTGCTGGCCTATATCGGCGTGCCGCCGGTGATCTTCTTTACCCTGGTTGCCCTGTGGTCGGATACGCAGTTTCATTTCCACTGGCAGGCGCCGGGCTATATGTCGCTGTTCATCATCCTGGCCGCTGCGACCGCCGTTATCGCGCGGCGGCGTGTCTGGCTGATCCGGTCGTGGCTGGGCGCGACCGTGGCTGTTACCGTGCTGCTGATCGGGGCGCTGCTGAGCCATGCAGCGACGGGCTGGGCGCGGCAGGCGTTTCCGGGCCAGTGGGAAGACCCCACCGTGCCGCAAATGGCTTGGACGGAAGTGGGCGAGGCGCTGACCCGGCTTAATGCCTTTGCCAATCCCGATACGTTTGTGGGCAGCCTCAACTGGATCGATTGCGGGTATCTCGATGCGCAGACCGCCGGCCGGGTGCCGCTGCCCTGCATTGGCGATGATCCGCGCAATATCGCTTTCAACGTCAACCTGGCGGACCTGGCTGGGCGCAGCGGCTATTTCGTCACCCGCACCAGCGATCCGCAGGCGGCAATTGCGTATCTGTCGCCGCTGTTCGACAGCGTGACGCTGGCCGAGAAGGTGGATATCCACCGCAATGGGCTAGTGGAAATCCCCGACCTGCAAATCCTGGCGGCGACCAATTTCCATTTTGATGGGCCAGTGCCCGGGGTTTCTGGTCGTACGGTTTCGCTGCTGGAATTGCCGCGTACTGCCATTACCCATGTGGAGGGGGCATTGAGCGGTTCGGGCAATGTGGAGCTGTGGTTTGACGGGGCGCTGCTGGGCTCGGTTGCCGTTGCAGGCGGCAGTCCGTTTGCCTTTGATACGCCGGGCCGCTGGGATGTCGGCGCGCGCACCGTGACGCTCGAAATCCGGGGTAGCGAGGGTGTACAGTTTACCGGGGTTTCGATCACGCGGAAGTAGGCTGCGGTGGTGCGCCTGTCGCAACCCCTGCCAAATTGCTGCGTTAGGTTGGGGTAACAGGAGACGCCTCATGGCACGCCAATGCCTCGACAAGGATATCAAGATCAAACCGGCAGAGGGCCGGGTGCATGTGATTTATGACGGCGCCGAGATCGCCAGTTCGCTCAATGCGCTTGAACTGGACGAGCCGGGCGCGCCGCTGCGCATCTATCTGCCGCGCGAGGATGTGCAGCCGGGGATTTTGGAAGCCTCGGAAACCAAAACGGTGTGCCCCTACAAGGGAGAAGCGTTCTATTATACGCTCAAGACCCTGACCGCGACCGGGCCGGACCAGGTCTGGTATTATCCCGACCCCTGCCCGCTGGTCGAACCGATCCGCGACTATCTGGCGTTCTGGGGCGATCGGATCGAATATAGGCGCAGTGACGTCTAGAGGCGGCTAAATCGCCAAAAACCCTCTTCCCCCTCGCGGCCACCTGCTGCATAAGACGGCCATGACCCAATTCACCGCACCCCTCGCCATCAAGCTGCGCCTCACGGGCGGCAGCGGCCCCAATGCAAACTGGCACTGGGAAATCCACGACGCCGACGCCAAGGTCATCAAGACCGGCAGCGCCGTGGGTCCCGAGCACAAGGCGTTCGCCACCGCGCGCATCGCCAAGGAAAAGCTAGAGCAAACCGCCGGCAATTAGCCGCGCCCAAAAGCTGCCTTTGGCAGCACGAGATGTCCGTGACCAGTCTCCCTGCATCCAGTGCCTCCTCCGCTCACGCCGGGGGCACGCATGCATTGCGCGGCATCGGGTTCAAGGTCGCTTCGGTCTGCATCTTTGTCATCATGGCCACCTGTCTCAAGGCGGCCCAAGGCATTCCCGCCGGCCAGCTGGTGTTCTTCCGTTCGCTGTTTGCCATCATCCCGGTGATCGGCTGGCTGCTGTGGAAACGCCAGCTCGTGAGCGGGCTCAAGACCGCCAATCCGCTCGGGCATGTGCTGCGCGGGTTGATCGGGGTGGCCTCGATGGGGCTGGGCTTTTTCGGCCTGACCAAGCTGCCGCTGCCCGAATCCACGGCCATCGGCTATGCCTCGCCGCTTCTATTGGTCATTCTGGGCGCGCTGCTGCTCAAGGAACGCGTGTTCATTTATCGCTGGACCGCGGTGATTGTCGGGCTGGCCGGGGTGGGTATCATGCTGTGGCCAAGGTTGACGCTGCTGACCAATCCCGAGGGCCTGGGCGCCGAGGAAACGCTGGGTGTCATTGCCGCCCTGGGCGCGGCCTTCCTGAGCGCCTTTGCCATGCTGCAGGTGCGCCGGCTGGTGCAGACCGAGCGTACCGAAGCCATTGTGCTGTATTTCTTCGTCACGGCGAGCCTGTTGTCGCTACTGACCGCGCCCTTTGGCTGGGTGTGGCCCAATCCGCAGCAGGCGGCATTGCTGGTTACGGCCGGCATTGCAGGCGGTATCGCGCAAATCCTGCTGACGGCCTGCTATCGCTATGCGGACCTGTCGGTCATCGCGCCGTTTGAATATACCTCGCTGCTGCTGAGCCTCGTGGTGGGATATTTCATCTTCGGCGACATGCCGACACTGATGATGATCATCGGCGCCTCGATCGTGGTCTGCTCGGGCATATTCGTGGTGCTGCGCGAGCATTATCTGGGGCTCGACCGGATCCGGTCGCGCGAGGCCAACACACCCTAGCGGAAGAAGATCAGCTTGAGCGCCAGGGCGATCGACACCACGGCGACCACGGGGCGGATGATCCTGGCGCCGTAGCGGATGCCAGTGCGGGCGCCGATATAGCCGCCGGCCAATTGGCCGATCGCCATGGCGATGGCGGCGGGCCAGACCACATCGCCGGCCGGGATGAAAATGACCAGCGCGGCAAGGTTGGACACCAGATTCAGCGCCTTGGTGTGACCCGAGGCACGGGTAAGCCCAAGCCCAAACAGGGTGACAAAGCCGATGGTGAAGAACGAGCCGGTGCCGGGGCCGAAAATGCCATCGTAAAAGCCGAGGACCAGGCCCATGAGCGGCACGAAGCGGGCAAAGGGCAGGCGCGCAGCCTTGTCGGCATCGGACAGGTTTGGTGCGAAGACGAAATAGAGCGCGATGCCGATCAGCGCGATGGGCACGGCCAGGGTGAGCAGGCTGGTATCGAGTTGCTTGACCGCCAGGGCGCCGCAGAAGCTGCCGGCAAAGGTGAGGGCAATGGCGGGGATCAGCGTTTTGAACGCGATGAAGCCGCGGCGCCAATAGGTGAAGGTGGCCATGGCGGTGCCGACCACGCCCTGCAGCTTGTTGGTGGCGAGCGCCGCAACCGGCGGCAGGCCGGCCGCCAGGAGCACGGGAATGCCGATCATGCCGCCGCCGCCGGCAATGGCATCGACAAAGCCGGCCAGCATGCCGACCGCGGCCAGCGCCAGAAGAATCAGTGGATCGGAAATCATGTCGGGCCTGGTGGGTCGGGTGCGGCGGCGTGTTGTGAGGCAAATCGGTGCGGCGGGCAAGCCGGCCCAGCCGCCTCCACCGCCTCCGCCCCCGCCGCCACTATCTCCGCTGCTACTGCCGCTATCTCCGCTGCTGCTGCCGCTATCGTGGCTGGAATGGCTGTCGTGGCCGGAATGGCTATCGCTGCCGCCGTGATAGTGACCATCACCGCTGGAAGTGCCGGCGTCGCCACCATAGGCGGAGCCGGAATTGCCGGAGCGGCGTGCGCGGCGGTTGATGCGGCTCCCGCCGATTGTCTTGATCATCAGAAGCAGCACACTGCCCCAGACGAGAGGGACCAAAAGCGCCAGAAGAAGCAGTTCCATGGCGTCCTGCTGATCAGAAATCCGTTTCGGCAGCAAGACGTGTCAGCAGCGACTGCATGCTGGCGCGGCGGGGGGCGGACCAGTCGGCGGTGCGCGAGACGATCAGGCAGGCCTGGCTTTGCAGCATGACGCCATCTTCGAGGACGCGCAGATTGTTGGCGGCGAGGGTCGAGCCGGTAGTGGTGATGTCGACCACTATATCGGCCACGCCGGAGGCGGGGGCGGCCTCGGTGGCACCCAGGCTTTCAACGGTACGGTATTCGGCAATGCCGGCCCTGGCGAAATGCTGGCGGGTGATGGTGATGTATTTGGTGGCGATGCGCAGCCAGCGGCCGTGGCGCGAGCGGAAATCGGACGCCACATCGGCCAGGTCGTGCAGATGGGTGACATCGATCCAGGCATCGGGCACGGCGACGACGACATCGGCATGGCCGAAATCGAGCGTCTTGGCGAAGGCCACCGATTGGGGGCCGGTTTCGCTGGTTTCGTGGATGAGATCGCGCCCGGTGACGCCGATATCGATCGTGCCGCGGATCAGCTCGCGGGCGATTTCGGAGGCCGGGAAGAAGCGCACGGTGACATCGGGCAGGCCTTCAATGGCGCCCAGATAAGAACGCGCGCCGCCGGGGCGGGCAATGGTGAGCCCGTTTTGGGCGAACCAATCGCGGGTGAGTTCTTCGAGGCGGCCCTTGGAGGGGACGGCGAGGGTGATTTCACTCATGAGCGAACCTCCGCTTCGAGACGATCGACCCAGACCGAACAGCCGGAGGCGGCGATGGGGGCTTTGGCGCCGAGGCGTTCGAGCAGGCGATCATATTGGCCGCCCGAGGCCAGCACTTCGCCATTGGGGCCGGTCATTTCGAAGACGATGCCGGTGTAATAATCAAGGCGCGGGGAAAAGCTGGCATCGAAGCTGACGCGGGCTTCGCCCAGGCCATTGAGATGACGGCGAATGGCGCGGATGGGGGCGCCGAGCATCAGCCGGTGTTCGGCAGCGAGGGCCTCGATACGGGTCAGCGCCTGGAGGACCGGGCCGGAAATGGCGAGATAATCGCGCAGCAATTTGAGCGTTTTGGCGGGAACGTGGGCCGCGTCGAGCGCCTGCTGTTCGAGATAGCGGTCGGCGATTTCCTGGGGCGTGCGGCCTTCGGACAGGGAGAGGCCGGCGGCGACCATTTGCTCGGTGACATCGGCGACCAGCGCCTCGCGGGAGGGCTGTTGTTCGCGCGGCAGATCGGGCGCCAGTTCGAGCCGGGTCAGCAGGCGCTCGAGCGCTTCGGTGTGGCCGAAGCGGTGGCGGATGCGCGAGCGCCATGGATCGGGCATGTCGGCCTGGGCCAAAAGACCTTCAAACAACCCTACCCCGCCGAGGCGAACGACGGGGCTGACGCCGAAAATGGAGAGTGCGGCGCGGGCAAAGGTCAGCACCTGATCGAGCGCCACATCGCCATCGCGCTGGGCCAGCAATTCGATGCCGCCCTGATCGAATTCAGCCGCGCCGGTTTCGCGCTGGCGGAAAATGGGGCCGAGATAGGAGAAGGCGGCCGGCTCGCCCACGCCGTTGGCGATGTAATCGGCCACGATGGGCAGGGTGAAATCGGGGCGCAGGCAATATTCGGCGCCCGAGGCATCGGTGGTGAGCAACAGGCGGCGGCCGAATTCTTCGCCGGCGAGATCGAAATAGGGATCGGCCGAGAGGAGGAGTGGCGGGGTGGCGCGGGTGGCGCCCTGGGCTTCGACCAGCGATTCGAGATTGGCGCGGCGGAGAGCGGCGCCGGTCATGATGCTATCACCCGATATGTCCCAGCCATCGGGTCATTCCGGCGCAGGCCGGAATCCATGCTGTGAGCTATCCACTTGCATGGTGCCGAAAAGAGGCCTTCAGCATGGATCCCGGCCTGCGCCGGGGTGACATCGGGGATGGGGAGAGTGCGGCGGATCATTGTTCGCTCAGCAGTTTCTGGATGGCGGCGACCAAATCACCGCGCTTGACCTCGAACTGGCCGGGTCTTGCGGCTTTCCATTCGGCGTTGTCGGTAATGGCGGCGGCGGCTTCTTTGCCCGCGATCAAGTCCTTGATCTGGATGATGCCCTGGTCGCGCTCCTGGCTGCCTTCGATGATGACGGCAGGCGAATTGCGCTTATCGGCGTAGGAGACCTGCTTGCCGAAATTCTTGGTATTGCCGAGGAACATTTCGGCACGGATGCCGGCATTGCGCAGTTCGACCACCATGGCCTGGTAGCCGGCCATCTGGTCCTTGTCCATGACGAGGACGACGACGGGGCCGACCGGTTCGGTGGCTTTGAGATTGCCGGTCAGCTTGAGCGCATGGGCGAGGCGGGAGACGCCAATCGAGCAGCCCGTGGCCGGTACCGGTTCACGACGGAAGCGCGCGATAAGACCGTCATAGCGGCCACCGCTGCCGACAGCGCCGAACACCACGTCCTGGCCCTTTTCGTTCTGAACCTTGAAGGTCAATTCGATCTCGAAGACGGGGCCGGTATAATATTCGAGGCCGCGGACTACCGAGGGATCGAGGATGACGCGGCCGCTGAAGCCGGCGGCGCTGATCAGGCCGAAAATGCTGGCCAGTTCCTGCAAGCCCTGCAGGCCGGCTTCCGAACCGCCGATAAGGCCGGCAAGGGTGTTGATGGTGGCGATGACATGGGCATTGCTGCCCTTTTCGACGCCGGGGGCGGGAACGCCGCTATCGACATAGGCGAGGATGGGTTCGATCTGCGCCGGCGTGAGGCCAGCGCCCTTGGTGAAGTCACCGCTCTCGTCCTTGCGTCCGGCGCCGAGCAGGAGCTTGACGCCTTCGGGTCCGAACTTGTCGAGCTTATCGATGGCACGAAGCACCGTCAGCTTCTGCCCGTCGCTGGTGATGCCGGCGGTATCGAGGACGCCATCGAGCACCTTGCGGTTGTTGACCTTGACCACGTACTGGCCTGCTAGGCCGAGTTCGTCCATCACGTCGGCAACCATCATGTACATTTCGGCATCGGCTTCGGGGCCGCCGGCGCCGACCGTGTCGGCATCAAATTGCATGAATTGGCGGAAGCGGCCGGGGCCGGGCTTTTCGTTGCGGAACACATAGCCCTGGCGATAGGACCGATAGGGCTTGGGCAGGGTTTCGAAATTTTCGGCAAAATAGCGGGCGAGCGGCGCTGTGAGATCGTAGCGCAGGCTCATCCACTGCTCGTCATCGTCCTGCAGGGAGAAGACGCCGGCATTGGGCCGGTCGGTATCAGGCAGGAATTTGCCTAGCGTTTCGGTGAGTTCGAGCAAGGGGGTTTCGACCGGGTCGAAGCCATAGCGCTCATAGACTTTCCTGATCGTATCGATCATGGCGCCAACGGCAGCGATTTCACCGGGCGTACGGTCCTCGAAGCCACGCGGCAGGCGCGGGGCGATGAGCTTGGCTTTTTCGGTCATTTTGGGCAGTCCTTCGGGAACGGGCCGTTGTTAGCGGATCGGGCATGGAGGGGCAACAGCAGAGCGGGGGAATGTGCCCCCTCGCCTTCCGAAGAAAGCGAGGGGGCTGGGGCTACAAACCGGGCCTCCACAGGGGCGGTGGGATCTGAGGATTGTCCCCAGGCTGCAGCCATTGGTCAAAGCCGTCGGCAGGCGGCAGGCCCACATCAGCCCGCAGGCGAGCGGGCAGATCGATCACCCGCGCGATGCGGGGCCGGTTCCACCAGGCGGCGATTGCAGCCCGCAGGACGGCGAACAGGCCGCGCTGGTGCACGGCATCGGCGATGGAGAATTCAAGGCGCAGCACGATGCTGCCCTCGTTGAGTGCATTGTAAGACATAGCTTTGCCCGGCAGCGCTGTTGCGCGGACCGGCCTTCTAGGGTTGAGGAGCTTCGGGGGGCGGAATCAGGGTCAAGAAAGACCCGGCTTCAACCGGTTACGATGCTGGTTTGGGGAGTGTCCGCGACATAAAGTCGACGGTGGTGACAACAAGGAGGCGTTAGCCTCGGGCCATTGGCCGCGCGTGTGTGCCCAGATGGAGTGCATGTACAATATTCATGTAGCGCCTCCCTCTGGTCTGGCGTTGTTGGACAATTTGCTTCTAGCTCACGGGCTCGTGAGCCGCAATATGGGGTGCGGCGGGTTGTCGCAGAAAGTAATGAATGTTGCCGATGGGCAACACGCTTGGAGCGCGCTACTTCACCGGGCGCGGGAGAGCCGCCCGGGCGGCTTCGACCTCAGGCCGGCAGAAGCAGGTTTCGATATGATCGTTGACCATGCCCATGGACTGCATGAAGGCGTAGCAGGTGGTGGGGCCGACGAAATTGAAGCCGCGCTTGCGCAAATCCTTGGAGAGGGCCCGGGAGGCGTCGGTTTGCGCAACGGCGCTGAGGGCGGACCAGGAATAGTCATCGGCGCGGTGGCCGGGCTGGGGCTCGAATTGCCAGATATAGGCGGCGAGCGAGCCGAATTCCTGCTGGATCTCGAGGGTTCGCTTGGCATTGTTGATGGCCGCCGTGATCTTGCCGCGGTGGCGGATAATGCCGGCATCGAGCAGGAGGCGTTCGATATCGGCTTCGGTCATGGCGGCGACCTTGGCGATATCGAAGCCATGAAAGACCTCGCGGAAGCGGTCGCGCTTGCGCAGGATGGTGATCCAGGAGAGGCCCGACTGGAAGCCTTCGAGACAGATCTTTTCGAAGAGCCGTGTGTCCGACGTGACCGGGCGACCCCATTCATTGTCGTGATAATGGCGATAGAGCGGGTCATCGCCCGGCCATGGGCAGCGCGGCAGACCATCCTGGGGCGAGATTTCGGTGGGCATGGCGGGCTCCGCTGATCGTGGCGCGATTGGCGCATAGGGGTAGCGGGGCGGGACGATTCTGGGAATTGCGCCGGTGAAATTTCGGCCGCCGAGTAGTTTTGGAGTATTGCGTGGGCGTGTGATTGACGCGGTTGTGAACGGTGCTTGCGGCCGGGTAAAACTTTATTGGCCGGTGGTGGTCTTTTAATAAGGAATATCACCGATATTCCGGCCTGCTCCGCTGCGGGGCGACAGATCCCACGGGTGCTTGCGTCATGCGTCCTTTCCTTCGGCTTGTCGCGCGATTCGGCCGCGACGAGAGCGGTGTATTTGCAATAATGTTCGGCCTGATGGCCGTGGTGCTGATCGCCATGGGCGGCGCCGTGGTCGACTATGTGCGGCTGGAGCAGACGCGGAACCGGGCACAGATCGCGCTGGATGCGGCGGCGCTGGCGCTTGAGAAGGATGCGTTCAGAACTGGTGTTACCAACAGCTGGCTGATCGAGAAAGCCCAGGCACTATTGGTCGACCGCATATCCGATCCCGATGTGACTGCCGAAGTGACACTTGCGCGAACAGACGCGGCCTTGGGTTCGCTCTACTTCGAAGCAACAATGAGCATGCCCACCCTGTTTGTTGGATTGGTGGGGGTGCATGATCTGGGCGCAGGCATTGTCTCAGAAGTGACGCGCGGCTCAATGGACATTGAAGTAGCGGTCGCGGTTGATCTGACAGGCTCGATGAACGACCCCATCGCAACCTCCGACGAGGGTACGGCACAACAGAGTAAAGTCGCAGCCCTCAAAACCGCGCTGGGACAATTGATCAATATCGTCGTGCAGGACGAGCAGACCCCGACCTATTCGAAAATGGCGCTCGTGCCCTATTCAATGGCGGTCAATGTGGGGAGCACCTATGCCGCAAGCATTCGCGGTGCAAGCAAGGCGCCCACGGCTATAACCGCGATCGGCTGGGCCAGCGGCGCTGGCAAGGTCGTTACCGGAGCGACAAAGAAAAATCCGGTCGTCATTACGTCGGTCAATCACGGATTCGTCACGGGTGATACCGTCTATATCAACAATGTAAGCGGCATGACGCAGCTCAACAACAAGATATTTACCGTCACAAAAGTGGACGCCGACTCCTATGAGTTGAAAGGCATAAACGGCGGCAATTATGGCAGTTACGTCAAATCGACGGGGACGGCGACCAAGTGCCTAGTCGCAACCTGCGAACTGGTCGTGACGTCGTCGGCGCATGGCCTAGCGAGCAATAGCCAAGCTTATATTTATGGCATCAACGGCATGCCCAGTCTCAACAACAACAGCGCCACGTCAGGGAACAACCTAGCTTGGACAATCGGCGCAGCAACAACCAATACCTTTGTGCTGCCGAACACGGCAAAAACGAACGGCATCAACTATGGCACCTATAGCTCTGGTGGCTCGGTTTCCTGCGTTCTTTCCGGTTGCGATTACTATCTGTTCTCTAACCCATATGGAAAGCAGCGCCGTTTTCCGATCAGTACCTGCATCACCGAACGCACGACAAATGCGTATACCGATGCTTCGCCGTCCACGGCACTACTTGGCCGGAACTATCCTGGCTCCGGCAATCCATGCCTCAGCAATACGGTTCTGCCACTGACATCGAACAAGACCATCTTGCATGATGTAGCACAGAAACTGACGGCTGGCGGCTCGACCGCCGGGCATACGGGGGCAGCTTGGGCTTGGTATATGGTGTCCCCCAATTTCAACGGTCCCTGGCCTCAGGACAGCCAGCCTGCAGGTCCAGGAAAGGTCAATATCATCAAAGCCGTAGTGCTGATGACGGATGGGGAGTTCAACAGTTCTTATTGCAACGGTGTCATCAGTCAGAGTTCGACCTCTGGCAGCGGCGACACCAACGATCAGATCAACTGCGACGCACCCAACGGGAGTTCCTATTCGCAGACCCAGTCGCAGTGCAATGCCATGAAACGGGCGGGCATTATTGTCTACACCGTCGGGTTTGCGATTGTGAACTCGCAGAGCGCCATAAACCTGATGGCCAATTGCGCCACCGACGCGTCGCATGCCTACCAGGCCAATAGTGGCCAGGAGCTATCCGACGTGTTCAGCGAAATCGGCCGCAAACTCGCAGCGTTGCGCGTGACGCGTTAATGCCGAATCTATCTGGAAAATGGTACCACCTCTCGGGATCGAACCGAGGACCTCTAGATCCACAATCTAGCGCTCTAACCAACTGAGCTAAGGCGGCAGGGGCCTGTCGAGGGAGACCGTCAAGGTCGTCCCGAAAGCGGGCGGAACATAGGTCGAGAATTTCTCGATGACAAGCACCCATTTTGCCTCATTCCACCGCTCAGCGCTGTGCCTTTCCACAACAAGTGCATGACGGGCACGCAAACGTGACCATTCGTAAGGTTTTTGCACTTAACCATGACGATCAAAGCGCGCGGAAGCGTGTGCCGGCCGCTCTGGACCATGCGACACGCGCACTATATTGAAGAAACCGTAAGGACGTTGGGCACATTTGTGCCGATCTGGCACAGCGCGGCGGAGCCCGCCCTTCTCGACGGAATTTGGCTGTATATGGATGCCGACTGGATCACATCGCCGAGCGCCCGTCGCGTGCTGCAGCATGCCGATGATGCTCGCCCGGCCTGGCTGTGGTCACGCGAAGGCGACCAGTTGATCTGGCAGAATGCCGCCGCCGGGCTGTTCCTGGCCAAAATCAAGAAACATGGGCTGAAACGCGCCCCGCTCGCTACCCCGATCAAGGGGCAGGTGGCGCGCAACATCAGGCTCGGCTCGACCGGGCGGACCAGTTTGGCACGCATTCAGTTTCTGGCGGGCGACAAGCCGGCCTCGAGCACCTGTGCGGCGACGCCGCTGATCTGGCAGGACGGGCAGCCGGTATTGCTGATCGTGGGGGTCGACCCGATCGCGGACGAGATTCTGGCGGCCGGTGCGGCAGAGGATGATGCCGCGGAAGCCGAGGCCGTGCTGCCGGATGATTCTGGCGTGGAAGCCGTTACAGTGGATGGCGAGCCTGCCGCCGAAACGACCGGCATGACTGACGAACCGGCGACGAGCGAGAGCGACGCGGACCTGCCACCCGGATCTACTGTGGAGGCTCAGAGCAGCGACGCGCCAGCTGACGAGATCGTCGCAAACGATGCGGTTGGCGATCTCATCGTGGCGGATGAGCATGCCTATGAGCGGGAATTGGCCAATTGGCATGCGGCGGAGCCGGATGCTGCGCCGGCCGACGAGGCGGTAAGCGAAAAGCCTGGGGAGCCCGCGGCGTTTGAAGATGGGCCGGGCGCTGAATGGCATGAGAACGAGGATGACGTGGCGGCCGAATCGGTCAGCCGGCTTGCGGCGCTGGTCGACCGGCTGGCGGCGGATGAGGCGCTGTTTACCCCGCTGACGGCGGACGATGACGTGATGTATGCGGCCAAGGAGCCGGAGACACCCGTACCGGGGCAGCTTTATCGCGTGACGGGGCGCGGATTTGTCGCCGATGCGAGCGAGGATGAGGCGGAAGCGCCGGTGCCGGAGCTGGCCGGGACCGATCCGGAGAGCGTGGCGGCTGCGGTGGCCGAGATTGCGCCGGCTTTGCCGGAGGATCCTGAAGCCGTCGAGCGGGCGTCGCGGTATAATTTCGATGAATTGTCGCGCATTTTGAATGATCGGGTGGGTGCGGGCGAGCCTAGCCAGCCGGGGACGCCGACTGTGACGGCCCCGCCGGCATCGACGCCACAGCCGCAGCGGGCAGCGGGGGCGCTGATCAATCTGGGCGGAGAAACGCTGGTGCTGAACCGGCTGCCGCTGGGCATTCTGGTGTTCCGCGACCAGCAGGTGCTGTTTGCCAATCGGGCCATTACCGAAATGGTGGGCTATGATTCGGTGGAGCAGTTGCGCAATGCGGGGCTGGCCTCGGTGTTCCCGTCGGCCGGGCCGGATGAGCAGGAAGCGGGGCCGGTCAACCATTTGATGCAGCGGGACGGCACGCTGGTGCCGGTTACGGCGCGGCTGCAATCGATCTCCTGGCAGGGGCGCCCTGCCCTGATGCTATCGGCCAGCGCCACCGAAGTGCGCACCGGGCATGAGGCGGCGGTGCGGGCCTTTGCCGAATCATTTGCCGAATTGCGCGGCGATGGGTTTTTCGACGCCAATAGAGCCGGGGTGATCAATCTGGCCAGCCCGCGCGCCGTGACGCTATTGGCAGAGCCGGGCGCGGGTCTGGCCGGACGGCCGTTGAGCGGGCTGGTGGCGGAAGATGCATTGCCGGCCTTGCGTGAATTTCTGGAGCGGCCGGCCCGCTTTGCCGAGACGGCGCGGCCTTGCATCGTGCTGGCCAGCGATGGCGGCAAGGCGGAGATGACGATTTTCGCGCAGGGCCAGGCGGGGATCATCACCGGCTATTTTGGCTTCGTTAAAGAGCGCGGCACGGCCCCGGCCCGGCTGCAGAGTTCGGGCGAGCCAGATCCGGCGCTGCTGGCGCGGATCAGCCGCGGGGTGCGGCGTCCGCTTAACACCATCGTCGGATTCTCCGAGCTGATCCGCTCGGAGGCCTCCGGAATGGGCAATGAGCGCGGTGCAGAATATGCGCAAGACATTGCGGCGGCGGGGCAGGAAATTGCCGCGCTGGTCGATGAACTGGATGATTATGCGCGGCTGCGCGATGGGCGTTATATGCCGCAGCGGGCCAGTATCGAGCTGACGAGCCTGCTGGAAAGCTGCGTGATGCGCATTCGCCAGCAGGCGAGCAGTGCTCGCGTCATCGTGCGCAATGCGATTTCGGAGACCCTGCCAAGGGTGACGGCGGATCGCGCGTCACTGGCGCAGGCGGTGCTGAACCTGTTGGCCTCGGCCATCGATCAGACGCCCACGGGTGGCGCGGTGGTAATCTCGGCGCAGCGCGAGGATGATGGCGGCATTGCCATTCATGTGCGCGATAGCTCGACCGCCCCGGTGGATATGGCCGAACGGTTCGTCGTGTTCCGCGACGGGGTGAGCCGGGAGGGCCGCGCGCTGGCCCCCGTGCGCTCGAGCGTTGGGCTGGCGCTGACGCGCTCGCTGCTGGCGGTCAATGGATTTGCGCTGTCGGTGGACCCGGCGGGGGCGACCGGCATGCTGTTTACGCTGATGATCCCAGCGGACCTGGTGGATCGCCCTGCCCTGCAATCGGATCAGCCGAGCAGTTAAGCGCCTGATCGCGCAAGGCATTTACCGGCCAGATTTGAACCATTCCAATCGGTAAACTCTTGGTTTTATTGAGTTTATTGACAGGCGCGAGCTTGCGGCGCAAAACCGCTGTCCGATGCCGATGGAGAGCCCAATGATCAGGACCGTACTTGTTGCTTCGCTGTTGATGCTGAGCGCGCCGGCCTGGGCGCAATCGGGGGAGGTCAATGTCTATACCTATCGCGAGCCCGGCCTGATCCAGCCGCTGCTGGACCGGTTTACCGCGGAAACCGGGATCAAGACCAATGTGCTTTATGCGGCCGATGGGCTGATCGAGCGGGTGGCGGCGGAGGGGGAACTCTCGCCGGCCGATGTGATCGTCACGGTCGATATCGGCAATCTGGCCAATGCCAAGGACCTGGGCGTGTCGCAGACGATTTCGACGGCGGCTTTGGCGCGGGTGCCGGACCAATATCATGACCCCGATGGGCAATGGGTGGCTTTGTCGCTGCGGGCGCGGGTGTTTTATGCCTCGATCGACCGGGTGACCCAGACGGCGCTGACCTATGAGGACATTGCCAAGCCGGAATGGAAGGGGCGGCTCTGCACCCGCTCGGGCCAGCATGTCTACAATATCGGGCTGATCGCGACGCGCATTGCCCATTGGGGCGTGGACCGCACGCGGACCTGGCTGGGTGCGGTGCGGGATAATCTATCGCGGCCACCGACCGGGGCAGATCGCGACCAGGTCAAAGCGATCTTTGACGGCACCTGTGATCTGGCGATCGGCAATACCTATTATATGGGGCTGATGCTGACCAATGAGGCCGAGCCCGAGCAGAAGGATTGGGCGGCTTCCGCGCGGATCATCTATCCCGATGCGGATGGGGAGGGCACGCAGGTCAATGTGTCGGGGGCGATCCTGGCCAAATATGCGCCCAACAAGGACAATGCGGACCGACTGGTGGAATTCCTGCTGTCGGATGAAGCGCAGCATCTTTATGCCAGCGGCAATTATGAATTTCCGGTGGTGCCGGGGGTGGAGCCGTCGGAGCTGGTGGCAAGCTGGGGGACACTCAAGGCGGACCAGACGCCGCTGATCGAGATTGCCAGCCATCGCAAGGAAGCGGCGGCGCTGGTGGATGAGCTGAAGTTTGATGAGGGGCCGCAGCAGTAGGCTTGGTGGGGCGGTGTTCTTTGGGACCCGCATCCACCCACGATGTCATTCCGGCCTCCGCCGGGATGACGCCGCGCTTTTGAACGCGTTCTGAGTAACCCTCCTCCCAAAGGGGAACGGCAGCCACGGCGCAAATGTCGCATGGCAATAATATGATTTCCTAACTCAGCTAACGGATTGTTTTCGCACCGAATTTGGGACCTATATTTGAATGGTTCCAAGGTGCAAGCCATTGTTATTGCTATATTTTATTGACATGGCATGGATCAGCCAACACAAGGGCGTCCATTCGCGGGCTTTTAGCGGCCCGCCTTGGGAGAGAACCATGACAAAGACGACACGCCTTGCCTTTGCCCTGCTGAGTTCAACTGTTCTGTTGGGCCTCAGCACCCCCAGCTTTGCCCAGAGCGGCGAAGTCAATATTTACAGCTATCGCGAGCAGGGCCTGCTGCAGCCGCTGCTGGACAAGTTCACCGCCGAGACCGGTATCGAAGCCAAGGTGCTTTATGCTGGCGATGGCCTGCTGGAACGCGTAGCGGCCGAGGGCGAGCTGTCGCCGGCCGACGTGGTGCTGACCGTCGATATCGGTAATCTCGTGGGTGCCGAGGAGCAGGGCCTGACCCAGCCGATCACCACCGCAGCGCTGACCGAGCGCGTACCAGAAGCGTTCCGCGATGACGATGCCAATTGGACCGCGCTGTCGCTCCGCGCCCGGGTGTTCTACGTGTCCAAGGACCGCGTCGAGGATACGGCGCTGACCTATGAGGACATTACGGGCCCAGAATGGAAGGGGCGTCTGTGCACCCGTCCGGGCGACCATGCCTATAATATCGGGCTGATCGCGCAGCGCATTGCCGCGCATGGCCTCGACAATACGCGCGAATGGCTGACCAAGGTGCGTGATAACCTCGCCTATGCGCCCAATGGCGGCGACCGCGAAGGCGTCAAGAATATCCTGGCCGGAACGTGCGATCTGTCCATCACCAATACCTATTATATGGGCGTGATGCTGAATAACGAGGCCGAGCCGGAGCAGAAGGACTGGGCCAATTCGGCGCGGATCATCTATCCCGATGCCGAGGGCGAAGGCACCCAGGTCAATGTGGCCGGCGGGTTCATTGCCAAGCATGCGCCCAATGCCGAAAATGCCAATGCGCTGATCGAATTCCTGTTGTCAGACGAAGCCCAGCAGATCTATGCCGACACCAATTACGAATTCCCGGTAGTGGCTTCGGTGGCGCCGTCTGAGCTGACCCTGTCCTGGGGTGCGCTCAAGCCGGTGGCAACCCCGCTGGTCGAGGTCGCTGCCAATCGTGCAGCGGCGGCGGCTCTTGTCGATGAGCTCAAGTTCAACGAAGGTGCGCAGAACTAGGCGCTGCCCAGCTACGATGCCGCTGCAGCCTTTCAGCATGGATTCCGGCCTGCGCCGGAATGAGACGGTGGTTGTTTGACGGCTCTAAAGCGCGTGACCAAGAATCAGACCGGCGGGGCGAAAGCCTTGCCGGTCGTTGCGCTTGTGCTGGCGGTGGCGGCGGGGCTGCCGATCCTGTGGCTGGGCTGGGCGGCGGTGTCGAGCGGCAGCAATGGGCTGACCGCGACCATGTTGCCGACGGCCCTGCGGGAAACCGGCGTTCTGATGGGGTCGGTGGGGATATTGACCGGCGTTGCGGGCCTCGTCGCGGCGTGGCTGGTGACCCATTACGATTTCCCCCTGCGCCGGGTGTTTGACTGGATGCTGGTATTGCCGCTCGCGGTGCCGACTTATCTCGCGGCTTATGGCTATGTGGAATTTCTGGGCTTTACCGGGCCGTTGCAGACGGCCTTACGCGGGGTGACCGGGGCGCGGACGCTGCAGGATTATTGGTTTCCCGATATTCGCAGCCATTGGGGCGCGGCGATTGTGCTGTCCTCGGTGCTGTACCCCTATGTCTATGTCGCGTGCCGCGGCTTTTTCCTGATGCAATCGGCATCGCTCAATATCGCGGCGCGCACTTTGGGCGCGGGCGGGATGCGGACGTTTTTTGCGATCATCTTGCCGACCTCGCGGCCGGCGCTCGTCGTGGGCGTGACGCTGGCGATGATGGAAGTGGTCAACGATCTGGGGGCGGTGCAATATTTCGGCATCAATGCCATTACCGCCATTATCTATTCGACCTGGATCAACCGCTCGGACTTTGGCGGGGCGGCGCAATTGGCGGTGACGGTGGTTTTGGTCATTGGCCTCTTGATCGCGGCCGAACAGCGGGCGCGGCACAATCGGGTGTATCTCGCCAATCGCGATAGCCGGGTG
>NZ_JBJDRE010000025.1:0-37913 GCF_044987315.1 Devosia sp. ZW T5_3
CGCCCCGCCCGCCCAGGCGAGCCCGCGGCGCGGCTTTGGCAGTGTGGTGCTGGAGCGGGTGGTTCCCATCGCGCTGGGCGGGCAGGCAAGCGTCGAGCGCGAAAACGGCCGGGTTCGCTGGACCTTGCGTACCCATCTGGATCGGCTGACCATGGCCGACGGCGGTGCGGATTTAGGCGAAATCATCGGACCGATGCCGTAAGGCCCGGCGCTAGGTCTCGTCCGTCACGGCGTGCAGCATGGCCTTGGTGATCGCCTGTTTGGTCGAAAAATAACCCTTCCAGGGGTCGGCCAGGCTGGCCCGTGCGGCGGCGTCGGCCAGGGTGAATTGATTGGCGGCCGTGATGGTCTCCAACTCGTCCCAACTGACCGGCACCGCCGCCGGTGCCCCTTGCCGGGAGCGACTCGACCAGGGGGCGATGGCCGTGGAGCCGCGCTCATTGCGCAGGTAATCGATGAACAGCTTGCCCTTGCGCTTGGCCTTGCTCATCGTCGCGACGAAACGATCGGGCTCATTGTCGGCCAGGCGCTGGGCCAGGGCCTTGCAGAACGCCTTGACCTCCGGCCATTCCATGCTTGGGCGCAACGGCGCGATGACATGCACGCCCTTGCCGCCGGTGACCAATGGATAGCTTTCCAGATCCAGCGCTTCCAGTGCCTTGCTGATATCCCGCGCCGCCGAGCGCACCTCGGCAAAGCCCAGCCCTTTATCCGGATCGATATCGAAGATGATCCGCTCGGGCTTTTCAACCTGGTCGATATCGGCTCCCCACACATGCCATTCGAGCACATTCATCTGCGTGCCGGCGATCAGCCCGGGCAGGTCCTCGATGTAGAAATAGTCTTCCCGGCTGCCATCCTTTTCAGTGATGAGCAGCGATTTCATCGCGTCGGGGAAGCCACCGGTATCGTGTTTCTGGAAGAAGCAATATTTGGCCCGCCCCTGCGGGCAGCGCAGCAGGCTCAGCGGCCGTTTGGCGATATAGGGCAGCATCCGCTCGGCCACTGCGGCGTAATACGCCACCAGGTCCGCCTTGGTGACGCCCTGCCCCGGATAGACCACGCGATCGGGGCTGGTGAGCTTGATCCCCGCAGCTGCAGCGGCCGCAATCCCGGCCTGGGCATCGAGCTTGCCTTTTTGGGGTGCGACCGCCGGCTGTTCCAGCTCCACCTCGCCCGCCGGCTTGTCTTCGCGCAGGCCGAGGAAGGATGGATGACGCAACACCCCATCGGGGGTGAATTCGGCATAGCCGATTTCGGCCACCAGCTCTGGAGCCACCCACCGGGCAGTGCGCGCGACGGGCCTTGGCACGGCGTCGAACGGGTTGGTCTTGCGCGCCAGTCTGTCGAGCTGCTGCTGCAAGGCCTCCGCACTCTCGTTGTCGAAGCCGGTGCCGACCCGGCCGCGATAGATCAGCTTGCCCTTTTCCTTGGTTCCCAGCAGGAGCGAGGCAAAGCTCTTCTTCTTGCTCGAAGGCGACCAGCCGCCGATGACGAATTCCTGGCGGTGGACGCATTTGACCTTGAGCCAGCTCCTGGTGCGTTCGCTGCGATAGGGCGCATCCGCCTGCTTGGCGATAATGCCCTCGTGACCCTCCCGGCAGATGGCATCGAAGACCTTCTGTCCATTGCCGGTGACATGGGTGGAAAATTGCACCAGCGAGGACGCTTCGATCTTGCCCAGCAGCGTTTCGAGCCGCGCCTTGCGGTCGATCAGCTTGCTTTTGGTGAGGTCCTCGCCATCCAGCTCCAGCAGGTCAAAGGCGAAATAGGTCAGCGGCCCGCCATTGGAGAGATGCGCCTTGAGGGTGGAAAAATCGGTGCGCCCCTTGGCGTCGAAGGCGCATAATTCGCCGTCGATCAGCGCGCTGCCTTTGGTGAGCCGCGACAGCGGGGGCACGATGGCCCCGAACTGCTCGGTCCAGTCCTTGCCGGTGCGGGTGAACAGCCGAACCGTCTCGCCGGCAATGGCAGCCAGGCACCGATAGCCGTCATATTTCATTTCAAACAGCCAATCGCCGCCCGCAGGGACCTCCGAGACCAGCGTCGCCCATTGGGGAGCACGAAACTCCGGCAGGTCGGCCACGCGCTTCCCGCGCTTGGCCGGCAGCGGATTGTCGACGGCCTTGTCCTTGTCGGAATGCCAGGTCGCGTCGGCCACAACGGCGCTCCGCTTTTTGGGCTTGAGCCCTTTGGCGATGCCGGCCAGATCGCGGCCGGTAGAGACCGAGGTGGTGAAGCGCTCGACCAGGGTTTCCTTGTCCCTGGCATACTTGTCCCGATGCTTGATCAGCAGCCAGTTCTCGCGCGGCGGGCCGGATTTGCGCTTGCTGTCGCGGCCCTTCATATGGACCAGCACCCATTCTCCCTTCATGCGCTGCCCATGCAGCACCATCTTGAGGTCGCCATCCTCAAGGGCGGCCTGCGGGTCCCCGATCGGCTCCCAGGTGCCCTCATCCCACAGCATCACAGTGCCGCCGCCATATTCGCCCTCGGGAATCGTGCCCTCAAAGCCGCCATAATCGAGCGGATGATCCTCGACACGCACGGCCAGCCGCTTGTCCTCCGGATTGTCGGACGGTCCCTTGGTCACCGCCCAGCTCTTGAGCACCCCATCCAGCTCAATGCGGAAATCATAATGCAGGCGCGTCGCATCATACTTCTGCACCACAAAGCGATAACCTGTGGACTTGTCAGCGGCAGACGCGCCGGAGGGCTCCTGGGTTTTGGTGAAGTCGCGCTTGGCGCGATAATCCTTGAGCAAGGCATCCGATTGACGGGCCATGAGCTAGCTCGCTTTCTTGCGCGCCGCCTTGCTGGCAGACGGCTTTTTCTTGCCGCCTTCAAGGCTGGATTTGAGGGCGTCCATCAGGTCGACCACATTGGACTTGGCCGGCCGGCTTTCGCGCGGTTCATCCTCGGTGCTGACCTTGCGGCCCTTGCTCTTGAGCTTGCGGGCGATCAGCTCGCGCAAGGCGGCCTGGTAATGATCCTTGAACACGCCGGCATCGAACTTGTCGGTCTTTTTTTCGATCAGCGCAGTGGCGACGTCGAGCAGGTCGGCATCGGCCTTCTTGGCCGGGATGTCGGAAAAATACGGGTCCGCTTTGCGCAGCTCGTCCTGGTAATGGAGCGTCTCGAGCAGCAGGCCCTTGCCGGCAGGTTTGACAGCGACGAGATATTCCTTGCCCCGCAGCGCCAGCTGGCCCAGGCCGATCCGCTCGCTCTTGCGCAGGGCATCACGGATGACGACGAAAGCATCCTCGGCCAGCTCATCCGCCGGCACCATGTAATAGGGCTTGTCGAAATAGAGGGGGTCGATCTCGTTGCTGCCCACGAATTGGGTCAGCTCCAGCGTCTTGCGCGTCTCGAGCTTGACCGCGTCGATCTCCTCGTCGGTGAGCAGAACGTAGTCGCCCTTCTCATATTCGAAACCCTTCATGATCTCGTCCTTGTCGACCGGCCCGATCCCGTCGACGACTTTTTCATAATGGATCGGCTTGCCGGACGGCTCATGGATCTGGCGGAAGCTGGGCTTCGCATTGGCCTTGGTGGCCGTGTAGAGCTCGACGGCAATGGAGACCAGGGAAAGCCGCAATTGGCCTTTCCATATCGGACGGGTGGGCATGGCGGGCTCGGTGCTGACTGCGTGCACAGGTGCAACGGCCAGCCAAAAGCTTTGTTCCGCCCCTAGCTGTGGTCTTGGTCTTCGCGCTGATATTCGCGTCGGGTCTCGATTTCGGTATGGGCTTTTTCAAGGCGCGTCCGCCCCCGGTTGCGCATCATGCCATAGCCGATCGCCACGGCCAGCACGACAACACCCAAGGTCAACAGCACGAGCCAGAATGCTGGTCCAGATTGCATGTCGGAACTCCTTTTGAGGGCAACGAGTTGGAGATGACATGGTTGCCGTGCCGTAACGGCGGGCCGCGTGGGCTTGGCAAGCGGGTCAAGACCGCCACCCGCATGGAACCTTAAAATTGGATCTGAGCGCGCTTGCCATCTACATCGCCCTGGGCTTCGTCGCCCAATTAATCGATGGCGCCCTGGGCATGGCTTATGGGCTGATTTCCACCTCCGTCCTGCTCGCCACCGGCGCGCCGCCCGCCATTGCCAGTGCCAGCGTCCACGCCGCCGAAATGGTCACCACCGGGCTGGCCGCCGGCTCCCATGTCTGGAACAAGAATGTCGATTGGCGCATCTTCCGGCGCCTGGTGCCCGCCGGCATTGCCGGCGGTGTGGTCGGCGCCTATGTGTTGACCAACCTGCCCCAGCAGCCGGTCAAATATTTCGTCGTCCTCTATCTCAGCGCCATGGCCGTGCTGATCCTGTGGCGGCTCTTCCGCGGCTCGGCCGCCCCCAAGCCCCGCATCAGCGTCATCCCCATCGGGCTGGGTGGCGGTTTTCTCGACGCGCTGGGCGGAGGCGGCTGGGGGCCGATGGTAACATCGACCCTGATTGCCCGCGGCGACGCGGCACGCCAATCCATCGGCTCGGTCAGCGCCTCGGAATTCTTCGTGACGCTCGCCATCTCCATCACCTTCATCACCACGCTCGATTTCAGCCGCTATGGCGAAATCGTGCTGGGCCTGATCATCGGTGGCGGCATAGCGGCTCCGTTTGCCGGCTTTCTCGCCCGCGTGCTGCCGCAGCGCCTGTTGATCGGCATCGTCGCCGTCATTGTCATCGTGCTGGCCGGCTATAATTTCATGGGCCTATTGGGCCCCGGCTGACTGTGTCACTGCAGCCGCGCGGCTATAGCCTCCATCTGTTCGATCTCGCGGCGTTGCCCGGCCTGGATTTCATCGCACAGCGTTTGCAGTTCGGGATCTTCGAGCTGGGCCTCCCGGCACATCAGGATCGCCCCCGAGTGATGCGGGATCATCGAGCTGATGAATTGGCGGTCGCCGACCAGCGCCTGGCCGCGAATGGCGAGGAATGCGCCCAGGAACAGGACGGCAAAGAGCGCATAGAGCGCCAGATTGAGCGCCCGGTTGCCATACATGCCGCCCATCGTGGCGAGCATGATGATGGCCATCGGCGCCACCATGGTGACCGCCATGTAACCCATGTTGACATTATTGCGGAAATCGGCCCAGCCATCGATCATCGAGAACATCACCAGGTACATGATAATGCCGCTCAGGATCAGGTTGAGGGCCAGCATTCCATAGGCGGACTTTGACTGCTTGGAATGGTCCATCGATCGTCTCCGCTTGCTTTGCGCCTCAGTCTTCGTCGCGGCCAAACGCCTTGCGCAATTCCTGCTTGGCCTGTTCGAGCACCTTCCGCTCCTTCTGGCTCAAATTGTCGCCGGCCCGGTTGATGTAGAATGTCAGCATGGACATTGCCGATTGATACGGCTCGGCCTTGCGCCGGTGCGAGCGCTCGGCGGAGTGCTTGAGCGAGGCGGCGATTTCCCGCGGATCATCGGATTTGAAGATGTGATCTTCCAGATCCATCGCGTCGCTATGTTCGGTGACATCGGCCGACCATTTCTGTTTTGCCTTGGTCATGGTGGCTCTCCTTCCACGAGGAAAACCCCTGAACCGCCCCCGTAGTTGCGCTGGCAACCCCGGCGGTGTGCGCTGCGTTGCCCAAGGAACAAGCCAAGACCCGAGCACATTATGGCCGAACGTTCCCCAGCAGAAACCGAGATTACCTCCCTTGCCCAGGCGCGTGCGGCGGCGCGCTCCTGCACGCGATGCCCGCTCTATGAGCATGCGACCCAGACAGTGTTTGGGGAAGGTCCCCGCGACGCGCTGGTAATGTTTGTCGGGGAGCAACCGGGCGACAAGGAGGACCTGGCCGGCAAGCCCTTTATCGGGCCGGCCGGCAAGGTGCTGGATGAGGCGGTGGAAAAGACCGGCATCGACCGCCGCCGCATCTATGTCACCAATGCGGTCAAGCATTTCAAATTTATGCCGCGGGGCAAGCGGCGCCTGCATCAGCGGCCTGATGGCGGGGAAATCCAGGCCTGCAAATTCTGGCTGGAGCTGGAAATCGCCTTCATCAAGCCCAAGATCATCGTCGCGCTGGGCGCCACCGCCGCCCGCAGCCTGCTCGGCAAAACCGTCACCATCGGCAAGCTGCGCGGCGCGCCCATCAAGCGCGATGACGGCGCCACGCTCTTTGTCACCAACCACCCCTCCTACCTGTTGCGCATCCGCGACAAGGCCGACCAGGCGCGCGAGCGGGCCAGGTTCGAAGAGGAATTGAGCATGGTGCGGAACGCCATCCCCGCGCCGTGAACGGCAGGAGTGGATGGAGCTCTACAAAGCGGGGCGTTCCCCGCCTTGCGCTCAGTCGTCCGACGGCGCCGCCACCATGCCCAGGGCGCTCATATAGAGCTCGAGCAGCGCTTCCTGCTCCATGCGCTCATTGGCGTCCTGCTTGCGGATCGCCACGATCTTGCGCAGGATCTTGGTGTCGAAACCATTGCCCTTGGCTTCGGCATAGATTTCCTTGATATCGGCCGCGATGGCGGACTTTTCTTCTTCCATGCGCTCGATGCGTTCGATGAACGCACGGAGCTGGTCCTGGGCAACGCTGTCTTCGGCCATTCTCTTATCCTTCTGGTTGGGAGCATGCAGCTGTCCCGCCGGCTCCCGCCCGCGCGCATGCCGCGCGAGCAAAATATCACCCGCACAGATAGCCGCGCGGTGTTGGGCTTGGTTCAAACCCAGACCCCGCTCCGGTTCAAGCCTTTTGTGGGTCAATCCACACCCGGAACGGGCTTGAAAATGCCCGGCGGACGCAATGCGGTCACATCCTTGCGAGTCTGGCCCAATCTGCGCCCGCAATTCCGTCAAATCGCGGCTTTAGCCATTGACCTTGGCACCACCTTGTTATCAAACAGGCTCGTTTTTCCCGATGATTTCCGGCACGCTCTTGCGAACTCTCCGTCTCGGTCTAACCCTGGTCGGCGCGACGCTGACAAGCCTGGCCTTTTTTGCCATCCCGGCCAAGGCCGATCTGCGCATCTGCAACGAAACCGCCAACCTGGTTTCGGTGGCCATTGGCTATCGCGCCGATCGCGGCTGGATGAGCGAAGGCTGGTGGCAAGCCCCGCCCGGCGATTGCCGTGTATTGTACCAGGGCGATCTGCAGCGTCGCTTTTATTACATGTTCGCAGTCGATGATATCGGCGGTGGGGCCTGGGACGGTTCGGTATTCATGTGCACGCGCGACGAGACCTTTACCATCTTTGGGGTTGAGGATTGCCTGGCGCGGGGCTATGAGCGCACGGGGTTCTTTGAAATCGATACACAGAACCGTTCGGACTGGACGTTGCAGCTCACCGAGAGCGGCGTCGAGCCTTCGGTTACCGCTCCCGGCGGGCAAGATCTGGAAGATCCCTCATTTCTGGTCGATCCGAACGATGTGAACGCCGCTCCACCGCAAGACGACATTCCAGCTCCGGACGAGCCTCCCCCGCCGGACGAACCCAATAGCGAAGGCATGGATACGCAATGAGACGCATGAGACGGGCAAAGATCGTCGCCACCCTCGGGCCCGCCAGCCACGACGAGAAGATGATCGAGGAACTGGCCAAGGCCGGCGCCGACGTCTTCCGCATCAATATGAGCCATGCCAGCCACGAGCTGCTGCACCAGACCGTTGCGCGCATCCGCAGCGTCGAGGCACGGCTGAAGCATCCTTTGGGCATCCTGGTCGATCTGCAGGGTCCCAAGCTGCGCGTCTGGAAATTCGCCGAAGGCGCCATCCAGCTCGTCGCGGGCCAGAAATTCACCCTCGACAGCGACAAGAACGACACCGGCAATGCGCAGCGTGTCTACCTGCCGCATCCCGAAATCATCGAAAGCGTCTCGGTCGGTGACCGCCTGCTGCTCGACGATGGCAAGATCGCGCTCAAGGCCACCAAGGTGGGCAATGGCGCCATCGAAACCGAAGTCATCTATGGCGGCAAGCTGAGCGACAAGAAGGGCGTCTCCCTGCCCGACACGCTCCTGCCGACCGGTGCTTTGACGGAAAAGGACCATGCCGATCTACTCGAAGGCCTCAAGGCCGAAGCCGATTGGATCGCCCTCAGCTTCGTGCAGCGTCCTGAAGACATTATCGACGTCCGCAAGATCGTGCAGGGCCGCGCCGGCGTCATGGCCAAGATCGAAAAGCCCCAGGCCATCGATCGCCTTGAGGAAATCGTCAAGCTCTCCGACGCCATCATGGTGGCGCGCGGCGACCTCGGCGTCGAACTACCGCTCGAAACCGTGCCGGGCCTGCAAAAGCGCATGATCCGCATGGCTCGCCGCTATGGCAAGCCGGTGGTCGTGGCCACCCAGATGCTCGAATCCATGATCACGGCACCCGTTCCGACCCGCGCCGAAGTCTCGGACGTGTCGATCGCCGTGTTCGAAGGCGCCGACGCCATCATGCTCTCGGCCGAGTCCGCGTCGGGCCAATACCCCGTCGAAGCCGTCGCCACCATGAACAAGGTGGCCGTGGCCGTTGAGGGCGACGCCAATTATCGCGGCATCATCCGCGCCGCCCAGACCGAACCGGAGGCCACCGCCGCCGACGCCATCTCGGCGGCCACCCGCCAGGTTGCCGAAACTCTCGATCTGGCCGCCATCGTCACCTATACCGCCTCGGGCTCCACCGGCATCCGCGCTGCCCGCGAACGGCCGACCAAGCCGATCATCGTGCTCTCGCCCAACATGCGCACCATCCGCCGCATGTCGGTGGTGTGGGGCGTGCATTGCGTGCAGACCGAAGACGCGGTTTCGCTCGAAGACATGGTCGATCGCGCCTGCGTCATCGCCTATCAGGAGGGCTTTGCCCGCCCCGGCGACCGCGTGGCCATCACCGCCGGCATTCCCCTGGGCACGCCCGGCGCCACCAATATGCTGCGCATCGCCTTCGTCCGCCAGGACGGCGCCGGCTCCAGTTGAGGGCTTAGAGGCCACTGCTCCAAATCGAAAAGGCCCGCCCCGTGCGGGCCTTTTGCATTTCCAGAGCGGATCAACCATGTTGGCCTTGCAAGCAGGGGGAGAAGGCATGCAGGGCATCGAGCTATCGCGCGGTTTCTACACCGATATCGTTCGCCCCTGGCTGCGCGACGTGGCGCCGGACCTCCGCTATTCGGCATCATTGACCACCTACGGCTCGGAGCTGCTGGGCTTTGACGATGAGACCTCGCGTGACCACAATTGGGGACCGCGCGTCCATATCATCGTCACACGGGCACAGTTCGATGCGCTTGCGCGCCAGCTGGTCGATGAATTTTCCAAGATTGCACCGGCCAGCTATCGCGGCGAGCCCATGGGCTGGCGCAACCGGCCGCATCCGCCAGCCAATGGCGTGGAAGCGGCGGGAGCGCTGGAACACGGGCTGGAGTTTCATACGCTCGAAGCACTCCTCGGAGGGCATTTCGCAATACGGTCGGCGGAAGGGCTCGATCCCCTGCAATGGCTGGGCTTTGCCGAACAGAAGCTGCTCGCCTTTACCTCAGCTCCCGTCTTTCACGACGACGATGGTCGCCTGCGTCATGCCCAGGACCGCTTGGTCTATTACCCAGACGATGTCTGGTTGTACAAAATCGCCTGCCAGTGGCGGCGCATTGCCGAGGAGCAGGCCTTTGTCGGCCGCGCGGGCCAAGTGGGCGACGATCTCGGCTCGCGGGTCATCGCTGCGCGCCTGGCTCGGGACGTGATGCGAATGGGCTTTCTGCTCGAACGACGCTACGCGCCTTATTCAAAATGGTTCGGTAGCGGTTTTGCCAGGCTCCCGATTGCGGCATCGCTCTCGCCGCACCTGCAGCGGGCCCTGCTATCGAGTGAATGGACCGAGCGCCAGGACGCGCTTGCTGCGGCCTATCTGGAACTGGCGCGGCACCAGAACGCCATTGGCGTCGCCCGCTTCGAGCCGATTGTCGGCCCCTACCATGAACGACCGTTTACGACCATCAACGCCGATGCTGCCGTGGCGGCGGCGCATGCGGCGATATCGGATGCCGCGATCAAGCGCCTGCCGATTGTCGGCGCCCTGGATCAGGTCAGCGACCTGACGCCGCTGCTGCAGGACGCCAGGCTCTCCCAACGCATGATGCGCCAGCTGCACGAGTGATTACGTCCTGCGCGCCTCGAGCAGGCTCTTCAGCGTCAGAAAATCCGTGGTGATCCACTCTACCGCCGAGGTAAATTCCGCCTCGCTCATGCCCGGCCGCTGATAGAAGGTGAAGGTCAGCTCGGTGCCATCCTGATTGGGCATGACCCGCATCGGCGTATAGAGCAGCGGCTCGCCCGGCACGAAGACGGCATGGTCCAGCACGCCGAATGCATTGGCCGGGGTGAAGCGGAAATGACGTTTGCCAAAGGGCGTGTCGGCCTGCCAATCGCCATTGCCGACGGGCTTGTAGCTCGCCTTGTCCACCGCGGCCCATTCGCCATAATTGCGCGGCTGCGAGAGAAACCGGTAGGTCGCCTCGTAGGGATACTCGATCTGGATGCTGATCGTATGCGAGCGGCGCATCGGCCTTCTGTGCAACACAAATGGGGTAGAAAAACAAAAGCCCGCTTACGCGGGCTTGAGTCAACTCAACATTGGTAGAAACGCTTAGCCCTGACGGGCCTTGTAGCGCTTGTCCACCTTGTTGATGATGTAAACCCGGCCGCGACGGCGGACGAGCTTATTCGCGCGGTGGCGAGTCATCAGCGCCTTCAGCGAGTTGCGGATCTTCATCTTGGTATCCTCGGTCAAACAAAAAGGGCGCCCAAGAGTTTTCTCTAAGCGCCGCCCGGAAACTTGGGGGCATACATAGGGAAAATGCCCCGCCCTGTCAACGCGCCAAAGCCATGGTTTTCACCGCAAATCAGCCTATCGGGAACAGCACCGAAAAAAGCACCGATAACGACGATCCGAGCAAACCAAGCTATTATGGCAAATCGCTAAAAACCGCAGGCCAGCTGATGGACCGCCAGCCCTTCGACCTCGCCTCCCTCACCAAAGCCAGCCAGACCGGCCCCCGCTTTATCTGCAAAATGCTGGCGGGCGATCCGGGATACAAGCACCACGTCATTACTGAAGACGACTTCTTCATCGCCTTTCTCAGCAAATATCCCACCCTGCCGGGCTATTCGATTGTCTGCCCCAAGGCTCATATCGAAGACTTGGCCGATGGCCTTGCGCCACGTGACTACCTGAAGCTTCAGTCACATGTGCACCGGCTGTCCCGTGCGCTTAAACAGGTCTTCGATGCCGAGCGCATCTATGTGCTTTCGCTCGGTAGCCAATCGGGCAATAGCCATATCCATTGGCACGTCGTGCCGCTGCCCAAGGGTGTGCCCTATGAGCAGCAGCAATATCACGCGCTGATGGCAGAAAACGGCGTGCTCAAACTCCCGGACGCCGAAATGGCTGATATAGCAGCGCGAATTGCTGCGGCCCTGGCAGCACTGGGAGACTAAACCCCCAGCACCGCCTCTTCCGGCACTTCGATTTCGCGCCAGCGATGGCACGCCACCAACCTTCCGCCATCAATGGTTTCGAGCGGCGGGCGTTGTTCGGCGCAGAAGGGTTTGGCGAAGCGGCAGCGCGTGCGGAAGGTGCAGCCCGAAGGCGGATTGATCGGGGAAGGAATTTCCCCCTTGAGCGCATCGATATTGCGTTGTCGCGCCAGTTTGGGATCGGGGATCGGCACCGCCGTCAGTAGCGCCCGCGTATAGGGATGCTTGGGCTCTTCGTAAATCTCGTCGCCCGTTGCCAGTTCGACGATGCGCCCCAGATAGAGCACCAGGATGCGATCCGACACATGCCGCACCACCGAGAGGTTGTGCGAGATGAAAATCAGCGTCAGCCCGAACTCATCCTTGAGTTCGCTCAACAGGTTGAGAATCTGCGCCTGGATCGACACGTCCAGCGCGGAAACCGGCTCGTCGCACACGATCAGCTTGGGTTCGGTGATCAGCGCCCTGGCAATGCCGATACGCTGCGCCTGCCCGCCTGAAAATTCGTGCGGATAGCGGTTGATCATTTCGGGCAATAGCCCCACCGCTTCCATGGTCTTGAGCACGCGGGCACGCCGCTCGTCCTTTTTCAGCTCCGGCCGCAGCGTACGCAACGGATCGGCAATGATCTCGCCCACCGTCATGCGCGGGTTGAGCGAAGCCAGCGGGTCCTGGAAAATGATCTGCAGGTCCTGCCGCCGCTTGCGCATTTCCTCGGCCGGCAGCTTGGTCAAATCCTGCCCCAACCACAGCACCTGCCCCTCGTCGGGGCTGAGCAATTGCAGGATGCAGCGGCCCAGCGTGGATTTACCGCAACCGCTCTCGCCCACAATGCCCAGCGTCTCGCCCTGGCGGATGGTGAAATTGATATTTTCCAGCGCCGTCAGCGTCAGCGGCCGCGCGAACAGGCCCGAGGAAATCGCAAAGGTCTTTTTGAGATTTTTGATTTCGAGCAGATTGATCGGGGTCTGGTCCATCATGCGACCTTTCCGTAAGTCATCGGGCCCTCATAGAAGCAGGCCTTTTCCCGTCCATTGCCGGTATCGGTCAAAGGCGGGCGTTCATTGAGGCAGCGGTCGAACGCAAAGGCGCAACGCGGGTTGAACGAGCACCCCTTGGGCAGGTGTTCAAGGCTGGGCGGCAGGCCCTGGATCGGATCGAGCCGCTCGGCGCGCTTGGCGATGTGGGGCGTCGAATGCAAGAGGCCCAGCGTATAGGGATGGCGCGGATCGTAGAACAGATCGTCGGTCACGCCCTTTTCCACGGCGCGCCCGCCATACATCACCATCATGCGGTCGGCGATGCCGGCCACCACACCCAGATCGTGCGTGATCAGCACCAGCGACGTGCCGAAATCGTCGGTCAGCGTCTTGAACAGGTCCAGCATCTGCGCCTGCACTGTCACGTCGAGCGCCGTGGTCGGCTCGTCCGCAATCAGAATCTTGGGCTGGCACAGCAGCGCCATGGCGATCATCACGCGCTGCCGCATGCCGCCCGAGAGCTCATGCGGATAGGCATTGGCGCGCTTGGCGGGTTCGGGAATGCCGACCCGCTCGAGCATTTCCACGGCCGATTTGATCGCTTTGCCCTTCTCGAAGCCGCGATGTTTGACCAGCACTTCGGCCAGTTGTGTCTTGACCCGCAATGTGGGGTTGAGCGAGGTCATCGGATCCTGGAAGATCATCGCGATATCCTTGCCGCGATAGATATCCAGCTGCCTGGGCGCTAGCCCGATCAGGTTGACATCGCCCATCATGGCGCGCCCGCCGGTGCGGCCATTCTTGGCCAAGAGGCCCATAATGGCGAGAAAGGCCTGGCTCTTGCCCGATCCGCTCTCGCCCACTACGGCCAGGGTCTCCCCTTCCGACAGGGCGAAATTCATCTCGCGCACGGCATGCACTTCGCTCTCATGCAGAGCGAAGGTCACCGACATGTCTTCCACTTTAAGGACTTGTTTCATGTTAGCGATCCTTGGGGTCGAGCGCGTCGCGCAACCCGTCCCCGATATAGGTAAAGCAGAGCAGGAGCGTCACCAGCACGCCGGCCGGGGCCAGCAGCATCCAGGGCAGCACTTCCGCCACCGGGGCGCCGAACGAAATCAGCGTGCCCAGCGAGGTCTGTGGCTCCTGCACGCCAAGGCCGAGATAGGAGAGGAAGCTCTCGGCAATGATGACTTCGGGAATGGTGAGCGTGGCATAGATCACCACCGGACCGGTCAGGTTCGGCACGATATGGCGCAGGATGATGGTCCAGGGCTTGGCCCCGCCAGCGCGCGCTGCCTCGACGAATTCCTTCTCCTTGAGCGATAGTGTCTGCCCACGCACGATGCGCGCCATGGTCAGCCATTCGATCGCCCCAATGCCCACGAACAGCAGCACCGGATTGCGCCCGAACATAACCACGAGGATAATGACGAACAGGATATAGGGCAGCGCATACATGATATCGACGATGCGCATCATCACCGCATCGACCCGGCCGCCGAAATAGCCGGCCACCGCGCCATAAACCACCCCGATCGAGACCGACACGATGGTGGCGACACCCGCCACAATCAGGCTCATCTGGGTGCCCTGCAGCACGCGGGCCAGCATGTCGCGGCCATTCTGGTCGGTGCCGAAATAATGGCCCTTGGCGAAATCGGGTGGCTTGCGAATGGCGGTCCAATCGACCTCGGCATAGCCCCAGGTGAGGAAATACGGCCCGATAAACGCTGCCAGCACGATGAAGATGACGAGGAAGATCGCCACCACCGAAGCCTTGTTGCGCTTGAGGCGCCTGATGGCGTCCTGCGTCAGCGAGCGGCCCTTGGGCGCATCCAGCGTTTCGAGCTTACGCGCATAGGCGCTGAGGACTTCGTCTTTTCCAGTAATCCCGGCCATCAGCGATACCTCACCTTGGGGTCAAGCCAGGCATAGAGGAGATCGACCAGAAGATTGAGCGCCAGGATAATGAACATGTAAAGGATAGTCGTTCCCAGAACGATGCCGTAGTCGCGGTTCAGCGCTGCGGTGACGAAATATTTGCCGATCCCCGGCAGGCCGAAAATCTGCTCGACGGCGAGCGAGCCGGTGAGCAGATAGGAGAGCCCCGGCCCCAGATAGGAGACTACCGGCAACAATGCCGGCTTGATGGCGTGGCGCGCCAGCACCAGCCGCTGCCCAAGGCCCTTGGATTTAGCGGTGCGCACATAATTGGTGCCCAGCACCTCGATCATCGAACCACGCATCAGCCGCGAAATACGCGCCGCATGCGGCCAGGCCAGCACCGTCACCGGCAAGACCAGATGCCAGGCCGAACCATTGACCCAGCCGCCCGCCGGCAGCCAGCCCAGATAGACGCCGAACCACAGCTGCAGGATCGCCGCCATCAGGAAATTCGGCACCACCACGCCCAGCATCACCACCAGCACCAGCACGTAATCGGGCCATTTGTTCTGGTTCACCGCGGCGATCATGCCGGCGACAATGCCGATGCTCGTGGCGATCACGAAGGCAGTTAGCGCCACGGTCAGGGTGAAGGGGAAGCCGATGCGGATCAGCTGGCTCACATTGAAGCCGTCGATCACCATGGACGGACCCAGATCCCCATGCAGCAGCCGCCACAGATAGATGAAGTACTGGTTGATCAGGGGCTGATCGAGATTGTAATGCGCCCGCAGATTGGCGAGCACCGTGGGGGGGAGCGCACGCTCACCATCGAACGGACCGCCCGGTGCCAGGCGCAGAATGAAAAAGCAGACGGTTACGGCAATCAATGCGATCGGAATGGCCGATAGCACGCGCCGCAGGGCATAACCCAACATGATTGTAAACCTTTGCTATCCAGGGCGCTGCGTCCACGCGCGCTCGCCGGAATAAAAGAGATCGTGGGAGCCGGTCGGGCCCCCACGATCATCAAGCCCTTGGGCTTACTCGGCCTTGGTCAGCCAGCGCGTACGGTGGATGTCCTTGGCATTGTCTTCAAAGCCGGTGATCTTGGGCGATACCAGGTTCTTGGACACATACCAGTAGATCGGGATGGCCGCGAACTCGTCCATGGCCAGCTTTTCAGCTTCATGCAGCAGGCCAGCGCGCTTGACCAGATCCAGCTCCGAAGACGCTTCGGTGGTCAGGCGGTCGAATTCGGCATTCGAATAGCGGCCGTAATTGTTGCCCCAGTTGATCGAATCGCCCTGCTTGGTGCCGGTGCGCAGCAGATCAAGCGTGTTGGAGGCATCGGAATAGTCGAGCAGCCAGCCGGCGCGGCCGACATTGAAGTCACCGGCACGCAGCGCATCGTAATGCACGGCAGTTTCGGCATTGAACAGCTCGACCTTCACACCGATCGGCTCCCACATGGCGGCAATCGCCACGGCGATACGCTGGTGGTTGTCATTGGTGTTGTAGCGCAGCTGCAGGGTCAGCGGCTTTTCCGGCGTATAGCCAGCCGCGGCCATCAATTCCTTGGCCTTGGCGACGCGCTCTTCATAGGGCTGCTTGGACCATTCGGGCAGATAGACTTCGCCTTCATAATTGGCGGTGCCTTCAGGAACCCAGCCATAGGCCGGCAATTCGCCAGTGCCCAGGATATCGGGGCCGATCACGTCGCGCAGCACCGAGATCGACAGCGCTTCACGAATATTGGGATCGTTCAGCGGCGGCTTTTCCTGGTTCAGCACATAGTAATAAATGCCCAGGAACGGCTCGACATGGGCCTGGCCCGGCAGATTGTCCTGGATCCACTGATACTGGTCAGCAGGGAAATCGGTCAGGATGTCGAATTCACCGGCGCGGTAGCGATTGAGCGCCGCAGCCTGGTCTTCCAGCACGTGGTAATAGACCTCGTCGATCTTCACGTTCGCTGCGTCGTAGTAATCTTCGTTCTTGACCGAATGGACATAGGAGCCCGGCAGCCATTCGGTGATCTTGAACGGGCCATTGGCAACGATGTGGTCGATGTTGGTCCAGGCATCGCCATATTCGTCCACCAGGTGCTTTGGCACCGGATAGGCGGTGTAATGGGTGAGCGCCTGCAGGAAGAACGGGGTCGCCGCTTCCAGCGTGATCTCGACGGTCTTGTCATCGAGGGCCTTGACGCCGAGCTGGCTGAAATCGGTGATTTCGCCCGAGTTGATGGCCTCGGCATTCTTGATCGGATATTGCAGATAGGCATATTCCGACGCCGTCGCCGGATTCATCAGGCGCTGGAAGGCGAACACGAAATCTTCGGCCGTGACGGGCTCGCCATCGGTCCACTTGATGCCTTCGCGCAGATGGAAGGTATAGACCGTGCCGTCCTCGGAAATGTCCCAGCTCTCGGCCTGGCCCGGAATGGCGTCGGCCTTGATGTCTTCGGTGACCAGACCCTCGATATAGTCGCCGACAATGCGGTTTTCCCAGTCGCCCGACACCTTGTGCGGATCAAGCGAACCCGGATCACCGCCATTATGCATCTGCAGCGTGACGGCCGAAGCGGCCGTGCTCATCATCAGCGCCACGGCGCCGGCGGCCGCTACCGCTGTCAGGGTTTTGTGAAGTTTCATGCTCGTTCCCATCTCCTTTTGGAGTTTCCTGAGTTTTTTCTTGTCCCGCGCGTTTGTTGCAGCGGGTGGGTAGTCTTGTGGCCGTCAGATTTGACCCGACGGTCAAGATTGCTGGACGGTATTACGCAATTCCGTCCACTGACAAGTAAAACATTGACCTAAGCGTCAAGGCCGCGGGAATTATTAACATGCTGTGAAGCCTGAGAGACACAGCCTCTTCAAGCGCCGCCCAGCAGGCCCGCTTGCCGGATGAAGTAGATGGCGACCGCGATCGCCACCAGCGCCACGAAAGGCACCCAGCCCGGCAGCGGACCGCGTGGCTTTTTCACCGGCGGCTCGGGCTGTTTCTCGATGCGGCGGAATTTAACGACATTGTCGCTCATAGCGGGCTCTCTACCAAAGCCGCGACACCCATGCCGCCGGCCGTACACACCGAAATCAAAGCCCGTTTTCCCGGTTCCGTCGACAGCAATTTGGCCGTAAGCCCCAAAATCCGCGCGCCGGTGGCGGCAAAGGGATGCCCATAGGCGAGACTCGACCCCTTCACGTTGATCTTAGCCGGATCGATCACACCCATCACGGCATCGCGCCCCAGCACATCTTTGCAATACGCCGGATCGTTCCACGCCTTGAGCGTGCACAGCACCTGCGCGGCGAATGCCTCATGCAGTTCGAAATAGTCGATATCGTCAAACCCGATCCCGGCCCGCGCCAGCAGTTCCGACACCGCAATGGTGGGCGCCATCAGCAATCCTTCTCCATGCGCAAAGTCATTGCCGGCGACCCGCCCCATGGTCAGATAGGCCAGCACCGGCAATCCCCGTGCCCGCGCCCAATCCTCGCTCGCCAACAGCACCGCGCTGGCCCCATCGGTCAGCGGCGTCGAATTGGCTGCCGTCAGCGTGCCCAGGCCCGAGCTCTTGTCGAAGGCCGGCTTGAGGCTGGTCATTTTCTCGAGATTGGTGTCGGCCCGCACATTATTGTCACGCACCAGGCCAGCACAACTCACCAGCAGGTCGTCGTGAAACCCTTCGTCATAAGCCTTGGCCGCATTGCGATGACTGGCCACGGCCAGCTCATCCTGCGCTTGGCGCGAAATTCCCCAATTGCGCGCCATCAGCTCGCAATGCTCGCCCATGGAGAGGCCCGTGCGGGGCTCCTGCGTCGAAGGCGCCACCGGCCGCAACTCGCCAAACGAAAATCCCTTGAACGCTCCGAACTTCTCGCCAGTCGAACGCGCCTTGGACAATTCGATCATCCGGTGCTGGAATTTGTTGCCGAACACCACCGGCGCATCGCTGACCGTATCCGAACCCGCCGCAATGGCGTTCTCGATTTCGCCAGTGGCAATCTTGGCGCCCAGCACCAGCGCCGCCTGCAGGCTCGTGCCGCAGGCGATCTGGATATTGGTCCCCGGGGTGCGCGGCGAAAACCCCGCGTCGAGCGTTGCTTCCCGCGCCAGATTGAAATCCCGGCTATGTCCGATGACGGCGCCCGCCATCACCTCATCAATCTTTTCGCCCTTGAGCCCAAACTTATCCGCGAGCCCACCCAACGCCGTCGCCAGCAACGACAGATTGGTTTCGTCGGCATAGGCCGTGTGGCCCCGCGCGAACGGCGTCCGGGCCAACCCGACAATGGCAACTCTACGCAATTCGGCCATGTCTCAAGCCCTCCCATCCGCACGTGCTTTGAGGGGGCCACCGAGGAACGGCGCAAAGCCCGTCCCCAGGATCACCCCGATATCGGCCAGCCCTGCATTGGCGACCACGCCCTCGGCCACTACCACTTCGGTCGTGTCGACCAGCGGCTGCACCAGCTCACGCCCCAGTCCAGCCAAGTCGGCATGGGGCGGCGTCTCGCCCTTTTGCGCCTTGCCATCGACCCACTTGTAAAAGCCTTCGCCAGTCTTGCGGCCGAGCTTACCCGCGCTCACCAGCCCGGCGAATTTGGACTCCGCCGGCACCGCCTGCCCCAGTTCCCGCGCCACCGATTGCCCGACATCGAGTCCAACCGTGTCCATCAGCTCGATGGGCCCCATCGGCATGCCGAAGGCCACTGCGGCAGCATCAAGCAATTCCTTGCTCTCGCCCGCCTCAACTCGCTTTACTGCCCCCAACATGTACGGCATCAGCACCCGGTTCACGAGGAACCCCGGCGCCGACTTGACCACCACCGGTGACTTGCCAATCGCCAGCGCAAAACCCGCCCCCTTGCCGATTTCAGCATCAGAATTGAACGTGGACCGGATCACCTCCACCAGCGGCAGCTGCGCCACCGGATTAAAGAAATGCAGCCCGATCAGCCGCGCCGGGTCCTTCAGCCCCTCGGCAATCCGCTCCAATTCAATCGATGATGTATTGGTTGCCAGAATGGCGCCGGGCTTGAGCTGATCCTCGATCCCGCTGAAAATCGCCTGCTTGACCTCAAGCTTTTCCACCACCGCCTCGATGATCACATCGGCCCGCGCTACGCCCTTGCCGGTCGGGTCCGCTTCAAGCCGCAGCATGGCCGTATCGACCTCGCGCTTGCTCTTGAGGCGCTTCTTGAACAGCGCCTTGCCCCGCTCCAGCGCCGGCTTGATGCGCTCCATGTCGATATCCTGCAGCGTCACCGCCATGCCGCGCAGCGCGCACCAGGCCGCAATATCGCCGCCCATCACCCCCGCCCCAATCACATGCACCCGCGCAAATTTGGCGCCCTTGGCTCCCTGCTTCTTGAGGCTCTCCGAGGCAAAAAACACCCGCCGCAGATTGGTTGCCGTCTCCGTCCCCATCAGCGGCACGAAAGCGTCGATCTCGCCCCGGCTCATCGCCTGCCAGTCATTGCCATGTGCCTCGAACAAATCGATCAGCGCGAACGGGGCCGGATAATGCTCCTTGCGCGCCTTCTTGCTCGCCTGTTCGCGCATCTTGCTCGCCACATAGCCGCGGATTGGCCCCATCGCCATCAAGCGTTTGATCGGCGCCGCGGCGACGCTCTTGCGCTTCTGCAACACCGCCTTGCGTCCCTCCCAGGCCAGCATGTCGCGGTGCCGCACCAGTCTATCGACCAGGTTCAGCCCCCGCGCCGCACCGGCCGTGAGCATCTTGCCCGTCAGCATGGTCCCCATGGCATCAACCGGCCCCGCCTGCCGGATCGAGCGCCCCGTGCCGCCAAAGCCGGGAAAAATCCCCAGATTGACCTCGGGAAAGCCGATCCGCGTCTTCTCGTCATTGACCGCGATGCGATAGTGGCACGCCAGCGCCAGCTCCAACCCGCCGCCCAGGCAGAACCCGTGTATCCCCGCCACCACCGGCACTTTGAGCCTTTCGATCCGTGTAAACAGCGCATGCGTGCGCTTCAGCGCCTCCGGCAGCACCGAAAAGTCGCTCATCGCATCGAATTCGCTGACATCGGCCCCGGCAATGAACCCGGTATCCTTGCCGCTGAGCAGGATCACCCCGATCACTTCGCCCGAGCTCGCCAGATCCTCGATCCGCGCCACCAGCGTCTCGAGCTCCATGATCGCCTCGCGGCTGAGCGTATTGACCCCCGCTCCCTGCGTGTTGATCGTCAGCCAGCCCAGCTTTTCCACGTCGGTGTGAAAGCTCCAATGCTTGGTCACCGTCTCCTGCAGCGCAATCATTTTGCCTCCTCAATTTTTTCGCCGTTCGCCGGCGTCTGTCTCCCCTCCCCCCTTGAGGGGAGGGGCGGGGGTGGGGGTCCAACCATCGGGCATGACCCCTTTCCCCCACAATGTCATTCCCGCGAAAGCGGGAACCTCCGTTTTCTTTCTGCCGTAGCCGCGATCCCCTATTCCGCCGCCCTATGCTCCGCCGCCAATTCATCGGCCGCAAAATCATCCACCTTCACCACGCGGTCGGTCGCCTCATCCGCCGCCCGCATGATCCCCGCTTCATTCTCATTGAGCACCCCGGCCGCCACCGCATCGGCAATCGCATCGCGATCCAGCCGCCGCTCGATCACGCCCTTGCGCGCCGCCTTGATGAACCGTGCCTCGATCTCCTCGGCCTCGGTCACCTTGAGCAGCCCATCTTCCAGAACGCCCGTAACGTCATCGGGGTCCATCGATACGAACACGCCCGTGGTCAGCCGGTCGCGGAACGCGCCCGGCCGCAGCACTGCCCGCACGAAGCGATAATTCACCCGGTCGCTGGCGGGCCTGGCATGCCGCCCCAGCGGGAAGCACAGGAACCGCATCGCATTGGCCAGCAGCCCGTTGGGGAAATTGGCAAACACCTCGCCAAAGGTCCGCTCCATCGCCGCGATCCGGTCCGCCATGATGGCGTCCACCAGCTCCCGATCCTCGACCAAGCGCCCCTCTTCCTCAAACCGCTTGAGCACAGCCGACATCAGGTAAAGCTCGCCCAGGATATCGGCCATCCGTCCCGAAATCTTCTGCTTGCGCTTGAGCGCCCCACCCAGCACCACCGTGGTCCAATCGGCAACGAGGGCAAAATCCTGGCTGTAGCGATGCATCTTGCGATACCAATGCCCCATTTCCGATTGCGCGGGCGCCGAGGCAAAAGCTCCATTGCTCACCCCATGCACAAAGCTGGCCGCAATATTGCGCAGCATGAATTTAGTATGCCCGCCAAAGGCGATGTCGAACTGGTCGAGCCCGGCCGCCTTGTCGGGATTTTGCGCCGCCGCAATTTCCTTGTAGAGGAAGGGATGCGCGCGCAGAACGCCCTGCGCAAAGGTCATCAGCGTGCGCGTCAATATATTGGCGCCCTCAACCGTAATGGCCACCGGCGTCGCCATATAGCCGCCGAACAGATAATTGCCCGGCCCGTCCTGAATCGCCCGCCCGCCATGAATATCGAAGGCGTCATCTACGCTCTCGCGCATGGCTTCGGTGGTGCGATATTTCAGCAGCGCCGAAATCACTGCCGGCCGCTGCCCCTCATCCACCATTGAGGCAGTCAGCCGCCGGCTCGCCTCATAGGTATAGGCGCGCTTGACCATCTCCCCGAGCGGTTCGGCCACTCCCTCCATGATCCCCACCGGAATGCCGAACTGCCTCCGGATCCGTGCATAGGCCGAACTCACCCGCAAAGCCTGCTTGATCGAGGTCGTGCCAATCGCTGGCAGCGAAATCGCCCGCCCGGTGGAGAGACACTCCATCAGCATGCGCCAGCCCTGCCCGGCCCGGTCCACCCCACCGATCAGGAAATCCATGGGAATGAACACATCCGTGCCGCGCGTCGGCCCATTCATGAAAGCCTGCCGCGCCGGAAAATGCCGCCGCCCGATTTCAACACCCGGGTGATCGCGCGGCACCAGCGCCAGTGTGATACCGATCTCTTCGCCCTTGCCGAGCAGATTGTCCGGGTCCTTGAGGATGAAGGCCAGGCCCACCAGCGTGGCAATCGGCGCCAGCGTAATGTAGCGCTTGTCCCAACTCAGCCTGATGCCCAGCACTTCGGCGCCCTGATAGTTTCCCTTGGTGACGATACCGATATCGCGCATGCCACCAGCATCCGACCCCGAATGCACGCCCGTCAGCGCAAAGCACGGCACTTCGAGGCCCTTGGCCAGCCGTCCGAGATATTTGTCCTTCTGGCTCTGCGTGCCGTATTTTTCCAGCAGCTCGCCCGGCCCGAGCGAATTGGGCACCATGACGGTGATCCCCGCCGCCACCGACCGGCTCGAAATCTTGGAAACGATCATCGACTGCGCCTGCGCGCCAAAGCCGAGCCCGCCATATTCCTTGGCAATCAGCATGCCGAGGAACCCCTTGTCCTTGAGGAACTGCCAGACCTCGGGCGACAGATCAGCGCGATTATTGCGCGTGTCCCAATCGTCGATCATGGCACAGACCTCATTGGTCGGCCCGTCGATAAACGCCTGCTCTTCCGCCGTTAGCGTCAGCGGCCGAATATCGGTCAGCTTGCTCCAGTCCGGCCTGCCGGAAAACAATTCCGCATCCCAGCCGATTGTGCCGGCATCCAGCGCGTCCTGCTCGGTCTTGCTGACCTTCGGCAAAATCGATTTGACCGCCCCATAGACCGGCCGCGTCAGCACCGGCTTGCGAATGGCCTCAACGCTGAGCAGCAACAACACCGCGCCCGGCACTAGCGCCAGCAGTAGACCACCAAACCCGCCATCGAGCGCAAGCCCGCTGCCGCCCACATCGAGCCGGCTCAGCAGCCCGATCACCAATGCCGCCACGCCCCAATGCCAGAGCGGGCTTTCCCGCCAGGCCAGCACGCCAAAAATAATGAGGCTGATCACGAAAAGCGCAAGTGTCACGGCGGCCTCCTCCCAAAACGTCAGACCGTTTCCCGGTCCTCCGGTTTCCTGCTGGGCCTGCCGCGCTCAAACCATAGCGCACCATATCCCCAGTGTTGAGACCGCACTTTACCGTGCTTTACGTAAACGTCAACTAACGACACATTACGTTCACGTAGGCCGAGGTCGCGGCCTATGTTCAAAATCCTCCGTCACCCCTTTGACGCTAACGTAAAGCCATGGAATACTGCGTGATAAGGGCAAAGCCCAAGCCGAACGGCACGAGGAGGGACATTGATGGACCAGCGGAACGAGCGGGCAATGCGCCCCTGGATCGCCAGCTACCCCGATGGCATTGCCTGGGACGTCAAGATCGATACCCGCCCCGTGCACGAACAAGTGCTGGCCGCCTGCGCCAAAAACCCCCTCGCCACCGCACTCGATTTCATGGGCGGCACCACCAGTTTTGGCGAGCTGGCCCGCAAGATCACCGCCTTTGCCGGCGCGCTGCAGACCCAGTTCGGAGTCAAAAAAGGCAGCCGCGTGGCCATCATGCTGCCCAATACCCCCTTTTACCCCATCGCCTATTACGGCGTGCTGCGGGCCGGCGGCATCGTGGTCAATTGCAACCCGCTCTACACCGTCAAGGAGCTCAGCCACATCACCGCCAATGCCGGCGCCGATCTGCTGATCACGCTCGATCTGCAGCAGATTTTCGAAAAGGCCGAACAGCTGGTCCAGCTCGGCCATGTCAAATCGCTGGTGGTCTGCCACTTCCCCGATGCGCTGCCGCTACCCAAGAAAATCCTCTATTCCATCGCCAAGCGCAAAGACCTGGCCAGGCTGCGCAAATCCGCGGTCCGCGACCGCATTGCCCTGTTCGACGACATGCTCGATCGCAAGGAAACCCCCAGCGCCGTCGTCATCGATCCCTATAAGGACATTGCCGTCCAGCAATATACCGGCGGCACCACCGGCGTGCCCAAGGGGGCTCTGCTCACCCACGCCAATATCGCCGCCAATATGAGCCAGATCGACCAATGGGGTTGCGGGCTCTTCTACCCGCCCGCCAAGGTCGTGGCCGTGCTGCCGTTCTTTCACATCTTTGCCATGACGGTCTGCATGAACGTGCCGCTCTGCAATGGCACCCAGGTGGTCATGCTGCCCCGCTTCGAGCTCAAGGCGCTGCTCGACCTCTTCGCCCGCACCAAGGCCAATGTGCTGCCTGCCGTGCCCACCCTGCTCTCGGCCATAGCCCGCGCCGAAGACCCCAATATTTCCGCTAAGCTGGCAAGCTTAGAGGTCGCCATTTCCGGCGGCGCCGCCCTGCCCAATGAAATCCGCGCCAATTTCGCCAAAAAATCCAAAGCCCTGCTGGCCGAAGGCTATGGCCTCACCGAGGCCTCGCCCGTGGTCTGCTGCGCCGCCCTACGCGTGCCGAGCAAACCCCTCTCCATCGGCCTGCCCCTCCCCGGCACCGATATTCGTTTCGTCGATATCGACACCAGGGAAGTCGCCGCCATTGGCGAGAATGGCGAGCTTGAAGTGCGCGGCCCCCAGGTCATGACTGGCTATTTCAACAATGACGAAGCCAATGGGGAAGCCTTCCACGATGGCTGGCTGCGCACCGGCGATGTTGGTCATATGGACGAAGACGGCTATGTGTTTCTGGTGGATCGCACCAAGGACCTCATCATCTGTTCGGGTTTCAACGTCTATCCCCGCATCATCGAGGAAGCGCTGATGACTCATGAGGCGGTCGAAGAAACCAATGTCATCGGCGTACCCGACGAATATCGCGGCGAGGCCCCCGTCGCCTATATCAAGCTCAAATCCGGCAAATCGGTCACCGATACCGAACTCAAACTCTTCCTCGCCGACAAGCTCAACAAGATCGAAATGCCGCGTGAAATCATTTTCAAGGACGCCCTGCCCAAGACCCTGATCGGCAAGCTTTCCAAAAAAGAGCTGCGCGAGGACTACGCTGCCACCAAGGCCAAAAAATCGTGAACCGCCCAGAGCCTGACAGCCGCGATCTCTTTGCCATTGCCGATCTGGCCAAGGAATTCGGCATTTCCACCCGCGCCATCCGCTTCTACGAAGCCAAGGGCCTGCTCGCCCCCGAACGCGTCGGCGCCACCCGCATTTTCCGCCGCCGCGACCGCGCTCGGCTGATCCTGATCCTGCGCGGCAAACGCCTCGGCTTCTCGCTGCGCGACATCTCCGATTACCTCAGCCTCTACGACGCCGACCGCAGCCAGCAGGTCAGCCTCCTCATCGGCAAGGTCGACGAACGCCTCGCTTCGCTCCAAGCCCAGCTCTCGGACCTGCAGACGACGATCAGCGAACTCAAGGAAATCAAGAAACTTGCCGACGAGCGCATCAAGGCGGGATAGGCGTCCTACAGTCCGCCCCGCGGTTTCACATTCTTGGTCATAAAGTCCGGCTTCTTTGGCTTCACCCAGCCCTTGGGCGGCTGCCGCACCGGCACTTGCGTGCCCAGCCCCATAGCGCCGGGCGGCGGCTGACTGACGGTGACACTCACCGCCCCATCCTCGCTCACCACCGGCGTCTCCCCCTTGAGCCGCGCAATCTCATTGCGGAGCGCCGCGGCCTGCTCGAAATCCATCGCCTCGGCCGCTGCCGCCATCTGCTTCTCCAGCGCCAGCAGCCGCAAATGATTGGATCGCGATGACATTGTTTTGCTCTCCTGGTTATCCAGCCCACAGGGTCTTGGCTAAGTCGCTCCAATAAAAACAGCCATATCCTCCAGCGTCCCCGCCTCCGCCGCCGGCTTGTCCCAGCGGATCCGGCTGATGCGCGGAAACCGCAGTGCCACGCCCGACTTATGCCGGCTCGACATTTGCGCGGAGTCGAATGCCACCTCGAACACCAGTTCCTTCCGAACCTCCCGCACCGGCCCGAACGAGGCCAATGTATTGGCCCGGATCCACTTGTCGAGCAGCTTCAACTCCTCATCGGTGAAGCCAAAATAGGCCTTTCCGATCGGCACGATCTCGTTCCCCTTCCACACGCCAAACGTGTAGTCCGAATAAAACGAACTCCGCTTGCCATGCCCGCGCTGGGCATACATCAGCACGGCATCGACCACATTAGGGTCGCGCTTCCACTTGAACCAATAGCCCTTGGGCCGGCCCGGCACATAGGGCGAGGTGCGGAGCTTGATCATCACTCCCTCGTGCCCGTGCTCGTCCGCCCCCTGCCGCCGCAGCCGCGCCAGGTCATCCCAATCGGTGAACGGCAGCACCTCGGACAGGTCCAGTCGCGTCTGCGGATTGGCCGCGAACCATGCTTCGAGCCGCTTGCGCCGCTCCGTCCATCCCAGCACCCGCACATCCTCGCGTCCATCGAACAGCATGTCATAAACGCGAATAAACGCCGGACTCTCCTTGAGATGCTTGGCCGACGCCACCTTCTTGTTCAGCCGCTGCTGCAGGTCGTTGAACGAGCCCGGCTCGAAATCCCGGCCCACCAGCAATTCCCCGTCGAGCACCGCCAGCCCATGCACATTTTCGACAATGTCGGGAAATGCCGTCGCGATATCATCGCCCGTGCGCGAAAACAGCGACACCGTCCCCCCGCCCAACACCAGTTGCACCCGAATGCCGTCCCACTTCCACTCGGCCGAGAAATCCCTGGGGTCGAGCTTGGCGAGGTCCTTTTCCTCGTCGATCGGATTGCTCAGCATCAAGGGATGAAACCGCGCCGATTGATCGATATCCGGCCGCCCCGCTCTGCCATCAAGCCAGGCGAAGAGGTCGAGATAAGGCACCTTGAGCCCGTGCCAGACTTCCTCGATTTCCTGCACCTCGACGCCACTCATCTCAGCTAACGCCGTCTTGGCCAGCCGCGCCGACACACCAATGCGCAGCGCCCCCGTCGCCAGCTTCACCAGCGCCCAGCGCTCATTGATCCCGGCCCGCGTCAGCAGCGAGGCGATCAATTTTGGCAATTCGCTCTTGGAGGTGGTATTGAACAGCTCGATCAGATCGGTCAGCGACGGCAGGTCTTCCTGCGCTCCGTGATGCGGCCAGATCAGCGCAATCGTCTCGCCCAGGTCCCCGACATAATCGTAGCTCATGGCGAACAGCGTCGCGTCCACCTCGGCCAGCACGGTTTCCTTGAGCAGAGCCGGCTTCACATTGCGAAAACTCAGCGCCCCGGTCAGCACCGCCAGCGCAAAGCCCCGGTCCGGGTCCGGCACCTCGCGAAAATATTGCGTCAGCGCCGCCAGCTTTCGCGTCCGCGACGGCGTCAGCGCCAACAGCTCCAGCAATTGGGCAAACCGCTTCACGCCTCGCCCTCCCCGCCATCGTCCTCAAAACCCTGGATATTGAGCGGCTCGGCTGTCAGCCCCTGCGTCTGGCACCAATAGACCAGCGCATCCTCGCGCCCATGCGTCACCCACACGGTTTTCGCCCGGGTTTCGCGGATGGTCTGCTGCAATTCTCCCCAATCGCAATGGTCCGAAATCACCAGCGGCAATTCCACCAGCGCCTGTCTTGCGCGTTGTTTCACACTCATCCATCCCGAGGCCTGGCAGGTCACCGGATCGGGAAATCGCCGGCTCCAGCGGTCGCGAATAGCCGAGGGTGGCGCGATCACGATCTGCCCGGCAAAAGCCGCCTTGGGCACATCCAGCGCCGGCCGCAAATCCCCCAGGCTCACGCCCAGTTCCTCATAAAGCGCACAGAGCCGGAGCATCGCCCCATGCAGATAAATCGGCGCGTCATAGCCGGCATCCCGCAATAGCGCGATTACCCGCTGGGCTTTGCCTAACGCATAGCAACCGATCAGATGGGCCCGCTCAGGATTGTCCGCCACCGATTTCAGCAGTCGCCCGATTTCAATGCTCGGCTGCGGATGCTGAAACACCGGCAGCCCAAACGTCGCCTCGGTGACCAGCAGGTCACATTCCACCAGCTCATAAGGCTGCGCCGTTCGGTCCCTGAGGCGCTTGTAATCCCCCGTCACCACCACCCGCTGCCCGACCTGCTCCACCAGCACCTGCGCCGAACCCAGAATATGCCCCGCCGGCAGCAGCGTGATCGTCACCTCATCGATCCGCAATGGCACGCCAAAATCCAGCGCCTCGAACCGCCCGGCACAGTCCTCGCCATACCGCGTCTTCATGATGGCAATCGTATCGGGCGTCGCCAGCACCGCCCCATGCCCCGCCCGCGCATGGTCCGCATGCCCATGGGTAACAATCGCCCGCTCCCGCGGCACGCTCGGATCGATATAGGCATCGATCGCCTTGATATGCAGATTTCGATCGAGGATCGGACTGGCCATGGCGCGATGATAACGCAAGGCGGGCAGACCTGGTTCAGATTCTGACACAACCCCATCAGTCATCATCCCTCGCCCCTTGTGGGAGAGGGACTGATCATTCTGCGTTCAGCAGAATGATCAGGGTGAGGGGTTCTGCGCCATCCCATGCCAGAAGCGCAGAAAAACACCCCTCATCCGCCCTGTGGGCACCTTCTCCCACAAGGGGAGAAGGAGGCAGTGGGCGCTAAACCGCTTCCTCAAAGCACCTTGCTGACTTTCAACAGTCCCGGCCGCGTCTCATTGGCTGCGGTGATTGCCGCTTCTCCGCCCAGCACCACGACATGGCCATGCCGCGCCACCGCGTCCACCGCCTCGGCCAGCCGCTTGAAGTCAGCTGCACTCGTGCCCAAAATCTCATCGCGCCGCTGCTGCCGGATCGCATCCGTCGTCCCCGTCAGCTGCCGCCACATCGAGGAATACCCCTTGGCATCGGGGAATTCATAGCCGTCGATATCCCCGATCACCCCAATGATCGAGCGCGTCAGATCATTCTCGCCAATCCCGGCATTCAGCGCCTTGGCCGCCCCATCATAGGCATCCAGGGTCTTGAGCAGATTGGGATCGCGATAGGACAGAAACGAGAAATTGCCCGAGGTCAGGTCAAACCGGCTCGACCCACCATAGGCGCCGCCCTGCACCCGCACCTTGTCCCACAAATAAGTGGTGTTCAAAAACTTCAGCACCACGCTGGACGCCCCGGTCAGCTCGAACCCGAGCGCGCGCAGATTAGCGCCCTTGCCCACATAATTGACCTGCGCCGGAATGATCAGCCCTTCCGACTTGGGCGCGAGATCGACCGACCAATCGGCAAAAGCCGGTGTGCCATTGGGCAGCCGCCCCAGGAAGCTCTCAATCTCCGCCTTGGCCCGATCCCATAGCGATCCGTCGGCGGTGACATTGACCACCATATGCCCGCGCTGGAACAGCGTGTCGCGAATGCGCACCAGCGCCGCTTCCACACTGGCCCAATCGCTATCGATCCGCTGCACCAATTCGCGCAGAAAGCCCAGATAGCTCACACCGCCCGATTGCTCGGCAATCCAGCCCGCCTCGGTCAGCCCGGATTTCAGCCTGGTATCGACAATGGCATTGCCCCCCGGCACCAGCCGCGTTTCGAAGCCGGCCTTTTCTTCCAACGCCATCTGGCGGAACCGCTCGCGATTATCCAGCCGCGCATCGAGCAACACGTCGCCCATAATGGCGAGCATTTCCTCATGCTTGTCCGGCACGGCCTTGCCCGAGAGGAAAAACCACGCCGCGCTGCCATCGCTTCCCTGCCGCGCCGACAGTCCCCGATGCTGGGCAATCCCGCCCGTCGAGCGCCCGATGCGCTGCGTCAGCGATACGAAATCCTGTTTGCTCGTCCCGGTCTGGAGCAGCGCCCGCCCGAACAACGGCAGATATGGCAGAAGCTCCTTGTCCAGCACATGCAGGTCAAAGCCCAGATCGAGATAGACGATCCCCAGCGTCTGCAGGTCATGATAAAACAGCCTGGTATCGGCCAGCGTGCCGATGTCGATCGGCACCGTCCGGCTTTCGCGCGGCAGATCGGCCAGTGTCAGCGTCGGAATCTTGGCCAGTTCCGCCGGATCATCCACGCTTTCCTGCAAGGCCTTGAGCTTTTCGGTCTCTGCCACCACCGCTTCCAGCGCCGCTTCATCCAGCCCCTGCCGCACAGCGGCCAGCTTCGCCACTTCTTCGGCTGCTTCGCGCGCCCCCTGATCGGGATCCGCGCTCAGCGTCACCGTGGTGCGGTGGGTATTGTCGAGGAAGAGACGGGAAATTTCCCTGGCGAAATGTCCCTCCGCCGCCTTGGCCTTGAGGCTTGCCAGTGGCCCCTCGAAAGCCAGCGGCTCCAACGGATTCCCGCCATGCAACCAGCCATTCATGGCGGTGAACATATAGGTCATGCCACGCGGGTAAGATCCGGTATTGTTCTCGCGCAGCGAGAACTCGAATGTATTGATCGCCGCTTCCAGCTGGTCCTCGGCAAACCCCTTGTCGGCGACATCCTTGAGCGTCGACAGGATCAGCGCTTCGACCTTTTCGGCATCCGCCGCGTCGATCCCCTTCATGCCGAAACTCGCCATCGGCTGGCGCAGGCCCGAGCCAATGCCGCCCCCGGTCATGCCCTCGCCCAGCCCCGATTCGGTCAGCGCCTTGCGCAAAGGGGCAGCGGGATTCCCCGCCAGCAGATAGCTCAGCATGGAATGGCTCAATGCTTCCGTACGGTCCACTGGCGGATCGATCATCCAATTGACCGACACCATGCCGTCCCGCGCCTTGCCCTCACTTTTGGGCCCGGCATAGGTGGCCACGATCTGCCGCGGCGCATTGAACCGCGGCTGCAACTGCACCTCGGCATCCACGTCGAGCCGTTCGAACTGGCTGAAATATTCGTCGAGGATAGCGAGGCGCTTGCCCGCATCATCATCGCCCGAGAAAAACGCCCGCGTATTGGACGGGTGATAGAAAGTGTCGTGAAAGTCCTTGAACTGCTTGTAGGTCAGCTCGGGAATAGCCTTGGGATCGCCGCCGGACGATTTGCCATAGGTGATATCGGGGTAGAGCGAGCGCTGGCTGAGATCGCGCATCACCGCGTCTGGCGAGGAAAACACGCCCTTCATCTCATTGAACACCACGCCCTTATAAACCAGTGGCGCCTGCACATTCTCGAGCTCGTAATGCCAGCCTTCCTGGCGGAACGTGTCTTCGCTGATCAGCGGAAAAAACACCGCATCCAGATACACATCAACGAGGTTGTAAAAGTCTTTGAGGTTCTGGCTGGCCACCGGGTAGGCGGTCTTGTCCGGAAATGTCATGGCATTGAGGAATGTGTGCATGCTGCCCTTGAGCAGTTCCACAAACGGCTTCTTGACCGGATATTTGCGCGATCCGCACAGCACCGAATGCTCAAGAATATGCGCAATCCCGGTCGAATCCTGCGGCGGCGTCTTGAAGGTTACGCCGAACACCTTGTTCTCATCGTCATTGACGAGGCTCAGCACCTCCGCCCCGGTCTTTTTGTGCCGGAACAATTGCGCCTGCGAATTGACCTCCGCGATATGCTCGTCACGGATCAGCTCGAATGCGGGATGGGACATAAGGAATACTCGGCAGGGTTCTTATCGATTGCCTCCAAGGTAGGCACCCCTACCCCGATCCGCCAGCCCCTGCTGCCACACCATTACGCATTTGTAACGCGGTTCGCCCAGACCCGTCCGAGAAAGTCCCGGATCAGCGGCACCATGTCGTCAAGGCTGGTCTCCAGCGCCCAATGGCCGGCATCGAGCAGGTGCAGTTCGCAGCGCGGCAGGTCGCGCTGATAGGCGCGGGCGGATTCCTCGGGCATATAGCCGTCCTGCGGCCCCCACAGGATCAGCGCCGGCGGCTGGTGCTCGCGCAGATAGGCCTGGTAACGCCCAAACCAGTCCAGGTTCTGCTCCAGCCCCTTGATGATGTCCACCATGATGGCCTTGCGCCGCGGCGTCATCAGCGACCAGTGATAAAGCCAGAGTTCGGGCGGCAGGGTTTCGGCCAGTTCGGGCCGCACCGCATTGAGATATTCTTCCCTGAACCCCTCCTGGCTCACCGCATCTTCGATGGCCTTGCCATGCTCGGGACTCTTGTCGGCGAAATAGGCCTTGAGCCCCCCATATTTGGGGCCCAGCACGTCCTCGTAGATGTCTCCGTTCTGAATGATCAGCCCGGCAATCCATTCGGGCCGCAAGATGGCTAGGCGCAGCCCGATCTGCGAGCCAAAATCGTGCAGGTAAAGCACCAGCCGCTGCACGCCCAGCCTCTCGGCAAAGCGCTCCAGAAACCGCGCATAGCCGTCAAAGCTATAATCGAACTCCTCCGGGGTGGCGCTCAATCCCTGTCCGGGAAAGTCCGGCGCCAGCAGCCGATAGCGGTCGGCCAGCGCCGGCATCAGCCCGCGGAATTCCATCGACGAGCCGGGATAGCCATGCGGCAAGAGCAAAACCGGGCCATCGGCCGGCCCCGCCTCGCGATAAAAGATATCGACCCCATCGACGTCCATGCGCCGGTGCTTGGTCAACCGGTCAAGATTACGCCGCTCGGCCTGCCAGCTCTCGCTCATGTCGGTTCTCCTTGCCTGTCTCAACGGCAGACCCCCGACATGGTTCAGCGTGGCTGGCCCATGGGCCTATTCGAAATAATCCGGGAAATCCTCGATCGTCTGGGTCAGCAGCACTTCGGCGCGTTCCAGATGTTCGCGCATGGCCTGCTCGGCCGCCGCCACATCGGCCTTGCCCACCGCGGCGGCGATCTCCTTGTGCTCGGCAATGGCGCGCTGGCTCGAGGAGACGCCCAACGTCAAATAGCGCACCCGATCGAGCTGGATCTTGTGGTCGTCGATCAGCTGCCATGCATATTCCACCCCCGCCAGCCGGGCGAGCGTGCGGTGAAACAATTCATCCAGCGTATGAAACGCTGCCCGGTCATTGGCCGCCGAGGCCTTTTCCTGGTCGGCGATCAACCCGTTGAGCACGGCCAGGGCATCCTTGCCCGGCTTGGCCGCCACCCGCCGAATGATCTCGACCTCGATGGATTCGCGGATGAACCGCGATTGCCGCACCCCGTCGGGCGAGATTTTCTTGACCACGGTTGCCCGCTTGGGCCGGATCAGCAGCAATCCCTGCTGCGCCAGGCGGATAAACGCCTCGCGCACCGGCTGGCGCGACACCCCATAGCGCCCCGCAATATCGCTTTCGGAAATCACATCGCCCGGCCGCAGGGCCATGGTGACAATCTCGTCGCGCAATGCGCGCACGACGCGCAGCGCAATGGTTTCCTCGTTCGTTTCCAGCACCTGGGCCATCGTCTCGTTGTTTCCTCCCAACCATGCCTGCTTTGATCGCGCCCAATTCCCCCAATCGGCCGCGATCCACAGGTTTTTGGTCTTTTGCCTGCGCGCCCCGTCTACCGGCCCCTCAATCGAGGAGGGAGCTTCCCACTTTCAAAATAATCAAAAGAACTAGTGCCCCTCGCAATCTTGTATGGTAGATGCTTCATCGTTGCCTGTCCATGGGCGCAATAATCGCATCGAGACTGGAGAAAATCGAATGGCCAAGACCTATGCACTGGTGGGAACCGGGGGTCGGGCGCGGATGTTTTATGAAGCCATCCTGGGTCCTCATCGCGAACATTCCCGGCTCGTCGCGCTTTGCGACACCAACCAGGTCCGCATGGATTACACCAATCGCGCGATCGAAAAAGAGCTGTCCGGCAAGGCCGTCCCCACCTACAAGGCCGCCGACTTTGCCACGATGATCGCCGAGGCCAAGCCCGATACCGTCATCGTCACCTCGATCGATCGCACCCACCATCAATACATCATTGCGGCGCTCGAAGCCGGCTGCGACGTCATCACCGAAAAACCGATGACCACCGATCCCGAAAAGTGCCAGGCCATCCTGGACGCGGTCGAGCGGACCGGCCGTTCGGTGCGGGTGACCTTCAATTACCGTTACGCTCCGCATAATTCGGCCCTGCGCGAACTGATCGTCGAAGGCGCCATCGGCACCCCCACTTCGGTGCATTTCGAATGGCTGCTCGACACCCGCCACGGCGCCGACTATTTCCGCCGCTGGCACCGCGACAAGCGCAATAGTGGCGGCCTGATGGTCCACAAATCGACCCACCATTTCGATCTGGTCAATTTCTGGCTCGGCAGCCAGCCCGACACGGTCTTTGCCATGGGCGACCTCAAATTCTACGGCCGCGCCAATGCCGAGGAGCGCGGGGTCTTCACCCCCTATACCCGCACCACCGGCGTCGAAGCGGCCAAGGATGATCCCTTCGCTATCGACCTCACCGCCAACCCGGTCCAGAAGGGCCTCTATTGGGACGGCGAAAAGGAAGACGGCTACCAGCGCGACCAGAACGTGTTCGGCGACGGCATCTCCATCGAAGACACGATGAATGTCATGGTCCGCTACCGCAACAAGGCGGTGATGACCTATTCGCTCTATGCCTATGCCCCCTGGGAAGGCTTCAACGTCGCCATCAACGGCACCGGCGGTCGCCTCGAGCTAATGGTGCGCGAAACCTCCTACATCAATGCCGGCTCCACCTCGACCGCCGAAGGCGCAGCCAAGGGCATCGATCTCTATCACTTCCCCCTGCACGGCGAAGCCCGCGTCATCCCGATCAAGCATGCCGAAGGCGGCCATGGTGGCGGCGACAATATCATGCTCAACGAAATCTTCGGCGACGCCACGCCCCGACCCGGCTACGGCGCCAACCATCGCGATGGTGCGCTATCGATCCTGACCGGCATCGCCGCCAACCAGTCCTTCGCCACCGGCCTGCCGGTAAACGTTGGCAAACTGGTTCGGCTCTAAGCCATAGGGCCTGGCGCGCTTTCGCGCCGGGCCCACCCACGGTGTCGCCCCAAACCCGATGTCACCGCGGCGCAGGCCGGGGCCCATCTCGAGATGCAACCGCAGCCGCAAGGTTTATGAGCAGCCCAAAATCGGGATTTCGCCATCTGCGCGAGTCCCTCCATTCATCGTCATCACCCGGCTCGTCCGGGTGATCCATCTCTCAGCATCAGCGGCAGCAATGGATTGCCCGGACAAGCCGGGCAATGACGATGGAACTTGATTTGGTCGGACGTGGCGAAGTCCACCTGTGAAATTCCCCACCACCCCTACCCAAACCCGCCCAAAATCATGCTAACGCTAGGCCAACCATCTGCCTGAGTCTCCGACTGAGACGTGACTGGCCGGCCTGGAGATTTGATGAAGGTAGCAATCGACATGGGCGCGACGACGGGGTCTGCGCCCGCCACGCTCGATCTCGAGGAATTGCTGGCCACGCGCCTTTTGGTGCAGGGTAATTCCGGCTCCGGCAAATCCCATTTGCTGCGCCGCCTGCTCGAGCAATCCGCTCCCTGGGTGCAGCAATGCATTGTCGATCCCGAGGGCGATTTCGTCACCCTGGCCGATAAATTCGGCCATGTCGTGGTCGATGCCACCCGCACCGAAGCCGAACTCACCCGCATTGCCGGTCGTATCCGCCAGCACCGCGTCTCCGTCGTGCTCAATCTTGAAGGCCTCGACGTCGAGCAGCAAATGCGCGCCGCCGCCGCCTTCCTGGGCGGCATGTTCGATGCCGATCGCGATTTCTGGTATCCCGTGCTCGTCGTCGTCGACGAAGCCCAGCTCTTCGCCCCCTCCGTGGCCGGCGAAGTCAGTGACGAAGCCCGCAAACTCTCGCTTGGCGCCATGACCAATCTCATGTGCCGCGGCCGCAAACGGGGCCTGGCCGGCGTCATCGCCACCCAGCGCCTCGCCAAGCTGGCCAAGAACGTCGCCGCCGAAGCCAGCAATTTCCTGATGGGCCGCACCTTCCTCGATATCGACATGGCCCGCGCCGCCGATCTGCTGGGTATGGAAAAGCGCCAGGCCGAGCAGTTCCGCGATCTGGCCCGCGGCCATTTCGTCGCCCTCGGCCCCGCCATTTCCCGCCGCCCCATGCCGGTCACCATCGGCGCGGTCGAAACCTCGGCCCGCTCCACCAGCCCCAAGCTGACCCCCTTCGAAGCGCCTGTTGACGCCGCCGAGCTGATCTTCACGGCCAGCCCAGAAGAGATCACCCGTCCCGTCGTGCGCCGGCCAGCACCACCGCCGCCGCCCTCGACCAATGAACTGCTGGCCCAGGTCGCCCGCGCCCGCCCCGAAGTGGAAGCTGCGCCGCAAAGCCTCTTCCCCGAGATCGACGAGGCCGAACGCGAAAGCCAGATCGACGCCATCATGGTCGAGCTGCTCGGCGATCCCGACGCCAGCTTCCGCACCGTCGCCGTGCTCTATCAGGATTTTCTGGTCCGCTGCCGCATCCGCCGCGTACCCGGCGAGCCCCCGGCTTTGCCCGCCTTCAAGCGCAAGCTCGCCGTCGCCCGCGTCGCCCCCGACAGCGAAACCGCCCAATCCGACGGCTGGCAAACCGCGCTATCCCTATCCGAAACCCTCTCCGATGACGTGCAGGGCGTCTTCCTCGTGCTGGCCCAAGCCGCCCTCACCAATGCCCCCTGCCCCTCCGACGCGACCCTGGCCCGCCTTTACGGCACCCATTCGGCCAGCCGCGCAAGGCGCCTCCTCACCTGGTTCGAAGAACGGGGCCTGCTCGTCGTCCGCCTCGACTTTCGCAACAACCGCGTCGTCGCCTTCCCCGACCTCAACGCCGAAACCGCCGCCGGCGACCCCAACGGCCCCGACACCATGGTGGACGAACGCGGCGCAGCCGAGTAGGCGCCTCTTTCTCCCCTCGCCCCTTGAGGGAGAGGGACAGTAATTTCTTCGTCCAGAAGAAATTACAGGGTGAGGGGTTGGGAGCTAGCCCATGCTTCAATGCTGAAGCAAAAACCTACCCCACCTCCGCCACAAACCGATACCGCCCGGTCTCCCCGGCCCCCAACACCACCGTCGACGGCCGGGCCTCGATCCCGTCCCCGCGTCCCACCGCTGCTGCGGTGCCATGCCACGGCTCAAGGCAAATAAACGGCGCATCCGCCTGTTTGGTCCAGAACGCCAGGTTCGGCAAATTCTCCCAGGTCAGGTGCACTTGCGCGCCCTCGGCGCCATAGCGCAGCCCACTCCCCGCCCCTTCTAAAAAGATCATCGTGTCGCCGGTAAACCGGCTTCGGTCCAGCGCCAGCACGCCATTCACAAATGGCGACGGTCGCGGCTGCGGATCGACCAGCCCACCTTCGAGCCGCGCCAAAGCCGGCGACCCGCCGCTATCGAGCCGGATCGTGTGATCCTGCCCTTCGCAGCCCGGTAGCGGCCATAGAAAGGCCGGATGAAACCCGATTCCATACGGCATCGGCCGAGTGTCCCTGTTGGTTACCTCCGCCGTCACCGCTATCGCTGATCCCACAACCCGGTGCTCCAGGCTGAGCACAAAGTCGAACGGATAGATCGACCGGGTGGCCTGGCTCGCCGTCAGCTCGAACCGGCAGAAATCGTCCCCGCTCGCCACCAGCGCAAATTCACTCCGCCGCGCAAAACCATGCTGCCCCATCGGATAGCGCACGCCCCCGATACTGACATGATCATCCGGCGCCTTGCCCACAATCGGAAACAATATCGGCGACCGCCCCGTCCAGAACGCGGCATCCCCGTTCCACAGCCAATCCCGCCCATCCTGCGTCGTCAGCGACTGCATCTCGGCCCCCAGCGCCGAAACCTCGACGCTCAAATGCTCATTGCCGATCCTGATATTGCTCATGCCGCACTCCTGAATACCCACGCACGCTACCCGCCCCACAAGTGGGAGGGGCGGACTGACGGATTGCGGGCGAGTGG
>NZ_JBJDRE010000026.1:0-36758 GCF_044987315.1 Devosia sp. ZW T5_3
TCCCTCCTCCCCACCACTCTCCTCGGGCTCGACCCGAGGGGCCCTCCCAATTCGGCACAAGCGGCGAGCGACCCTCGGGGCAGGCCCGAGGGAGAATTGTGGATGTGGAGAGCCCCGATCTGCCTCCCTCCCCCTTGTGGGTAGGGATCGAGGGTGGGGCTGCGCTCCCCACCGGCATTGAGCATCTGGAGGCCACCCCTCCCTGGCCCTCCCCAAGGTGGAGGGAATTAGATCGTGGCTCTCGGCTCCGCCCTTGACCTCCTCCGCCAATTGCCGCACCAGAGTGGCATGTCTGATGCCCTCACCAATGCTGCCGAATTTACCGTTTCCGAGATCGCCCAGGCGGTCAAACGGACGGTTGAGGATGAATTTGGGCATGTGCGGGTGCGCGGGGAAATCTCCGGCTATCGCGGGCAGCATTCCTCGGGCCACGCCTATTTCACGCTCAAGGACGAGAATGCCTCGATCGACGCGGTGGTGTGGAAGGGCAATTATGCCAAGCTGACCTTCAAGCCCGAGGAAGGGCTCGAAGTGATCGCTACCGGGCGGCTGACCACCTTCCCGCGCTCGTCGAAATACCAGATCGTCATCGACAATATCGAGCCGGCCGGCGCCGGCGCCCTGATGGCGCTGCTCGAGGAGCGTCGCAAGAAGCTGCTGGCCGAGGGCCTCTTCGCGCGCGAGCGCAAGCGCGACCTGCCCTATCTGCCCCGCGTCATCGGCGTCGTCACTTCGCCCACTGGCGCGGTGATCCGCGATATCCTCCATCGCCTCAATGACCGCTTCCCCAGCCATGTGCTGGTCTGGCCCGTGCGCGTGCAGGGCGATACCTGCGCGCCCGAAGTGGTCAATGCCATCGAGGGCTTTAACGCGCTGCTGCCCAATGGTCCCATTCCGCGCCCCGATATCCTGATCGTGGCGCGCGGCGGCGGCTCCATCGAAGACTTGTGGGGCTTCAACGAAGAAGCGGTGGTGCGCGCCGTGGCCGCCAGCGCCATCCCGATCATTTCGGCCGTGGGCCACGAAACCGATACGACGCTGATCGACTATGCCTCGGACATGCGCGCACCCACCCCCACCGCCGCCGCCGAAGCGGCCGTGCCGGTGCGGGCCGAGCTGATCGGCTATGTCGACGATCTCGGCGGCCGCCAGCGCCAGGCCGCACGGCGGCTGACCCTGAGCGCCCGCGACCGGTTGCGCGCCGCGACGGCAGGTCTGCCCCGCCCGGCAGATCTGGTCGCCACCCAGCGCCAGCGCCTCGATCACGCGGCGAGCAATCTGGGCGCCGCCTTGCGCCATTCGGTGCAGGCTCAGCGCGTGCATCTCTCCCGGGTCGAGCCGCGCCTCGTGCCGCAATTGCTGGCGCGCCGCCGGCTCGAAATGGCCGAGCGGCTGGGCAATCTGGAGATGCGCAGCAATGCCGGCCTGCGTAAAACCGTCGAGCGCGCCCGGCTCACTCATGATCCCCGCGCCGAGCGGCTGGCCAATGCGGCCGTCCGGCTGGTGGAACGCAAGCGCGCTTTGCTCGACGCCATCGGCCCCAAGCTTTCGCCCAATGCCCTGCGCGCCGAATTGCGCCATTCGCGCAGCCAATTGGCCCCGCTGGCGGCAAACCTGCTCACCAGCGTCACCCAGGCCATGGCCGACCGGCGCTCCGCCCTCAGCCAATCGTCCAAGCTGCTGCTCTCGCTCAGCTATAAAAACGTGCTGGCGCGCGGCTATGCCGTGATCAAGGACGAAACGGGCAATCTGGTGCAGGACAAAGCCGCGCTCTCCCCTGGCGATGCAGTCGCAATCGAGTTTGCCGATGGCGCCGTGGGCGCTACTATAGCGGGCAGCCCGGTCATCAAAAAGAAACCGCGTCCACCATCGGATGGCGGCACGCAGGAAAGCCTCTTTTGAGCCGGTGATTTCATCGCTATATCCAGAGACGGACTGTCAGGAATTCAGCCATGAACATTTTCGACAAAGGCTTTGCCCCCTCAGAAGCGGTGATCCGCTATCTCGATGGAGATTATGTCGTGCTCAAGCCCGGCAGCTTTGTGCGCTGCGCCATTTCCGGCAAGCCCATTCCCGTGGATGAATTGACCTATTGGAACGTCGACCGGCAGGAGGCCTATGCCGACGCGGCCAATGCCCATGCGGCGTTCGAGCGGTACGGCATCGGAGCCTGATCGTGGCGGAAGCGTCAGTCCGCCTACGATATCTCTTTATTTCCAATGGGCATGGCGAGGATTGGATCTCCGCCGCCATCGTGGCGCGTTTGCCCAAATGGATCGAGGCGGAAGCCTATCCGATGATCGGGGCGGGCAATGCCTATGCCAATGTGTGCCGCATTGTCGGGCCGCGGGCGTCGCTGGCCTCCGAAGGCTGGCGCAATGTGAAGGGCTCGCTGCGGCGGGACCTCGCTACGGGCGGGTTGCGCACTGTACCCCCTGCCCTTTCGTTCCTGCGCAAGATGCGCGGCAAATATGATCGCGTCGTCGTGGTCGGGGATATGGTCGGGGTGCTGGCGTGCCTGGGTACCGGCCATCGTGACCTGATATATCTCGATGTCTACAAGACCGGCGCGGCCCGGCTCTATTCCGTCCCCGAGCGCTGGGCCATCAAGCGGGCCTGCGCGACCGTGTTCTGCCGCAGCGATAACCTCGCGCGCACGCTCGAGCATATCGGCGTCGATGCCCGCTGCGCCGGCAATATCATGATGGACACGATCCCCAGTGGGGACTACGACTCCCGCGCCCGCCGCACCAGATCCACAGCCGTGACGCTCCTGCCGGGCAGCCGCGCGCTGACGGCCGAGAGCTTTGCGCTGCAGGTCGATGGCCTGCGCACCCTGCCGCCCGACTTGCGCCCCGATATTTTCCTCGCCGTAGCCGGCAGCATCAATGTCGACGATCTCGCCAAAAAAACCGGCCTGCGCCGCACCTCGATGCTGAGCGCCGAATCCGCGGATCTGGGGGAATTGTCCGATGGCACACTGACCATCCACATGGCCAAGGGCAGTGCCATGGGTAATCTCTTGGCGGCGTCCGATCTGGTGCTTTCGCAAGCCGGCACCGCAACAGTGCAGGCGCTCGGCCTGGGCAAGCCCGCCATCACCGTGGTCAATCCCCGCGACCGCCGCTCCCGCTTTACCGACGAGCAGATGCTGTTTGGCGAAGCCCGCATCGTGGTGCCGGACGAACCGGCCGCCATCGGAGCCGCCCTGCGCCATCTGCTCCAAGATGACAGCGAACGCCGGCGCCTCGCCAATATCGGCCGCGAACGCATTGGCGGTCCGGGCGCAATCCATGCCGTGCTCGATCGGCTGATGGAGCAGTAGGCCGGGGAGCCCTACTTCTTATCCGTCTCCGGATCGAGCAGCCGGTGCAGGTGCACAATGAAATACCGCGTCTGCGCGCTATCGACCGTCAATTGCGCCTTCTGCCGCCACACCGCAAAGGCAGCAGCATAGTTCGGATAGACGCCGACAATGTCGACCTTGTCGAGATCGGCAAAGGTGACGTCCTCGATGCTGGACAGTTCGCCGCCGATAACGAGGTGCAGAAGTTGCTTATTGGGTGCTTCTTTGTCGGCCATTTGGCGCTCCGTCAGGTCAGTGTCGTTTGCTGCGGCGTCTCGGTTTCGCTGGGACAGCCATAAACCTTGATCAGGGCCGCATGCACGAGCGGTTTTAGGCTCATGTCGCCAAGCGCCGCAAGCGCCCCGTGGCGCGTATCTCGCTTGTTAAATTGTGGGAACCCCGTGCACACATCGGCAAAGCCGATCCCGGTTTCATCCAGGATCAGTGCAGCCGCTGCAATATCCCAATCCTGGCTGCCCCGCCGCGACACGGCGGCATCCAGCTTGCCGGTCGCCACCTGCACCAGCCGGTAGGCCAGCGAGGGATACATCGGACCACGCGAATAATGCAGGCCCGCCGATTGCATCTCCTGATGCACCGCGCCCGGCGCCGGGATCAATGGCGGCGCGCCAGCCCGGCGGCTGCGGGTGATTGGCTTGCCGTTCAGCCGCGCCCCGCCGCCCTTGATGGCGTCATACATTTCGTCACGCACGGGCGCATAAACCACCCCAGCCACCGGCACGCCGTTTTCGACCACCGCCAGCGACACCGTCCAGCTATCCTCGCCGCGCAGGAAGCCGCGCGTGCCGTCGATTGGGTCAACGACAAACACCCGCTCGCAATCGAGCCGGGATGGATTGTCGGCGGTTTCCTCGCTGAGCCAGCCATAGCTGGGCCGCGCCGCCAGCAATGACGCGGCGAGATAGCGGTCGACCAATATGTCGGCTTCGCTCACCGGGGAGTCATGGTCCTTGGTCCAGCTCTTTACATCGCGGCGAAAAAAGCCGCTGGCAATAATGCCTGCTGCCACCGCCGAAGAGCGGAGCAGTTCAAGATCATCACTATAGATACTGGGAGGAAGCGTCATTTTCCCCGCGCTTTTAGGCTGGCCGCCGGTTTTGAACAAGGCCAGTGCGAACACATTGCTTCGAGCGCTCGGGATAAGTGCTTAGGACGGCGGCACAATTGGCGGCCCCGGCGCTCAAATCGGGCTGGTTAACAGTCCCATTCCACAATCGGTTAATCGCTCCCTACACCGAGTCAGGTCCTGCTAACCCTCTCGGAAAACAAGATAAACTTAACCGAACCGATTAAGGAGGCGGCTAAGGGGACGCGCTAAGGTGGGGTCATAAAAGAGAGCGCAAAAAACAGCTCTTGAAGTTGACAGGTATAAGGCGGAACAAAAATGGTTCATGGCGTTGCGATGGAAGGTTCATCGGTCGTTCTGGCGTTCGGCAAGCCGGCAATAGCAGATCGCCGCTTCGTGGCCGCCAATGACAATGGTCCCAAGGACCCGGTCAAAACCGTCACCGTTCGCAGAATGCTCGAACAGAGCGGCGTTTCGATCAAGATCAAGGTGCCCGTCACCGAATTTATCGGGGTGGCCGTCGCAACCTCGATTTCCGAAGAAGGCGTGTTGATGAGCTCGATTGAGCTGGTCCATTCCGATAGCGAGCTGAACTATCGCGTGTTCGAAGAACAGGGCAATCACAACGTCGTCGCCGAATGGCAGAACTGGGGCAAGAAGCTCCGCCTGCCGCTGTTCATCAAGGCCGGCGATGGCCAATACATGCCCTATAGCCAGCAGGTCGATGGCGTCATGCTGGGCAGCTCGGCCAGCCGCCGCAAACTCGCCGCCGAAGCCAACCGTCGCCCCCGCTTCCTCAATCGCCGCAAGCCCGGCCAGAGCGAAGCCAACTAATCAGTTACTGCCTCCAAAGCACGACAAAGGGGTTAGCCGGTGGTGCGGCTAGCCCCTTTGTCGTTTTTTTGGCCCTTGGGTGGCACGACCTCGTCCTTCGACAGGCTCAGGATGAGGTCTACTGATTGGCATGCGGTCTAAAAGTAGACCTCATGGTGAGCCTGTCGAACCACGAGGTCGTGGCACAATCCTACCAAACCCACTCCGCCAGCAGCGCCAGCACCAGCGCAATCCCCACATAATGGTTGAGCTTGAACCGCGCCGCCGGATTTTCCGGCACCGTACCGTCCAGCGTCCAGACCTGCCAGGCCAGCAATCCCCCAGCGACCAGCGAGAGGAAAAAGAACACCAATCCCGCCCCAGCCACAATCGCCCCCACGAGCCACAGCAGGTAAGCCCCGGCATAAAATCCACCCACAATCGGCCGCGTCTTACTGCCGAATAGGCGCGCCGTGGATTTGACCCCGATCAGCGCATCATCCTCGATATCCTGCAGCGCATAGAGCGTGTCATAGCCGATGACCCACATTATCGTGCCGAAATACACCAGCAGGATCGCCACCGAAAAGCCGCCGGTCTGGCTGCTCCAGCCCACCAGTGCGCCGTACGAAAAGGCCAGCCCCAAAAATGCCTGCGGCCACCAGGTGACCCGCTTCATGAAGGGATAAATCGCCACCAGTACCAGCGAGGCCACGCCGGCGATGACGGTGAAGCGATTGAACTGAAACAGCACGATCGCCCCCAGCAGCGCCTGCGCCACGAGAAAAACCAGCGCCTGCCTGGCCGTGACCTGCCCTGAAGGAATGGGCCGCGAGCGGGTGCGCGCTACCTGCATATCGATATCGCGGTCGACAATGTCGTTAAACGTACACCCCGCGCCGCGCATCAAAGCCGCGCCGATAAACATCAGGACACAGGCAATCCAGTCAAAACCCCGCGCCGGATTGGCCACCGCCGCCAGAGCCAGCCCCCAGGTGCAGGGCCAGAACAGCAGCCAGATGCCGATCGGCCGGTCCCACCGCGCCAGCCGCGCATAGGGTTTGAGCCAATCGGGGGCATAGCGATCCACCCAATTGCCCGATTGGGCATCGGCGACTGTGCCGGGGACAGGAGGGGTTTCATTGCTGTTGGTCATCGCGCTCGCCAAAAACCACAAGGCGGATAGACCCGGCCTTGATCAAACGACAGCTTCAGTCCTAACTGCGCCGTGACAGCCAATCAACACACTTGCCCATGCCCCGCACCCACGCTTCCCTGCCGCGCCTCCACATCGAACCCGACCTTGCCGCCCATGCCCAACTCACCCTGGGCAAGGACCAATCGCTCTATCTCGCCGCCGTTTTGCGCAAAAGCGTGGGCGATGAAGTCGTGCTGTTCAATGGCCGCGATGGGGCGTGGCTGGCCCGCCTCGCCAGCGATTCCAAGAAATCGGTGACGCTTGATCTGGTCGAACAGATCGCGCCGCAGACACCCGTATCGGACCTTTGGTACGGCTTTGCCCCACTCAAGACCGAGCGGCTCGATTATGTGGTGCAAAAGGCCGTCGAGATGGGCGCGGGCGTCATCCAGCCTGTCCTGACCAAGTTCACCCAGGTCAGCCGCCTCAAGCATGAAAAGCTGGTCGCCAATGCCATCGAGGCCGCCGAGCAATGCGAAGTGCTCAGCGTCCCCAAGGTCGCCACCGAGATCACACTGGACCGCCTGATCGATGGCTGGGCCACAGAACAAGGAGAACGCAAGCTGATCCTCGCCGATGAAAGCGCCGCCTCCGCCTCCCCGGTTGACACCCTCACCGCCCTACGCGGCCAGCCGATCGGCGTGCTGATCGGCCCCGAAGGCGGGTTTTCCGAGGACGAACGCGCCAAGCTGCGCGCTCAAAACTTCGTCATTCCGATCAGCCTTGGCCCCAGGATTCTGCGCGCCGATACCGCCGCGGTGGCCGCATTGGCCGTGATTCAAGCGACCATCGGTGATTGGCGATAAAAGCCGATTGCTTTCGGCTTGCGCCTCGCTATGTTCGCGCCCAACAATGACCCCCTCATCGCAAGAGGACTTTAATGGCCGGCGCCGACACATATTCGCCCCTGATTGAATCGCGGGCCGACCTCATCGACGGCATGGCGCGGGGCAATAAGCCCGCCGAGCAATGGCGCATCGGCACCGAGCACGAAAAACACGTGTTCCACACCAATCCGCTCCGCCCCGTTGCTTACGAGGGTCCAAACGGCATCCGCGCCCTGCTCGACGGCGTCGCCGAACGCACCGGCTGGGAGCCCTTTTTCGACGAGGGCAATCCCATCGGCCTGTGGGACAAGGACGCACATGGCGGCATTTCGCTCGAGCCGGGTGGGCAATTCGAGTTGTCCGGCGCGCCCCAGCCGGACCTGCATGCCACCGCCGCCGAAACCGCCGAGCATATGCGCGTGGTCAAGGAGGTCGCCGCCCCGCTCGACATTCATTTCCTCGGCCTCGGCGTTACCCCGCTCTGGAGCGTGCCCGAAATCGAAGTCATGCCCAAATCGCGCTATGGCATCATGGCGCCCTATATGGACAAGGTCGGCACGCTGGGCACCTCGATGATGTTCCGCTCCGCCACGGTACAGACCAATCTCGATTTTTCGAGCGAAGCCGACATGGTCAAGAAGTTCCGTGTCTCGCTGGCTCTGCAGCCGGTCGCCACGGCGCTGTTTGCCAATTCGCCCTTCGTCGATGGCAAGGATAGCGGCTATCTCAGCTTCCGCAGCCATATCTGGCTCAATACCGACAATGCCCGCACCGGCATGCTGCCCTTCGTGTTCGAAGAAGGCTTCGGCTTCGAGCAATATGCCGACTATGCGCTGGATGTGCCGATGTATTTCGTCCTCCGCGATGGCCACTACATCAACGTCGCCGGCGAGAGCTTCCGCGCCTTCCTCGAAGGCAAGCTGCCGCAATTACCCGGCGAAAAGCCGACCCGGCGCGACTGGAACTACCATCTGGGCACCATCTTCCCCGAAGTGCGCCTCAAGCAGTTCCTCGAAATGCGCGGCGCCGATATGGGCGACGAGAAATCGGTCACCGCGCTTTCGGCCTTCTGGGTCGGGCTGCTCTATGACGATGTCTCCCTCGAAGCCGCCTATGAGCTGATCCAGCCCTGGACCGACGAAGAACGCGAACATATGCGCCGCGAGGTCCCCCGCCTGGGCCTCAACACCCCGCACGACCGCTCCAATCTCTACGACATCGCCGCCCAGGCCGTCGGCATTGCCGAAGCGGGCCTCGTCCGCCGCAACCGCCGCAACGCCAAGGGCCAGGACGAAACCATCCACCTCGCCCCGCTGGAAGAAACCATCCGCCTCGCCAAATCCCCGGCCGAGCGCTGGCTCGAGAAATTCCACGGCGAATGGAATGGCGATCTGACCCGGATTTTCAAAGAAGCCGAGATGTAATTTTTGCCTATTTGCCGCTGAGGCAAGGCAAGGGCACCCAGCCCCATCTCCACCACGGTGCCATTCCGGCGAAGGCCGGAATCCATGCTGAAGACCACCCCCAAGCTGGATGTATGCGGCGCACCACGGACCTGGATCCCGGCCTCCGCCGGGATGACATCGGGGTTGGGATATATTTTGCACAAACCATCCCCACCCACCGCATCTCCCTCGGGCTCGACCCGAGGGCCATTCCCCACCCGGCACAAGCGGCGAGCGGCCCTCGGATCAAGTCCGAGGGAAGCCCAGTGATTGGAATGGGACTGAGTACCAAAACCCCAAAACCCTTGCCTCCCCGCTTTATCTCGTGCATCACCCCGCCCATAGCGGCGGAGGGCAAAGCATGCGGGTTCTGGTCATTGGTAGCGGCGGGCGCGAGCATGCCCTGGCGTGGAAAATCGCCCAATCCCCCAAGCTCACCAAACTCTTCATCGCCCCGGGCAATGGCGGCACTGATGCCGTGGCCGAGAACCTGCCGGTCGACATCACCAACCATGACGCGGTGATCGCCCTCTGCCACCAGCACGCAATCGATTTCGTGGTCGTCGGCCCCGATGCCCAGGTCGTGGCTGGCCTCGGCGATGACCTCCGCGCCGCCGGCTTCGCCTGTTTCTGCCCCTCCAAGGCCGCTGGCCAGCTCGAAGGCTCCAAGGGCTTTACCAAGGCGCTCTGCGACGAGATGGATATCCCCACCGCCGCCTATGGCCGCTTTGACAATGAAGCCGCCGCCCTTGCCCATATCTACACGCATGGCGCGCCCATCGTAATCAAGGCCGATGGCCTGGCCGCCGGCAAGGGCGTCACGGTCGCGATGAGCGTCGAGGAAGCCGAAGAGGCCGTGATCGATTGCTTTGCCGGCGCCTTTGGCGCTTCGGGCGCGGAAGTCGTGATCGAGGAGTTCATGGAGGGCGAGGAAGTCAGCCTTTTCGTGCTCTGCGATGGCACCAATATTCTCCCCCTGACCACCGCACAGGATCACAAGCGAGCCTTTGATGGCGATACCGGCCCCAATACCGGCGGCATGGGCGCCTATTCGCCCGCCGATGTGATGACGATCGAGCAATATGACGACGCCATGGCCCGCATCATCGAGCCGACCGTGCGGGGCCTTGCCGCGCGCGGCACTCCCTATCAGGGCGTGCTCTATGCCGGGCTGATGCTCACTGCCGATGGGCCCAAGCTCGTCGAATACAATGCCCGCTTCGGCGACCCCGAAACGCAGGCCATGATGATGCGCCTCGAGAGCGACCTGCTGGAGCTGCTGTTTGCCACCGCAACCGGCGCGCTGGCGGGTCAGCATGTGGCCTGGAAAGACCAATATGCCGTTACCGTCATCATGGCGACGAATGGCTATCCCGGCGATTACGGCAAGGGCAGCGAAATCAAAAACGCCGAGGGCCTGAATACACCGGACCTGCATGTCTTTCATGCGGGAACGCGCCGCGATGGCCAGCGTTTACTTGCTGCCGGCGGGCGCGTGCTGAATGTCACCGCGCTGGGCTCGACCGTAAAAGAGGCGCAGCAGCGTGCTTACGCAGGCGTGGATCAGATTGTTTGGCCAGAGGGCTTTTGCCGCCGAGATATCGGCTGGCGGCAGATTGCCCGAGAATTCACCACATCGGCGTGAACCCTTTCGCAATCCCGGCGACCTACCCTATCTTTCCGAGCAGAAGCCGCCGCGCCCGCTAGTCCCCATCCAGCTCCGGGGCCAGGCACTGGCGAGTCGGCTTCGCCCGGATGGCAAGGAGCGGGCCAGAGTGAGCACCACAGCCGGACCACGCATCGGAGTAGCCCTGGGCGGCGGGTCGGCACGCGGGCTGACCCATATTCCCTATATCGAGGCGATGGACGAGCTGGGGATCAAACCTGCCGTTATCGCCGGCACGTCAATTGGCGCGTTGATCGGCGCTGGCTGGGCTGCCGGCATGACCGGGGCGGAATTGCGCGAACATTCCTTCAAGGTGCTGGGCACCATGAAAATCATCGCCACCAAGCTTTGGGCCACCCAGATCCGCGGCATTAGCGGCATTCTCAAGAACGGCATTTCGATGCAGCTGGACGCCACCAATGTGGTGGATGCCTTCACCCCGCCCAACTTCCCGCGCGAGTTCAAGGATCTCAAGATCCCGCTCTATGTGGTGGCGACCGATTTCCAGTCCTGGCATCAGGTCGTGTTCAATTCGGGCCTGTTGCGCCCCGCCATTGCCGGCTCGATCGCCATTCCGAGCCTGTTCCGGCCCGTGGTCTATGCCAATCACATCCTGGTCGATGGCGGCGTGGTCAATCCGCTGCCGCTCGATCAGGCCGATATCGACACCGATTTCCTCATTGGCATCGACGTCAATGGCGATCCTTCCGAAGGCATCGCCAAGACCGATCACAAGCCGCTCGACGTGTGGTTCGGCTCAGCCCAGATCATGATGCATTCGCTGACCGCCCATATGATGGCCGCCTATCCGCCCGACATCTATATCCGGCCCCATGTCACCAATTTCGGCGCGCTGGAATTCTGGCGCGTCCGCGAAATCGTCGCCAATGCCGAGCCCGAAAAAGAGCGCTTCAAGCGCATGCTGGAAACGAAAATCGAGGCCTATATCCAGGGCAAGGTGCCGGTGATCCCGAGCAATTAGGGCGCGCGGCCTCTTTTACACTCCCACCGCTCTCCTCCCACCCACCGTTCTCGCTCGGGCTTGACCCGAGGGCCACTCTCAGCCCGGCACAAGTGGCGAGAGGCCCTCGGGTCAAGCCCGAGGGAGAGCCGGTGATTGGAATAGAAAACGGACCCTTAAACCTCGCGCGGATCAACATCCGCTGTGTAATCCACCCCACCCAGCCCAAAGCCGAACAGCTTCAGAAACTCAGCACGATACGTCTTCAAATCCGCCAATTCCGGCAGCGTCTCAGTCGACAGCAGCGGCCAACGACGGACCATTTCGGCCTGCACGGTCGGCGACAGCTCCCAGTCGTCAACACGCAGGCGGTGCGCTTCGTCGATCACCGGATCGGCCAGCTTGGTACGGAACAGCCGGTCGATCTGCTCGATCGTGCCCTCGTTCAGCCCCATCTCGGCCATCACCTTGAGCAGCAGCGTGCCATAGAGCGGCACCACCGGAATAGCCGAGCTGGCCTGGGTGACAACTGCCTTGAGCGCCACGACATAGGCGCTGGTATCGCCAAAGCGGCTGCGGATTTCCCCGGCAGCACGGTCCAGATCGGCCTTGGCCACGCCCAGCGTGCCCTTGTGATAGATCGGCCAGGTCAGCTCACTGCCCAGATAGGTGTAGTTGAGCGTGGTGAAGCCATCGGCCAGCACGCCCGCATCGGCCAGCGCCGAAATCCACAGCTGCCAATCCTCGCCGCCCATCACCTTGACGGTGGCGGCGGCTTCTTCGTCGGTCGCGGGCTCGATCACCACTTCGGAGACTTCCCCGGTGGCAGTATTCAGCGTCTTGGCGGCAACGGCGGCGCCAAAGGGCTTGATGGCCGAGCGATAGGTTTCACCAGTGGCCGGGTCGGTGCGCACGGGCGAGGCCAGGCTATAAACGATCAGGTCGATCTGGCCCAAATTCTGGCGGATCGCCTCGATGGTCTCGGCCTTGATGGCATCCGAGAAAGCATCGCCTTCAATGGTTAGCGCCAACCGGCCGGCGGCCTTGGCGCGCTGCTCGAAAGCGCGGTTATTGTACCAGCCGGCGCTGGCGGTCTTGTTTTCCGCCGGCGGCTTTTCGAACGAAACGCCGATCGTGTCGGCGCCGCTGCCAAAGGTCGTGACGATCCGCGACGCCAGCCCATAGCCGGTCGAGCAGCCCAGCACCAGCACCCGGCGACGGGCCGATGGGATCTCGCCCTTGACCACGACATGGTCGATCTGGCGCTGAACATTGGTGGCGCAACCGACGGGGTGCGCGGTGGTGCAGATGAAGCCGCGAATCTTGGGCTCGATGATCATGGGCGTGGGCTCCGAATGGTCTTGGCTTTGGCAATAGCGCGCCAAACAGCGCAGGGCTAGGGTGATGTCGGGTTTAGTCGCTACGCAGTCCCCGGAAAAAGTCGCGCAACAGCGCTTCTGACCGGCTGGCGCCAATGCCGCCGATGACCTCAGGATGATGATGACAGGTCGGTTGCTCGAACAGCCGCACGCCATTCTCCACCGCCCCGGCCTTAATATCCTCGGCCGCGAAATAGACCCGCCGCAGCCGCACATGGGCAATGGCCCCCGCACACATGGCGCAGGGCTCCAGCGTCACATAAAGATCGCAGCCATCGAGCCGCCCACTCCCCCGCTTGGCCAGAGCCGCTCGGATCGCCAGCATCTCGGCATGGCCAGTCGGATCGTTCAGCGCCTTCATCCGATTGCGCTCGGCGGCGAGCACGATATCGCCCTCCATCACCACCGCGCCCACCGGCGCTTCGCCATGCGCGGCGGCCTCCTCGGCCAAAGCCAGCGCCAGATCCATGGGTGAGCGTGAAGCGGTCATGGCTCTTCCTAGCCGTTTGCCCGCGCGCTGCCAACCATGGCCAGAAACGCCTCAGCCGCCTTGGTGCGATAGCGCTCCTTGTGCCGCAGCAGATAAAAACTGCGCCGCACCACGGGCAGGTCGACCACGCTCAGCAGCCCCGCAACCACCCGCGCCCGCGCCACAGCCCGCGACACCAAAGTCGCCCCCAGCCCCGCCTCCACCACGCCCAGCACCGCCTCATTGCCCGGCAGCACCATGGCAATATCCAGCGCCGCCGCATCAATTCCCGCCTTGGCAATCATGCCATCAAACGCCGCCCGCGTGCCCGACCCCGTCTCGCGCAATACCCAGGCCGTGCCACCATAGCCCGCCGCTTGCGCCACGCCCGCCTCGGCCCAGGCGTGCCCGGCGCCGACCACCACGACCATCTCGTCCTGATCGAGCAGGTCCACGCTCAGCGCCGGCCGGCTCACCTGGCCCTCCACCAACCCCAGTTCAGCCAGTCCGCTCTCGACCCCATCGGCCACCTGGCCGGTATTGCCAAATGCCATGTCCAGCTCGATTCGCGGATGCATCTGCCGATAGGCCACCAGCCGCCGCGGCAGCCAGTAATCGGCCACGGTCTGGCTCGCCATCACCGACAGCCGCCCCCGCAACAGCCGCGACAGATCATCCAGGGCCCCCTGCGCCGCCTTGGCCCGGTCCAGCACCGCCTGCGCCTCGGGCAAAAACGTCCGCCCCGCTTCGTTGAGCACAATGGAGCGCCCCACCCGGTCGAACAGCGTTACGCCATGCCGGTTTTCCAGCGCCGAAACCGCCGCGCTCACCGCCGACTGCGTCATATGCAGCCCCTCCGCCGCCCGCGTGATGTGCTGGCGCTCCGCGACGGCCAGGAAAATCCGCAATTGCTCAAGGGTCATGTCCGCACCAATCAATCGATATTATCGATTGATCTCACATAAATCATGCGTTGGAAACGAACATCGCTTCGGCGCTATTGCTCGGCGCAGAGGTTCCCCATGTCCATCGCCGTCGCCGCTATCCGCCCACTGTCCCGCCTTGCCTCCCCAGCCGACGCGGTGCGCTTTTTCACGCCCAACTGGTTTGCCGCCACCATGGGCACCGGAATTCTGGCGATAGCGCTGGGCCAATTCCCCGATCTACCGCTGCTCTTTGCCGCCGGCACGGTGCTTTGGCTCTTCAACATAGCGCTGTTCACCCTCTTCACCGCGCTTTATGCCACGCGCTGGGTCACCCATTTTTCCGGCGCCAAACGCATCCTGGCGCATTCGAGCATGTCCATGTCGCTGGGCTGCATTCCCATGGGCCTGGCCACGCTCATCAATGGCGCCCTGCTGTTCGGCCTACCCACCTTCGGCACGGCCATAATTCCGGTGGCCCATGCCCTGTGGTGGCTCGATGCAGCGCTGGCGCTGGCCTGCGGCATCGGCGTGCCCTTCATGATGTTCACCCGCCAGAGCCATTCGCCCCAGCAGATGACCGCCATCTGGCTGCTGCCCATCGTCGCCGCCGAGGTTACCGCCGCTAGCGGCGGCCTGCTCGTGCCCCATCTCGGCCCGGCCGATCAGCTCACCATCACCCTGCTCAGTTATTGCCTCTGGGCCTGCTCGGTGCCGCTGGCGCTGGGCTTGCTCGTCGTGCTGGTGGTGCGGATGATCGTGCACAACCTGCCCGACGCCAATATGGCCAGCTCCTGCTGGCTGGCGCTGGGCCCCATCGCCACCGGCGCATTGGGCATGTTGCTGCTGGCCGAGCACGTGCCCCAGGTGCTCGAGGCCAATGGCCTTGGCGCCTATGCGGGCGCGGTGGGTGGGGCCAGCTTCCTCATCGCCGTGCTGCTCTGGGGCTATAGCCTGTGGTGGCTGGGCATGGCGGGCCTGATCACCCTGCGCTATTTCCGCGGCGATGTGCCATTCAACCTCGGTTGGTGGGCCTTCACCTTCCCACTGGGCGTTTATGCCGTCACCACGCTCAAGCTGGCCCATATCGTGCCATTCGCCCCGCTCATGGTGTTCGGTAACGTGCTGGTCGGGGCACTAGCTCTGGTCTGGCTCATCGTCGCCTCCCGCACCTTCTCCGGCGCCTGGCGGGGCGATCTGTTCTCGGCGCCATGCCTCGTCGATGACTGAGCCGGTGAAAACGGCGGAACCGGGTCGGAAACTCCCCCGCCATCGCCTATATTCTCCCCTCAGGAGAATCGATCCTTGCCCATTCGCCAGCTTCCCGAAGATCTGATCAACCGCATCGCCGCCGGCGAGGTGGTGGAGCGGCCTGCCAGCGTGGTCAAGGAATTGGTCGAAAACGCCATCGACGCCGGCGCCAGCCGCATCGTCGTCACCACCGCCGGCGGCGGCAAAACCCTGATGCGCATCGAGGATGACGGCCATGGCATGGACCAAGCCGATCTCGTCCTCTCAGTCGAGCGCCACGCCACCTCCAAGCTCAGTGTCGATGATCTCGACGATATCCGCACCCTGGGCTTTCGCGGCGAGGCATTGGCCTCGATCGGCTCCGTTGCCGAACTGACCGTCTCCTCCCGCCCCGTCAATGCCGAAAGCGGCCTGCGCATTGAGGTGCGCAGTGGCGTGCGCTCCGGCCCCGTGCCACAGGCGATGAACCGGGGTACTGTCGTCGAGGTCAAGAACCTCTTCGGCAATGTCCCCGCGCGGCTGAAATTTTTGAAAACCGACCGGGCCGAGGCCGGGGCCATCACCGACGTGATGAAGCGCCTCGCCATGGCCAATCCGGGCGTGCATTTCGTCCTCAACGGCACCGATCGTTCCCCCGCCAATTGGCCCGCCGTCAGCGGTGCTGGCGCGCTGGAAGCGCGGCTGGCCCAGGTCATCGGCGATGATTTCGCGCAAAATGCCGTGCGGCTCGCCAGTTCGCGCCATGGTGTGGTGGTCGCAGGCCTGGCGGGCCTGCCCACCTATACCCGCGCCAATTCGCTATCCCAGTTCTACTTCGTCAATGGCCGCTCGGTGCGCGACAAGGTGCTGGTCGGCGCCATCCGCGCCGCCTATGCCGATTACACCTTCCGCGACCGCTTCCCGGTCGTCGCCCTCTACATCGCCATCGACCCGGCCGAGGTTGACGTCAATGTGCACCCCGCCAAGGCCGAACTGCGCTTCCGCGATGCTGGCGCCGTGCGGAGCGCAGTCATCCGCGCCATCGGCGAGGCACTGACCGCTGCGGGCTTTAAAGCCTCCACCAGCGTTGCCGACGACATTCTGGGGGCGTTCACCACCCCAAACTATGAGGCAGCGCCCGCCGGTGCGCCCCCGCAGCGCCAGGATTTCATGCGCCCGGCAATGCCCTTTGCCAGTTATGACCGGGCCTCAGGCTATGGCAGCGCCAATCCCTTTTCGCCCCAATACGGCGCCACTGCCCAGCAGCAGGGCATTGAAGGCCTCAACGAGCCCAGCGCCCGCGTCGAGAGCGAAGCCTCGCCGGCTGTGATGGAATTCCCCCTCGGCACCGCCCGCGCGCAGATGTTCGACAATTTCATCATCGCCCAGAATAGCGAGGGCCTGCTGCTGGTCGATCAGCACGCCGCCCATGAGCGCCTGGTCTATGAACGCTTCAAGGCCCAACTCGCCTCTGGCCCGGTGCCCAGCCAGGCCCAGTTGATCCCCCTGGTCATCGAACTACCCGAAGAAGATTGCGCCCGGCTCGAAGACGCCGCCCCTGACCTTGAACGCTTCGGCCTCTACCTCGAACGTTTCGGCCCCCGCGCCATCGCCGTGCGCGAAACCCCGGCTTTGCTCGGCAATTCCGACATCAACGGCCTGGTCCGTGACGTGGCCGATGGCCTGGCCGAATGGGACACCTCCAGCGCCGTCGCCGATCGCATGGACGAGATCATCGCCCGCATGGCCTGCCACGGCTCCGTCCGCTCCGGCCGGCGCCTGCGCGTTGACGAAATGAACGCCCTGCTCCGCGACATGGAAGCCACCCCCCATTCCGGCCAATGCATCCACGGCCGCCCCACCTATGTCGAGCTCAAGCAGAAAGATATTGAGCGCCTGTTCGGGCGGAGCCGATAGGGGCCTAGGCACTACCTCTCCACACCCACCGCATCTCCCTCGGGCTCGACCCGAGGGCCATTCTCAACCCGGCACAAGCGGCGATTGGCCCTCGGGGCAGCCCGAGGGAGAGCCGGTGGGGAGGAGGGCCTGGGGGGCAACTTACCTAGGCCGCCAACGGCCCTATATATTTGGACTGCGGCCGGATCAGCCGACCGTGATCAATCTGCTCGCGCGCATGCCCGATCCAGCCACCAACCCGTCCCGCCGCAAACACGCAGGTAAACGCCTCGCGCGGCAGGCCAAGCGCCTCGAGCAACAGCGCCGTATAAAACTCCACATTGGTCTCCAGCGCCCGATCCGGCTTCTTCTGTCGCAGCAGAACCAGCGCGGAGTGCTCAACAGCCTCCGCCAAAGCCAGCCGCTCGGCCGGCACCGCGCCGGCCTCAGCCAGTTGCCGCAGCGCGTTCTTGAGCGCATCGGCGCGCGGGTCGCGCACGCGATAGATGCGGTGGCCAAAGCCCATCAGCCGTTCACCACGCGCCAGTTCCGTCGCCAGCCACGGCTCGGCGCGGTCGGGCGTGCCGATGGCATCCAACATATCGAGCACCGGGCCGGGTGCACCACCATGCAGCGGACCCTTGAGCGCGCTCAGAGCCGCCAGAATGGCGGAAGTCAGCCCGGCGCGGGTCGAGGCCACCACGCGGGCGGCAAAGGTCGAAGCATTCAGCCCGTGGTCGGACACCGTCACCAGATAGGTATCGAGTGCATTGACCTGCGCCTGGGTCGGCGCGCTACCAGTCAACATCGCCAGCATATCGGCAGCGTGGCCCAGCGTGTCGCTGGGCGCCACCACCGGCATTCCCTGCTGCAAGCGTAGCAAAGCGGGCGTGAACACTGCCGGGGCAGCCAGCAGCCGATAGGCGGTGTCGCGGTCCTCCCCATCGGGCAGCCGCGCGATCATGGCGCGCAGGCCTTCGATCGGGCTCAGCGCCAGAATGACCGCGTCAACGCCTTGGATATAGCCATGCACCTCTTTACGGGCCACAGCCAGGTTCCGGGTGATGGCGGCGCTGTCCGCTTCAAGGAAATCGCCAAGCAACAAGGCCAGCATGGCCTCGTAGCTGGTGTGCCCCGCCAGCGCGTCGAGCGAGTGGCCGGCGATGATCAGCCGCCCATTGAGCCCATCCACATCCGACAGCATGGTTTCGGCTGCGATGACGTCGTCCAATCCAGAGATCATCTTGTCTCTCCTCTGCTTCATTGGGTAAATGGGCTTGCTCAAGATTGACGTCAATCTTGATGCTACTGATCAATGTGAGGTTCCATGGGCTGGATCACCGCCGAGCAGGCCTTGCAGCGTCTGGGCACCAAGCCGCAGACGCTCTACGCCAATGTCAGTCGCGGCCGGATCGCGGCCAAGCCCGACGCGACCGACCCACGCCGCAGTCTTTACAGCACCGAGGATATCGACCGGCTCGCCAGCCGCCAGCATGGCCGCCGCAAGGCCGAGACCGTGGCGGCGCAGTCCATCGCCTGGGGCGATCCCGTCCTGCCGACGACGATTTCAACCGTGCAGGATGGACGGCTCTATTATCGCGGCGAGGATGCGGCGGTCCTGTCGCGCACGGCCGATCTGGAAGCCGTGGCCGGCCTGCTCTGGGGCGGCAAGCGGCCGCGCTTTCCCATCATGCCGGGCGAAGAGATCGCCGGCCTGGCGCAAGCCTTCACCGTGCTCGGGCGCCTCGCCGCGAGCGACATGCCCACGCTCGGGCGCGGCAGTGCCGTGCTGCATGCCGACGCGGCCCGCGTAATGGGCGCGGTGTCCCGCGCGCTGGCGGGCTCGACGGCGACCGAGCTAACCGCCCATGAACGCCTCGCCCGCCATTGGCATCGTCCCGAAGCCGCCGACATCATCCGGCGCGCCCTGGTGCTCCTGGCCGAGCATGAGCTCAACACCTCGACCTTTTGCGCGCGGATCACCGTATCGACCGGCGCACCGCTCTCAGCCGCAGTGCTGTCGGGCCTCTGCACGCTCAGCGGCCCACTGCATGGCGGCGCGGCGGCAGCAATGGATGAACTGGTGGACGCGGCCGAACGGCTCGGCCCGGAGCAAGCGGTGCAGCTCAGCCTGCGGCAGGGACGCGCCCTGCCCTGTTTCGGCCACCGGCTCTATCCCCATGGCGATGTCCGCGCGGCCGAATTGCTGGCCCGGTTCGAAGCGCCGCCGCTTTATCGCGACCTCGCAGCAATCGGCGAAGCCCTGGTGGGTGAAAAGCCAAATATCGATTTCGCGCTCTCGGCCATGGCCGCCGCCTTCAGCCTACCGCCGGCGGCGCCCTTGATCCTCTTCACGCTGGCCCGCTCGGTGGGGTGGCTCGCCCATGCGCTCGAGCAGATCGAGACCGGATCACTGATCCGGCCCCGCGCACGTTATGTCGGGCCGCCTCCGGCCTATTGAAAGACGCTGGCGCCGCGATCGGCGACGCCGACGAGGCTGCGGAATCCGGCAAACAGTTCGCGGCCCATGCCGAAATGCTGGGGCCGCAAATCCTCGGTAGCCGGCGTGCGGGCAAAGAATTCCTTTTCGTCGCCCAGGAAGGTCAGCGTGCCTTCATTGGCGTCGAGCCGGATCATGTCGCCATCGCGGATCTTGCTGATCGGGCCGCCATCGACGGCTTCCGGCGTCATGTGGATGGCCGCCGGCACCTTGCCCGAGGCACCCGACATGCGCCCATCGGTCAGCAGCGCCACCTTGAAACCACGATCCTGCAACACACCGAGCGGGGGCGTCAGCTTGTGCAATTCGGGCATGCCCAGGGCCCGGGGGCCAGAGAACCGCACCACGGCGATCACGTCGCCGGTCAGTTCGCCCGCCTTGAACGCGGCCAGCAGCCCGTCCTGCCCATGGAACACCCGGGCCGGCGCTTCGATCACCCGATGTTCCGGCTTGACCGCCGAGACCTTGATGACTGACCGGCCGAGATTCCCCGACAAAAGCTTCAGGCCGCCAGTCTCCTGGAATGGCGTCTTGGTCGAGGTCAAAACCTTGGGCAGCGCCGATTCCTTGGGCGCCGCCTCGAAGGCCAGCTTGTCCTCGATCAGCTTGGCTTCCACGGTGTAATTGGACAGCCCATTGCCCCAGACGGTCTTGACGTCTTCGTGCAAATGCCCGCTTTCGAGCAATTCCTGGATCAAAAAGCCCATGCCGCCCGCCGCGTGGAAATGGTTCACATCGGCCACGCCATTGGGATAGACGCGGGCCAAAAGCGGCGTCGCGTCCGAGAGATCGCTCATATCGTCCCAGGTCACATGCAGGCCCGCCGCCGCCGCAATGGCGATCAGGTGCATGGTGTGATTGGTCGAGCCGCCCGTGGCGTGCAGACCCACCAGCCCGTTGACGATGGCCTTTTCGTCGATGACGTGCCCGGCCGGGGTATAATCATTGCCCTGCGCGCTCAGCGACAGCGCCCGCACCGTGGCCTCGCGGGTCAGTGCATCGCGCAAGGGCGTACCCGGATTGACGAAGCTGGCGCCCGGCAGGTGCAGGCCCATGATTTCCATCAGCATCTGGTTGGAATTGGCCGTGCCATAGAAGGTGCAGGTGCCCGCCGAATGGTAGGACTTGCTCTCGGCTTCGAGCAGTTCGGCACGGCCGACCTTGCCCTCCATATAGAGCTGGCGGACCTTGCTCTTTTCGTCATTGGGCAGGCCCGAAGGCATCGGCCCGGCCGGCACGAACACCGCCGGCAGATGCCCGAAGGTCAGCGCCCCGATCAGCAGGCCCGGCACGATCTTGTCGCAAATCCCCAGATACACCGCCGCGTCGAACATATTGTGGCTGAGCGAAATGGCCGTCGACATGGCGATCACGTCGCGGCTGAACAGGCTCAGATCCATGCCCGGCTGGCCTTGCGTCACCCCATCGCACATGGCCGGCACGCCACCGGCAACCTGCGCCGTGGCGCCCATCTCGCGGGCCGCCTGCTTGATGATTTCGGGATAGAATTGATAGGGCTGGTGGGCACTCAGCATGTCGTTATAGCTGGTGATAATGCCCAGGTTGAGCGTCTTGTTGCCCGCCAGAGCCGCCTTTTCCGAAGGGGTGCAGGCGGCAAAGCCATGCGCGAGATTGCCGCAGGAGAGGGTCGAGCGGTAAACGCCCGCCTCGCGGGCCGCGTCGAGCCGGTTGAGATAATCCTTGCGGCTATCGCGACTGCGCGCGGCGATGCGGTCGGTCACATCCTGGATGGCTTGGCGAACGGACATAGTGAGCTCCTAACTCAGTTGTCGCGTCCTCGCGCGGACAAGTGAGGGGTCACTTGTTCCGAAAAGAGAACGCTGCTGCGGAGCCGCGTAGTGGCCAGGGCAGTCGATTGGGGACCGCCGAGGGGACTATGGGCACCAGTAGACAGTTACAGGCTTGCCGGAGCGCAATACGGCGCGGATGGGGAGGTCCTCAGCGGGACCATCTCCCAGAGCCGCGTCGAGAACGACGGCCTTTTCCTCCCCTTCGATGTGAAGGTATAGCCCATCCGTGTGGAGGAGACGCGGTAGGGTAAAGGTGATGCGCGGCTCGCCCGCTCCGGGGGCGTGGATCGCAATGGCGGGGCCGGCCGAGGTCAGCGCCTCGCTCAACGTATCGCCGCCGGGGAAGAACGAAGCCGTGTGTCCGTCCCCGCCCATGCCGAGCACGACGGCGGCGAATTGCTCGGGCAGATCGGCCAGCAATGCGTTGGTCTTGGCCACTTCGGTCACGCCGGGTTCGTCACCGCCCGAATAGAGCGGGAAGAAGCGCGCCACCGCTGCCGGGCCCTGCAGCATTTTTTCGTTGACCAGCAGGGCATTGGAGCGGTCGCTGGTCTCATCGACCCAGCGCTCGTCGACCAGGGTGACGATCACCTTGGTCCAGTCGATATCCTTGGTCTTGCCCAAAGCCTGGAAAAACCGGGCCGGGGTGGAGCCCCCGCTCACCGCAATCGCCGCCACGCCCCGCTCGGCAATCGCCGTGCGGATGCGGTCTGCCACCGCCTCGGCCAATTCCTTGGCCAGGGTCGGCTTGTCAGCAAAGGTGCGGCGCTCGAGTTGGGGCTGTGCAGTCACTTAATTATCGTCCTCATACCATGTCCGCCCATCGCGCTCGATCAGAGCGATGGAGCCGGTGGGGCCCCAGGTGCCGGCCGTATAGGGCTGGGGCGGTTCACTCGAACGGTCCCACGCTTCGCGGATCGGGTCCACCCATTTCCACGCCGCTTCCAGCTCATCGCGGCGCATGAACAGCGTCTGGTTGCCACGGATCACGTCGAGCAGCAGGCGCTCATAAGCCTCGGGCGTGCGCTCGGCAAAGGTTGCGGCAAAGCTCAGGTTCAGCGGCACTTCGCGCAGGCGCATGCCGCCCGGACCCGGATCCTTGATCATCATCAACAGCTTGACGCCTTCGTCGGGCTGCAGGCGGATGATCAGCTTATTGGCCTTAGGCGCGCCCTCGGCATGGTCGAAAATCGAATGCGGGATCGGCTTGAACTGGATGCAGATTTCCGACACCCGGTTGGCCATGCGCTTGCCGGTGCGGAAATAGAACGGCACGCCTGACCAGCGCCAATTTTCCACTTCCGCCTTGAGCGCGACGAAGGTCTCGGTGCGGCTGCCCTTCTTGTCCTCGGGCAATTCGTCCTGGTAGCCGGCCACGGCCGTGGTTTCCGACTTTACGCCCTTATACTGGCCGCGCACGGTGTTCTTGGCCACATCGCCATTGACGATCGGCTTGAGCGCGCGCAGCACTTTGAGCTTTTCGTCGCGCAAGGCATTGGCGTCGTCGGAAGCCGGTGGCTCCATGGCGACGAGGCACAGCAGTTGCAACATATGATTCTGGATCATGTCGCGCAGCGCGCCGCTCTCGTCATAATAGCCGCGCGTGCCGGCACCCACCGACTCCGAGACGGTCAGCTGCACGTGGTCGATATGGGCCGAGTTCCACACCGGCTCGAACAGCGCATTGGCAAAACGCAGCGCCAGCAGGTTCTGCACCGTCTCTTTGCCCAGATAGTGATCGATGCGGTAGACCTGATCTTCCTTGAAGATCTTGGCCACGCCGTCATTGATTTCCATGGACGAAGCCAGGTCATGGCCCAGCGGCTTTTCGATCACCACGCGGGCATCGCGGCGGTAATATTTCTTCTTGGCCAGATATTCGGCGATTGGCTCGAACAGGTCCGGCGCCACGGCGAGGTAGAAGGCGCGCACGATATTGGGATCGTCGCGCAATTGCTTGCCGAGATCGCCGGCATTGGCCGGGTCGCTCACATCGACCGGTACGTAGGAGAAAATCTGGATGAAGCGGTCGATTACCGCCTCGTCCTGGTATTCCTTCTCGACGAATTGGATGATCGCGTCGCGCGCTGCCTTCTGGAAGTCGGCATCGCTGAGCTTACTACGCGAGACGCCGATAATGCGGCTCTGCCCGTCGAACTGGCCGTCCTTGAAACGGTGGTAGAGCGCGGGAATCAGCTTGCGCTTGGTCAGGTCGCCCGTGGCGCCGAACACCACATAATCGAAAGGCTGGACGGGAATGATACGGCTGGACACTTGGCAAGTCCTTGGTTTGACGCGTCGTTAGGCAGGAAAGTTCTGGCGTGCGAGGATCACCGCGCCATTGAGCGGCTCGAATTTGGGCAGGGCGACGAAATCGCCGTAGCGCTGCTTGAGAATGGGGAACAGGCGTTCGCCAAAGCCGCCGACAATGGCCATCACCTTGGCATTGCGCGCCTGGAACCAGCGCACATAGGTATCGATATAGCCCAATTCGATATCGAGCATTTTCTGGGCCACCGGATCGCCCTGTTCCAGATAATCGATGAACAGCGGCATCAGCTTGCCGAATTCGGCCGGCGCCCGACCGATCAAGGCGTCGTCGCACCCTTCGGTGCCATCGGCGCTGATGATCCTGAGATTCATTTCGGTGGCAAAGGCCCAGGTCATCACCGCCTGATTATTGCCGCCCAGCCGGTCAATCACGGCCTTGGTCAACGGCGAAGCCTCGACCAGACCATCCTCGGCCTCGACGGCATAGCGCACCAGTTCCCGGCCCAGAATGGCGCCAGACATCTGATCGCCAATGGGAAAACCCCAGCCGCCCGATTGAAAGCGCTGCCCATCGACAATGGCCAGCGCGGCCGAGCCGGTGCCGACGATGATCACCCCGCCCTCGCCGCCACCCAGCGCGCCGGCATGGGCGATATCGATATCGTCATAGACTTTGACATCGGCAAAGGGCCAGGGCCGGGCGCGGAATTCGGCGCGGGCCGTGTCCATGCGCCCGCCGGCCATGCCGAAACAGGCATAGGTGTTGGCGGTCTCGGCAAAATCCACGCCCGCGGCCTTGAATACGTCACGGGTGCCGTCGCTAATGGCCTTATAGGCCGGTTCACCGTCGTCGATCTGCAAGTTGGAGCGGCCGTTCTTGACTTCGGCGAGCGTCTTGAGATTCTCGTCGGCCAGACGCACGCGGCAATTGGTGCCGCCGCCATCAACGCCAAGATAATATCTGGGCACGCAATCGACTCCGTGGACTAGGGTGATTGATTGTAGGGGCTGGTTTCGGCGCGGACCATAATGCGAAAGATGCTAAGACGAAAGTAGAATAAGGCACAAAAAGCTGGTGCCAGAATGCAGTGCTGGCATGGCCTGATTGCAGCAATGGCGCAACCCCATCGCCGCTGAGGCTTTGTGATTCTGAACGGGGTGGGCGGACGGCACGAAGAGGAGCCGAAATGACACGACATGTATTGGTGCTGGGCGGCGCACGCTCGGGCAAAACCGGCTTTGCCGAGCGGCTGGCGCTGCATGGCGGGGTCAAGCCCGCCTATCTGGCAACGGCCGAAGCGCTGGATGGCGAAATGCGCGACCGCGTCGCCAGTCACAAGGCCGTGCGCGGCGAGCGCTTTGCCACGATCGAGGAGCCGCTCAAGCTGCCCGACGCCTTGATCCGGGCCTCCAAGGACCACGACGTGATTCTGGTCGATTGCCTGACCCTATGGATCACCAATCTGTTGCTCGCCAATGAGGACGTCTCGAGCGCCGTCAGCGAATTAGGCGCCACCCTGATCCAGCTCAAAAGGGCCAAGGTCATCCTTGTCAGCAATGAAGTGGGGCTGGGCATCGTGCCCGACAATGCCATGGCCCGCACTTTCCGCGACCTGGCTGGCGCCGCCCATCAACGCCTCGCTGAAATCTGCGATGACGTCTATTTCGTGGTCGCCGGCTTGCCCATGACCCTCAAGGGCGAACCACCGGAACAGAACCCGACGCATATTCACGAGGCTTGAAGCGCGGCTTGGCGGGCACCCGATCCTGCCCCAAGAGTGGAGAGATCCCTCCCCCTATCAGGGGGAGGCTAGGAATGCTATCGTCAACGCTAACAGTCCGCTCACCCCAAGCAACACATTGAGCACCATAGTGTACAACATGAGCGCCCGGGTAATGTGATAGCGGCCGAGCCGTCTATCCCCGTTACCCATCGTCGGCAGGTCGTCCAGTTCGCCATCGTAATGCCTTGGCCCGCCAAGCGAAAATCCCAGCGCCCCGGCAAAAGCGGCCTCCGGCCACCCCGAGTTCGGCGACTTATGCCCCCGCGCATCCCGCCTTGCCGCCCCCCACGCCTTGGAGGGGCTGGCATCGGGCATAAAAAAGCAGGCAATGGTCACCAAAACCGCCGACAGCCGGGCGGGGATAAAGTTCACCACATCATCCAGCCGCGCCGCCGCCCAGCCATAGTCGCGATAGCGCTCATTGAGATGCCCGATCATGGAATCGGCCGTGTTGATCGCCTTGTAGAGCACGATGCCGGGCAGCCCCAGCAGCACCAGCCAGAACCATGGCGCCACGACCCCATCCGAAGTGCTTTCGGCAAGAGTCTCGATCGCGGCGCGAGAAACACCAGCCTCATCAAGGGCTTGCGGATCGCGCCCGACGATCTGGCTGACCGCCTCGCGCCCCGCCGCCAGCGAAACCCCCAGCGCATCCGCCACCGCCTCGACCGCCCGGCCAAGCTCCTTCTGCGCCAGAAACGGCGTGGCAATCAGCATTTCCAGCAGCCAGCCCAAGGGAATGGATCGCGTGATCTGCTGCACCAGCAACGCCGCCACCAGCGCCACCAGCAGCAACAGCGCCAGCGACACAATCCCCGCCAGTTTGCGCTGCGACGCCGCCCGGCTGGCCGTGTTAGTGCGTTGTTCCATATAGGCAATCATCCAGCCAAACCACATGACGGGATGCCCGATCCGGGCCGTCAAAAGCGGCGGATAGCCCACAAAACGTTCAAGCAGCAGGGCCAAGGGCGGGATCAGGAAAGACATCAGGCAAGGCTCACAGGTTCAGCCAGCGCCAGCAGCGCATCGATATCGAGATGGGTTTGCAGATGAGCCGCCAGATCATCCAGCGCCCGCTCGACCCCGGCCTCATAGCCGAGATCAGGACTGGCGGCATTGCCCAGAAAGGCGCGGCGGAAAGCGTCGGCGGCAAAGAGGCCGTGCAGATAGGTGCCGGTCACCAGCCCATCGGCGCTCACCGCCCCCTCCAAAGCCCCGGAAATGCTGGCAAAAGCCCGCTGACGGTCGGTGCCCTCGGTGACGCCCATATGCATGTGATAGCCGCTGATCGGCTGGCCAGAAGCGGTATGGATCGCCTGCTCGACCCGCAATTGCTTGACCGGCTCCAGCCTGGTTTCAACATCGAGCAGGCCAAGCCCCGCACTGACACCGGGCTCGCCCTCGATGCCATCCGGATCGGCGATGGTCCGGCCAAGCATCTGATACCCCCCGCAAATCCCCAGAATGCGCCCGCCAGCGCGATGGTGGGCCAGCAGGTCAATATCCCAGCCATTGGCCCGCAAAGCCGCCAGATCGCTCCGCGTCGCCTTGGAGCCGGGCAGGATGACGAGATCGGCACTGCGCGGAATGGGCTGGCCGGGCTCGACCAATACGAGATTGACCCCTGGCTCGGCGCGAAGCGGATCAAGATCGTCGAAATTAGCAATGCGCGGCAAGCGCGGCACGGCAATGGTAAATCCGCCAGAGCCCCGTGAAACATAGCTTTCGAGCGCCAGAACATCCTCGGCGGGCAGCTTGGCGGCGTCGGCAAACCAGGGCACCGGGCCAAAGCAAGGCACGCCCGTCCGCTGAGCGACGAAGTCGATCCCGGCCGCAAACAGCGATGGGTCACCCTGGAATTTATTGACCAGAGTAGCCCGGATCAGCCCGGCATCGGCCTCCCCAATCACCGCGAAAGTGCCGACGATGGAAGCGATGACGCCGCCACGATGGATATCCCCGATCAGCACGACGGGCAGTTCGGCGGCCTGGGCGAAGCCGAAATTTGCGATGTCATTGGCCCGCAGATTGACCTCGGAGGCACTGCCGGCGCCTTCGACGATGACATAGTCGCAATCGGCGGCGAGTTCATGAAACGCCCCCAGCACTTCGGGCATAAGTCTGCCGCGCTCCGCCCAATATGCCCGCGCAGACATGGACGCCCGCCGCTGCCCCCGCACCACCACTTGCGAGCCGGTTTCCTGCTCCGGCTTGAGCAAAACCGGGTTCATCGCCGTGATGGGCTCACGCCGCGCCGCTCGCGCCTGCAGCGCCTGCGCCCGGCCGATTTCGCCGCCATCGGCGGTGACGGCAGCATTGTTGGACATGTTTTGCGGCTTGAACGGGGCTACCCGCAGCCCACGATTGGCCAGCACGCGGCACAAGCCCGCCACCAGCAGCGACTTGCCTACATCAGACCCGGTGCCCATGAACATCAATGACTTGGCCATAGCAGGCTTATGCCGCATCAATCACGTGGGCGTAAGACCCCATAACCCTGCCGATCACCGCACCCATGGGCGGCAGCGCCTGACCGGTCGCGTCGGTGGCGGCAAAGAGCGGCGTCAGGCGGGATTGCTTGGCCGAGGAATAGTGGAATTCGTGGCCATGCAACCGCCCCGGCCAAGGCAGCGCCCCGGCATGCACCAGCCGCCGATAACCCAGCGTGCGCTTGGGCCGATCGATGCGGGTGGTGACGGGCAAGAGGCCGGCCATGGCGTGGCTTTGGCCAGCCTTGTCCACCAGCGTCTCGCCCAGCACCATGAAGCCCCCGCATTCCCCATAGATCAGCGCATCGCGATCCCGCGCGGCGGCGAGGCCAGTCTTGAATATGTCGGCGGCGGCGAGGGTGGCGCCATGCAATTCGGGATAGCCGCCGGGCAGGAAGACTGCGTTGGCATCGGTCGCGGGAACCTCATTAGCGAGGGGAGAGAAGAAGCTAAGCTCCGCCCCCATGGCCCGCCAGCCGTCGAGCAGATGCGGATAAAGAAACGCAAAAGCCGCGTCGCGGGCGATGGCGATTCGTTGGCCCAATGGCGGCAGCGACGACGCGGGTTCAGTGGCCTCGGGCAAAGGGGCGGCCAGAGCGCGCAGGCGGTCGAGATCGATATAGTCGCCAACCACTTCGGCGGCGGTGTCGAGGAAGGTCTCGAAGGCGGTGACTTCGCCGGGCAGCACCAGGCCGAGATGGCGCTCGGGCACGGCCAGCGCCGGATTGCGCGGAATAGCGCCCAGGCATGGAATGCCGGTGGCGGCCAGTGCATCGACCAGCATGCGCTCATGCTTCATTGAGGCGACGCGATTGAGGATGACGCCGGCGATCCGCACGCCGACGCGCCAATTAGCAAAGCCGGCCACCAGCGGGGCGACTGACTGGCTTTGCCGGTCGGCATCGACCACGAGGATAACGGGCAGATCTAGTAATTCAGCAAGGTCGGCGGTGGAGCCAAAGCCATCGGCGGCCGCGTCGAACAGGCCCATGACGCCTTCGACCAGCAGCAATTCGGCGCCTGTCGCCTGGACCGAGGCCAGATGCTTGAGGCGGGCAGGGCTCATCGACCAGGGATCAAGATTGACCGCCTCGCGCAGGGCGGCGCGGGTGAGAAAGGCTGGGTCGATATAGTCGGGGCCGGTTTTGGCGGGCGCGACAATGACGCCCTGGCGGCGCAGGGCGGCGAGCAGGCCGAGCGTGACCAGCGTCTTGCCTGAGCCCGAGCGCGGGGCGGCGATGACGAGGCCCTTAGCCAAAGACATGGCTCCGGGCGCCTTGCACATACCAATCCAGCGTCTGGCTATAGGCGCCGACGGGGCCGAGCACGATGATGGCGGGGGTGGGCACGTCCGTGAGGCTCGACGCGTCGGCCAGAGTGGTCGAGATGGCGGATTGCTGGGGCGTGGCGACGTGGGAGACGATGGTCAGCCGGTCGTCGGTGGCGCGGCCGGCGGCGATCAGTTTTTCGGCGATGGAGCCCAGATGCTTGACCGCCATATACATGACGATGACCGGGGCGGCATTGGCGATGGCGCCCCAATCGACGCCTTGCGGCACGGCGCCAGTATCGTCATGGCCGGTGAGGAAAACCACGGCATGATTGGTGTCGCGATGGGTGACGGGAATGCCGGCATAGGCCAGCCCGCCGAGCCCCGAAGAAATGCCGGGCACGATGCGGAAAGGCACGCCGGCCCGGGCCAGGGCACCGGCCTCTTCGCCGCCGCGGCCGAACATGAAGGGATCGCCGCCCTTGAGGCGCAGCACGCGTTTGCCGGCCTTGGCCAGGCCGATCAGTTGCAACGAAATGTCGGCCTGCTTGGGCGAAGGTTTGCCGCCGCGCTTGCCGGCAAAGAACAGTTGCGCGCGGCGGGGGGCCATGGCCAGCAGGGCATCGGAAACCAGCGCGTCATGCACGACAACATCGGCCTGGCCGAGGCCGTGATAGCCCAATAGCGAGACAAGGCCGGGGCCGCCGGGGCCAGCGCCGACGAGCCAGACTGTACCGGGTTCCAGCGGGGGAAAATCGGCGTGGTCGAGGGCAGCGAAATGGCCTTTGCGCCGGGGGCGGGTGATCCAGTCAAACATGGGGGAGGCTCGGCGCTTGAGCCTTGGGGGCGAAATGGGCAGAGTGGGGCGGAAGCTGTGGGATAAACAAAAGACTATGAAAATCCTGATCCTGGGCGGAACGGCGGAGGCGCGGGAATTGGCCGATCGGCTGGTGGCCATGGGGCATGACGTCATCACCTCGCTGGCGGGGCGAACGCAAGACCCTAAATTGCCCAAGGGCGATATTCGCATGGGCAAATTTGGCGGCATTCCTGGGCTGCGTGCGTATCTGCGGGCGGCGGGCATCGAGCGGCTGGTGGACGCGACCCATCCCTATGCGGGGCTGATGTCGATCAACGCCGTCGCTGCGGCGCAGGCGACGGGCATTGCGCTGGTGCGCTATATGCGGCCGCCCTGGGAGCAGAAGCCGGGCGCCGATTGGCTGACCGTGGAAACAGCGGCCGAGGCCGCAGCCGCCCTGCCCCACAATGCCGATGTGCTGCTGACCACCGGGCATACCGGGCTCGAGCACTTTTTGCAGCGCGACGATTGTCAATTTGTGGTGCGCACCATCGAGGCCCCGGCCGAACCGCTGCCGCGCTTTGCCAGCCTGTTGCAATCGCGGCCGCCCTATAAACTGGCTGATGAATTGGCGCTGATGGAGCGCGAGGGCATAACTCATCTGGTCACCAAGAATTCGGGCGGCGGGCAGACATCGGCCAAGCTCGAAGCGGCGCAAAGGCTGGGGGTCAAGGTGATCATGATTGCCCGGCCCGCCTATGGCCCAGCCCGGGAAGTATCGAGCGTAGATGACGCTATTGCAGCGCTCGAACTGGGGTAAAGCGCAGCGCTGCCGAACTGGGCGGGATCGAAATCGGGGCCGCAGGCGGCAAGGGCGCAGGTGGCGTGGGCCGATTTGCGCTTGCCGAGCAGGAGTTCTCCGGCGGCCGCGGCGACCGCTTCGGCTATGGCGGGCAGGCCGATATGGGCGAGAACGCTGGGGGATGGCGTGGCCGGGGCCAAGTCGGCGTCGCCCAGCAGGCGCAGCGGAACGTCGAAATGAGCCGCTGCAGCGTATAATGGCTGAACGTCATGCTTGCGCTGATGGGAGGCTATGGCGACTAGCGCCGATGGAGGCAGCCCGGCTTCGGCCAGGCAGGCATTGATCAGGGTGATGATTTCGCTGGAGGTCGCGGCACTGCCGCAACCGATGCCGGCAATAACCTTCTGCTGGTTCGGCACGGCTCTCGCGGGCTTTCGCCTCTCGCCAATCGTCATAGTCGCCTCTTTGCAGCTCTGGACTTGGTCCCCGATTTGGGTCGACCGCACCAGACTGTGTTTCAGTTCCTTGCTGGGGAACGCTGCGCTGCTCCGGTTCTAGGACGGGGGAAGCGCGTGGTCAATCAATGGCTTGGCCGTGATCGCCGATACATCGGAATGCTTCTGAAAATGATTTGCAAATACAATGGGTTGCGCCCGTTGGGCGGCGGCGTTATGTGCAGAAACCAGCTGCTGCTTCGGCGCAGCACGATCAGGGCAGAACTCAATCATGACCAATCAACGAACGCTGGCTGTGGCCGGGGCGAGTCTTGTTATCGGGTTGATTGTGCTCGGGCTCAAGGGACTGGCCTGGCAGATGACCGGTTCGGTAGCGCTTTACTCGGACGCGCTGGAATCCATCGTCAATGTGGTGACGGCAATCGTCGCATTGATCGCGGTGCGGCTGGCGCAGAAGCCGGCCGACGCCGCCCTGCCCTATGGCTATCACAAGGCTGAATATTTCTCGGCGGTGATCGTGGGGGTGATGATTATCGTCGCGGCGATCCTGATCGTGCGCGAGGCCTATTTCGGGCTGATGGCGCCGGAAATGCCCGATGCGCCGGTCGAGGGCCTGATGATCAGCGGTGTGGCAACGGTGATCAACCTGGTCTGGGCCTATGTGCTGATCCGCTATGGCCGCAAGGTGCGCTCGCCAGCGCTGGAGGCTGATGGCAAGCATTTGCTGACCGATGTGATTTCGACTGTCGGCGTGCTGGTGGGGCTGGTGCTGGTGTTCACCACCGGCTTTGCGCCGCTCGATTCGATCCTGGCGGGCCTCGTGGCGCTCAACATCCTGTGGTCGGGCTGGGGCGTGATCCGCGACAGCGTGGGCGGGCTGATGGACGTGGCCGTGCCGCCCGAAACGCAGAAGCTGATCCGCGAGGTGATTGCCGGCAATGCCGAGGGCGCCATCGAGGCGCATGATATCCGCACGCGGCAGGCGGGCAAGATGACGTTCATCGACTTCCACCTGGTGGTGCCGGGACTGATGAGTGTCGAGGCGGCGCATGCCATTTGCGATGGGATCGAGGCCAAGCTGCGCGAGGCGGTGGAGGATGTGATGATCACAATCCATGTCGAGCCCGAGGAAAAAGCCAAGCATAACGGGATCGTGGTCGTCTAATGTGATCGGGGCCTTGGCCCAGCACGCGCGAAAGAAGTCACACATGCGAATCCTGATTGCTCTGCTTGCCCTTATCGCTCTTCCGGTGTCCGCTCAGGAATTGGGCTGGGGCCGCTATGACAATGCCCGCTTCGGCTATACCAGCGAAATCCCGGCCGGCTTTTCTGGCTATGGCGAAAGCGACAATGGCGACGGGCAGATCTTCGACAATGCCGGCAAGGCCCAGGTGCTATCGTTCTGGGGCGCCAATATCACCGCCGAGGATTTCGAAGCCGAAGTGGCCGCCCGCATGGGCTATGCCGAGCGCGACGGCTGGAACATCGCCTATCAGGCAACGACATCCTACTGGGCCAGTTTTTCCGGCGTCATGGGGCAGCGCATGTTCTATACGCGGATGATCGCGCTATGCGACGGGCTGAGCTATGCGGCGATGACCGTGCAATATTCGGCGGCCCAGGCGGCAGACATGAAACCGCGGGTGGAGCGGCTGGTGGCGGGGTTCCGGGATTTGGGATGTTAGGGACGCCCCTGCTCCGTAGCTCCTAGCTAAAACTCGATGCCTGCCTGTGCCTTCACGCCGGCCCGGAAATGGTGCTTGATTTCGGTCATTTCGGTGACGAGGTCGGCGATTTCGATCAGCTCGTCCTTGGCGTTGCGGCCGGTGACGATGACGTGTTTGTCGGCGGGCTTGTCCTTGAGGAAGGCCACGACTTCCTCAAGCGGCAGATAATCGTAGCGCAGGCAGATATTGAGCTCGTCGAGCAGGACCAGCTTGTAGGCGGGATCAGCGATCAACAGCTTGGCCTGTTCCCAGGCGGCGCGGGCGGCGGCGAGGTCGCGCTGGCGATCCTGAACATCCCAGGTGAAGCCCTCGCCCATGGCGTTGATGGTGACCAGCTCGGGGAATTTCAGCAGCACGTCGCGCTCGCCGGTGTCCCAGGCGCCTTTGACGAACTGCACCACGCCCACTTTCATGCCGTGGCCAATGGCTCGGAACACCATGCCGAAAGCAGCGGTGGACTTGCCCTTGCCCTTGCCGGTGTGGACGATCAGCAGGCCACGTTCCTCGGTCTTGGTGGCGAGGATCTTGTTGCGCGCTTCCTGCTTTTTCTTCATCTTTTCAGCATGATAGGCGTTGCGCTCGGCCTCGCTCATCAGGTCGGTCTTTTTGATGGGCTTGTCGTTCATGCCAGGCGCTCCGCGTGTTCGATGATGAGGCGAGCCGCTTCGGCGGGCGGCAGATGGGTGGTGTCGAGATCGAGCCGATTGGGATGATCGAGCCGCACCAATGGTCGCGTATGTCGTTTGCGCTCGGCCTTTTCCGCATCCGTCGTTTTGAGCCGCGATTCGCGCTCGGGCGAGGGGATACGGGCGGCATGGGCAGCATCCGATGCGGTGAGGAAAACGGGGACGAAAATGCCCCCGCGCTGGCGGGCCGCATCCATCACCTCGTCCAGCGCCTGCCGGTCCATCGGGTCATCGTCCATCAAGGCGTTGGTGAGTACAAAGCTGGCCTGTGGCCCGGCGAGGTGGACCATTGCCGACAAGGCCTGGCGCCGAATGGTCATGATAAGTGGCCAAACGCCCTCGGGCAGCGGCGTGGAGCCATCGGCGCGGACCAGTGAGAAAATGACGTTGTTGGCCAGATGGTTGTCGAACAGACGCGCATCGGTCGCGGCGCAGATTGCCTTGCCGATGGTCAGTTTGCCGACACCATAATGGCCGATCAAGTAGATGATTGTATTGTTCATAACTCCCCCGCGAGCAGACCATAAGCCGAGTTGGAACGTGGGGTCCACAAGCCGCGCCGGCGCGCCTCGTTGAACTTGGCGATCAGTTCATCATAACCGTAGCGGTTGCTGGCGAGGATAAACTGGCGCGTTGCTGTGTCCTCGACGAAGGCTTCGAAGGCCAGATCGAAATGGTGAGTCTTGACCGCGCCGGTGGTGGCGGCAAAGGCGAGCATGAAATCGACGGTGGCGATGATCTCGAAAGCGCCCCTATAGCCATGGCGTTTGACGCCGGCGATCCATTTCGGATTGACCACGCGGGAGCGCATGACGTGGCTGATTTCTTCCTCAAGCGTGCGGATCAGCGGGCGTTCGGGGCGGGAATGGTCGTTGTGATAGGCGGCGGGCTGGTGGCCGGAAAGCAGTTCGGCGGCGGCGGAGAGGCCGCCTTCGAACTGGTAGTAATTGTCGCTGTCGAGCAGGTCGTGTTCGCGATTGTCCTGATTGTGGACGATCGCATCGACGCTGGCGAGGCGGGCGGCGAAGCGGGCGCGTTCGGGGATGCCGGCGGCCTGGGCGCCATAGGCATATTGGCCCCAATCGAGGGCGGCTTTGGCCAGATCGGTGCGGGTGGACCAGGTGCCCGAATCCACCAACGCATTGAGGCCGGCGCCGTAAGTGCCTGGCTTGGAACCAAAAATCCGGTGGCCGGCGGCGAGGCCGGCTTCGGCTTCGGACTGGCCTTGGGCAATCAGGCCGAGCGCATCGGTGCGCATGCGGGCGGCGAGGGGGTTGTCTTCGCTCGGTTCATCCAGCGCGCCAATGGCTCGGGCGGCGCGGTCGAACAGGGCGATCTGGGCCGGGAAGGCATCGCGGAAAAAGCCGGAAATGCGCAGGGTTACGTCGACGCGGGGGCGACTGAGCTTGGCGAGCGGGACGATCTCGTAGCCGGAGACGCGGAGCGAGCTCGGGTCCCAGACGGGTTTGGCGCCGATCAGCGCGAGAGCCTGGGCAATGTCGTCGCCGCCGGTGCGCATGTTCGCCGTGCCCCAGACCGAGAGGGCGAGCGATTGCAGATAGACCCCGTGGTCCTGAAAGTGGCGCAGAACCAGGCTTTCCGCGGATTTTTTGCCGAGTTCCCAGGCGGTTGGCGTGGGGATTGCGCGGCTATCGACGGAATAGAAATTGCGGCCGGTGGGCAGCACGTCGAGGCGGCCGCGCGAGGGGGCGCCGGAGGGGCCGGGCGCAATGAATTTACCATCGAGCCCATCGAGCAGGGCGGCCATTTCAGCGGGGCCGGAGGCGGCCAGGCGGGGCTGGATAAGGGTGGTGACGGTAGCGAGGACAGATCGGGTCGCGTGCCAATCGGGGGCGGGGATAAGTTTGCCCTCGACCAGGTCGGCGGCGATGCTTTCGAGTGCCTCAACCACGTCGCCAATGTGCCTTAGTGCTAACGGACTGTTAGCGTTGAGCGCGAGATAGGGTGCAAACACGTTGGGGCCGTGCCACGGGTCGCCAAGCCGGGCGGTGAGCGGGTCGATGCCGAGCTTGAGATCATCGGCCAAGGCGCGGATCAGCGAATTGTCCCCGGGGGCGTCGCCGCGCGGTACTCTGGCCAGCGCCACGGTTAGATCGCGGGCGAGATCGCCTTGCGGCGATTGGCCGAAGACGTGCAGGCCGTCGCGGATTTGGGCTTCCTTGAGATCGCAGAGGAAGTTGTCGATTTTGATCAGGGCTTCGGTTTCGTCTTCGGGCAGACCGATATCGCGATCGAGCCGGCTGTCGCGGGTGAAGTCAAGGATGCGGCGGCGCAGATCGGACAGGCGCCGGCGGTCCATGCCGGAGGCGGCGTAATATTCGTCGAGCAGGGCTTCGAGGTCCTTGAGGGGACCATAGGTTTCGGCACGGGTGAGCGGGGGCACGAGGTGATCGACGATGAGCGCGCCGGTGCGCCGCTTGGCCTGGGTACCCTCGCCGGGGTCGTTGACGATGAAGGGATAGAGATGGGGCAACTGGCCCCAGAGCGCGTCGGGGTAACTGGCGGCATCGAGCGCGGTGGCCTTGCCGGGGAGCCATTCGAGCGTGCCGTGCTTGCCATTGTGGATCAGCGCGTCCGCCGAGAATTCGTGGCGCAGCCAGAGATAGGCAGCGATGTAGGCGTGGGGCGGGACCAGGGCCGGATCGTGGTAGCTGGTGGTCTCGTCGAGGTGATAGCCGCGGGCGGGCTGGAGCAGGATGGCCACGTTGCCGAAGATGAGGGCGGGAAGGTGGAAGGTGGTTTCGCGCACGAAGAGGTCAGTCGCGGGATCGCCCCAGCGGGTGGTGACCTCTTGCTGGATCTTGGCCGGGAGGGTGGCGAAGAGCTCGGCGTAGCGGGCAAGGGTGAGCGTGGCGGGGGACGTGCCGCGGGCGGGGTTGGCGTTGGTGGGGCCGGATTGGAGG
>NZ_JBJDRE010000027.1:0-31528 GCF_044987315.1 Devosia sp. ZW T5_3
GCGCAGCGCAGTGCCGAGGATGCGGCCGGGCGGATTGCCCGGCTGGGCCAACAGATTGCCGAAGTCGAGCAGGAAGCCAGCACGATTGCCGCCAAGCTCGATGCGGATGCGACGTTGACCCTGAAGCGCGCGGCGTTGGAAGAAGCGCAGGCGAGCGCCGCAACGGCCGAAGAAATGGCTGTCATTGCCGAAGAAGCGACCGCCGACGCCCAGACCCGGCTCGATGATGCTCAGCCCCGGTTGGCCGAAATCGAAGCGGCGCTGACGCGGCTGGAATCGGAAGCCTCCACCCTGGGCAAGATGCTCAATGTGGGCGCTAGCCTCTGGCCGGCCATTGTCGATCAGCTCAGCGTGCAGTCGGGCTATGAAACCGCGCTTGGCGCCGCTTTGGGGGATGATCTTGAAGCGTCATCCGACGCGGGCGCGCCAATGCATTGGTCAGTAGCCATCGAGGATTATGTCGATCCAGCTTTGCCACAGGCGGCCGAGCCCTTGTCACGCTATGTGACGGGCAATGCCCTGCTCAAGCGGCGGCTGGACCAGATCGGCATTGTCGATGCCGTGGATGGACCGGCACTGATGCATGCACTCAAGCCCGGCCAGCGGCTGGTGACATTAGACGGCGCGCTGTGGCGCTGGGATGGTTTTGTTGCCGCCGCTGATGCGCCGAGCCCGGCCGCCCAACGGCTGGCGCAACGCAATCGGCTGGCCGAACTCGACGCGGAAATTTCTCGAGCGCGGGGCGAGCGCAATGCGGCCAAGCGCGATGTCGAGGCGCTGACCGCTGTCCTCACTACGGCGCGGCAGGACGAGAAGAACCAGCGCGAAGGCTGGCGCATGGCCCAACATGCCATTGGCGCGGCGCAGGCCGAAGTCGACCGGGCGCAGCGAGCCATTGGTGATTTGACGACCCGCCAATCGGCGCTGGAGGAAGCCCGCGCCCGTCTTGCGACCAGCCTGGCCGAAGCCGAGGCCATGCGCGAGCAAGCCGAAAGCCTGTTGGAAGAAGCAGGTGAAGAGGGCGAGGCGGCCGAAATGGCCGAGGATTTGCAGGCGGCGCTCGCAGTCGCACGGGAAAAGGCCGACCAGGCGCGCCTCAAGCTGGGCAGTTTTGAGACGGCCGCGCGCATGCGCGACAATCGCCTCAGCCAATTGCAGCGCGACAGCATGGCCTGGACCCGCCGCCGCGATGGCGCCATGGCGCAATTGGCGACGCTCGACCAACGCACCGCTGAGGTCAGCGCGCAGCTCACCAGCGTCACCGAAACGCCGGATGGCTTTGCCGCGCGCCGGGCGGAGCTGGAAGACCAGATCGAAACCGCCGCCGTGGAGCACAAGGCAGCGGGCGACCGGCTGAACCTGGCCCAAACCGGCTATCGCGAGGCCGATAAGGCGCTCAAATCAGCCAGCGACATCCTGGCCAATGCGCGGATCGAGCTGACCCGCGTCGAAGAACGCATCAAGGGCATTATCGCCCAGCGCCAGCAGATCGAGCGGCAGATCGAGGAAACCCTCGATATTCCCGCCAGCAAGACGCTGGAGGTCTCAGGGATCAAGCCCGAGGAGGCCTTGCCGGCCGAAAGCGTCATCGAGCAGAAGGTGGACCGGCTCAAGGCCGAGCGCGAGCGGCTGGGCGGGGTCAACCTTTCGGCGGAAAAGGAAGCCGAAGAGGTTCAGGAAAAGCTCGACACCATGGTCAAAGACCGGGACGATCTGATCGAGGCCATTGCCAAGCTGCGCACCGGTATCCAATCGCTCAACCGCGAGGGCCGCGCGCGGCTCAACGAGGCATTCGTCAAGGTCAACGAGCATTTCCAGGAGCTGTTCACCACCCTGTTTGGCGGCGGCACGGCGGAGCTGACCTTTGTCGAGAGCGATGATCCTCTCGAGGCGGGCCTCGAAATCATCGCCCGTCCGCCCGGCAAGAAGCCGCAGACCATGACGCTACTGTCGGGTGGCGAGCAGGCGCTGACGGCAATGAGCCTGATCTTTGCGGTGTTCCTCACCAATCCAGCGCCGATCTGCGTGCTCGACGAAGTCGATGCTCCGCTCGACGACGCCAATGTGGAGCGCTTCTGCAACCTGCTCGATTCCATGCGCCAGCGCACCAATACGCGCTTCATGGTGATCACCCACAATCCGATCACCATGAGCCGGGTCGATCGCCTGTTTGGCGTGACTATGGCCGAGCGCGGCGTGAGCCAACTGGTGTCAGTGGATCTGACCACGGCCGAGACATTTCTTGAGGCGGTTTGATCGGTCTACCACGGTTGTTTGTGCGATCTCGCCACACTCATCGAGCGCCACCCATCACCCAAAATTGCCCAGAATCCCCCCGTCCTTGCCTCCACTTTGCCATGCTTGGGTGTGGACAGCATGCCGCACCCCCGCTCAAAGCCAAAAAACCATTTTAAATCAACAAATTACGCCGCCGCGACGAATCTTGACACTGTGTTACCCCACCACTATGTTGCGCGCGACTTAAAAGGCGCCCCGGATAAACCCGGGTCAAAGCCGGGCCGAGGGGAGCGAGCGGATGGCAAAACCGCAAGATACCAAAGGCCAGGATAGTGGCGCTGATGAGGTGACGCGCGATCTCGCATCGCGTATTGCCTCTGCCAAGCGGAGCCGCGCAGCCGAGGACAATAGAGCCTTGGCGAATGGTTCCCACGACACGAGCGGTATGGCGCGCGGCATGCGCATCGGCACCGAATTCGTGGCGGCGATCGTGATAGGGGGCATTCTCGGCTACCTGATCGATCTTGGACTGGGCACCAGCCCCTGGGGATTGCTCATCATGTTCATGATGGGTTTTGCCGCTGGAATACTCAATGTCACCCGAGCGGTGGCCGAATTGAATGCCGCATCGCCTCCCCCGCCTGGGCCCAAGCCTGACGCGGAAGACGACAAGCGGATTGAACACTGATGACGACGCGCAAGGGGCTCTGTTTTGGCCGGTACTGACCCGATCCACCAGTTTGTCATCGAGGACATGATCCCCATCCATGTGGGTGGCGATGGCACCGCAGGCAGCGGGCTGAACCTGTCCTTCACCAATTCGTCGCTCTTTATGGTGCTGACGGTTTTGGCGATCACCACTTTCGTGCTGCTGGCCTCGAGCCGCAAGCAGCTGGTGCCTTCAAGGCTGCAGCTCACAGGCGAATTGGCCTATGAATTCGTGGCCAATATGTTGCGCAGCTCGGCTGGCACCGAAGGCATGAAATTCTTCCCCTTCGTGTTCTCGCTGTTTGCCTTCGTGCTGACCGCCAACATGTTCGGCATGATCCCCTATTTCTTCACCGTCACCAGCCACATCATCGTCACTGTGGCTCTGGCTTTGCTGGTGATGAGCGTGGTCGTGATCTACGGTTTTGTCCGTCACGGCTTCAAGTTCCTCAAGCTTTTCGTCCCCTCGGGCGTGCCGGCCTATGTGCTGCCGATCGTGGTGCCGATTGAAATCATCTCCTTCCTGTCCCGCCCGATCAGCCTGTCCGTCCGACTGTTCGGCAACATCCTGGCTGGCCACATCACCCTCAAGGTGTTTGCCGGTTTCGTGGTGAGCCTGGGCGCCGCCGGCTTCCTCGGCTGGCTGGGTGCGATCCTGCCACTGTTCATGACGGTGGCGCTGACAGCCCTCGAATTCCTCGTTGCAGCAGTGCAGGCCTATGTGTTTGCAGTTCTGACTTCGATGTATCTCAACGACGCGGTTCACCCTTCACACTGAGCGTTGAGTCCCTCAACGGCGGGCCCCGCCGGCAAACTACGACCCTTGAAAGGACTACAAAAATGGATGCTGAAGCCGCAAAGTTTATCGGCGCTGGTATTGCAACTCTTGGTATGGCCGGCGCTGCCCTGGGCGTGTCGAACATCTTCTCGAACTTCCTGTCGGGCGCCCTGCGCAACCCGTCGGCTGCTCCGAGCCAGACCGGTAACCTGATTTTCGGTATGGCCATGACCGAAGCTCTGGGCATCTTCTCGTTCCTGGTTGCCCTGATCCTGCTGTTCGTCGCTTAATAAGCGCGACTGCATGCCTTTTCTGCAGCCGGGGCCAACCCGGCTGCATTCTATCGTCCGGCTTTCCGCCGGCTGACCGGATTTAACGGGACCTCACCTGATGGTAACGCAAGCCTACGCCCAAGAGGCAGCAGCCCCGGCTGAAGAACATGTCGATGGCGCGGTCGATGCGACCCATGCCGATCCGGCACATGCCGACCCGACCGCCGATATCCATGCCACTACCGAGGCGCATGGCGGCGAGCATGGTTCGGACATCTTCCCGCCATTCGACCCGGCGACCTTCCCCTCGCAATTGCTGTGGCTGGCGATCAGCTTCGCTGCGCTCTATCTGCTGATGAGCAAGGTGGCCCTGCCCCGCGTCGGCTCCATCCTGGCCGACCGCAAGGCCAAGATCGACGCGGACCTGGCTGCCGCCGATGCCAGCCGCCAGAAGACCGACGCCGCCATTGCCGCCTATGAGGCAGCCCTAGCCGACGCCAAGTCCAAGGCCCAGGGCATCGCCGCCCAGACCAGCGACGCGATCAAGACCGAACTGGCCAGCAAGCGCCAGGCCGTGGAAGCCGATCTGTCCGCCAAGGTTGCGACTGCCGAAGCGCGCATCGCCACCACCAAGGCCGAAGCCATGACCCATGTCGACGAGATTGCCGCTGAAACGGCACAGACCGTCGTCACCCAGCTCGTCGGCGATATTCCGAGCGAGAGCGTCAAGGCCGCCGTGGCCAAGGCGAGCAAGGAGTAAGCACGATGGAATGGATGGACAATAGCTTCTGGGCCACTGTCGGGCTCGTGCTGTTCCTGGCGCTGATCACCTATTTCGGCGTGCCGCGGGTTATCGGCAAGATGCTAGACAAGCGCATCCAGCAGATCGCAGACGAACTCGAGGCAGCCAAGAAGCTGCGCGAGGAAGCCGCGGCCCTCTTGGTCGAATATGAGCAGAAGCGCGTCGCCGCCGAATCCGAGGCAGAGGGCATCATTGCCGCCGCCAAGGAAGAGGCCGTGCGCCTGACCGCCGAAGCCCAGGCTTCGCTGGCTGACCTCGTCACCCGCCGCACCCGCGCCGTGGAAGCCAAGATCGCCCAGGCCGAGGCCCAGGCCATCTCGGAAGTCCGCGCCCGCTCCGCCGATGTCGCCATCGAAGCTGCCCGCGCCGTGCTGACCGAGGAAATGGCCAAAAAGGGCGGCCAAGTCGTCGACCGCGCCATCGCCGACGTGGGCAATAAGCTGAACTGAGCGTTCGGGTCGGATTTAAGTTTTGAGGGCGGGCCGCAAGGTTCGCCCTTTTTTTGTTTGGGCGGGGATCGGAATACCCCCTACAAATCACTGTGCCATATCCACGCCCACGATTGACGCCCCCCAGAATCTCCACCATGGTGCCCTCACTGCGGGAGAGATTGGATTTTCTCCAGCGCCGAAGGAGCAACCGCCCCGGAAACTCTCAGGCAAAAGGACCGCAGCACAGCTACAACTCTGGAAAGCGGACCGGCACAGCGCCAGGTCCCACCGAAGGAGCAACCGGCGCTCAGCCGGGAAATCTCTCAGGTGATGAGGACAGAGGGGGCACGGAATTCGCCGCAAGGCGAGTGTAGTCGTGTCGCCTTGTTCATTTCCGGGAAGCGTTGATGGCCCAAACCTCCGCCGAAACTCTCAAGACCACGCCGCTTTATGAGCAGCATATTGCCGCCGGTGGCCGCATGGTGCCATTCGGCGGCTATTCCCTGCCTGTGCAATATGCCTCCGGCATCATGGCCGAGCACAAATGGACGCGCGAACATGCCGGCCTGTTTGATGTCAGCCACATGGGCCCAAGCTTTCTCGAACTGAGCGCCCGAACCGGCGACGCCGAGGCCGATCACGCCGCCATTGCGGCAATCATCGAGCCGCTGATCTGCGGCGACATTGCCGGCCTCAAGCCCGGCCAGATTCGCTATACGCTGCTGCTCAATGCCCAAGGCGGCGCCATGGACGACCTGATGGTCGCCCGCTCGCCCCGCTTCCCCGGCTCGCTTTATATCGTGGTCAATGCCGGGACCAAGGATGCCGACTTCGCTCATATCGCGGAGGCTGCCGGCGACCGCGCCAAGCTGACCCGCGCTGATGACGGCGCACTGCTGGCGCTGCAGGGGCCGGAAGCCGTCGACGTGCTGGCAGCGCTGCTGCCGGGCGTGGTGGAACTGGGCTTCATGCAATATGGCCCCTTCGATTGGAACGGGCAGACGCTGATCATTTCCCGCTCGGGCTATACTGGCGAGGACGGCTTTGAAATCCTGGCGCCGGCCAGCATAGCCAAAGCTTTCTGGGACACGCTGCTGGCCGATGAGCGCGTCAAGCCGATTGGCCTGGGCGCGCGCGACAGCCTGCGGCTCGAGGCGGGCCTGCCGCTTTACGGGCATGACCTCGACGAAACCATTTCGCCCATTGAAGCGGATTTGGGCTTTGCTGTTTCCAAGCGCCGTCGCGAGGTCGCTGACTTTCCTGGCGCGGCCCGCATTTTGGCCGAACGCGAAAATGGACCCGCCCGCAAGCGCGTCGGCCTTGTCGTCGAAGGCGCCCCGGCCCGCGAAGGCGCCGAAATCCTTGACGGCACCGGCGCCGTCATCGGCGTTGTTACCAGCGGCGGCTTTGCCCCCTCGCTCGGCAAGGCCATCGCGCTCGGCTTTGTGCCACCCGCTCATGTTGCCGTTGGAACCAGGCTGCAAGTCAGCGTCCGCGGCCGTGCCCAAGCCGCCGAAGTGGTGCCGACGCCCTTTGTGCCCCATCGTTATTTCCGCAAAACCACATCCAGTTGAGGGATCGTCATGACCACCAAGTTCACCCCTGACCACGAATATATCCGCGTCGAGGGCGCCACCGGAATTGTCGGCATCACCCAGTTTGCCCAGGAAGCCTTGGGCGACATCGTGTTTGTCGAGCTGCCCAGCGTCGGCAAAGTGTTCAAAAAGGGCGATGAAGCCGCTGTCGTGGAATCGGTCAAGGCCGCCTCCGAGATCTATGCGCCCGTGTCGGGCACCGTCACCGAGGTCAATGACGCACTGACCGGCGAGCCAGGCCTGGTCAATCAGGACCCCGCCGCAGCCGGCTGGATGTTCAAGATCGCTATTGCCGACGCCAGTGAGCTGGATGGCCTGCTCGATGATGCCGGCTATGCCGAACTGACGAAGTAAAGCGCGCAAACCCGGCCTTCTCAAGGTCGGGGCCAGCCGCCAATTGGAAGCCTCAGAGACCCCATGCGCTACCTCCCCCATTCCGACCACGAACGCGCCGAAATGCTCGGTGTCATCGGCGCGGCCAATATCGATGCCCTATTCAGCGCCGTGCCCGCGCGCGCGCTCAAGAGTTTTGATCTCGGCCTGCCCGCCCATAGCCCCGAATTCCTGGTTGAAGCCCATATGAAGGCGCTGGCCGCCAAGAACCATGCCGGCGCCGATGGCCCTTTCTTCGTTGGCGCGGGCGCCTATCGCCACCATGTTCCGGCGACCGTCGATCATCTGATCCAGCGCTCGGAATGGCTCACCGCCTACACGCCCTACCAGCCGGAAATCTCGCAGGGCACCCTGCAGATGCTGTTCGAGTTCCAGACCCAGGTGGCCAAGCTCACCAGCATGGATGTGGCGAATGCTTCGCTTTATGACGGCTCGACCGGCACCGCCGAGGCCGTGCTGATGGCCCGCCGCCTGACCCGCCGCAACAAGATCGTCCTGTCGGGTGGCCTGCACCCCCATTACCGCGATGTGGTGCGCGCCTATCTCAAGGACGATGCGGACCTTGAAATCCTCTCCGCCTCGCCGGAAGGCCAGGGCGATATTCTGGACCATATCGACGAGACCACCGCCGCCATCGTGGTGCAGACGCCCGATTTTTATGGTCACCTGCGCAACATCAAGACCGCCGCCGACGCCGCCCATGCCAAGGGCGCGCTGCTGATCGTGGTGATCACCGAAGTCGTCTCGCTCGGCCTGCTCGAAGCCCCCGGCGCGCTGGGCGCCGATATCGTGGTGGCCGAGGGCCAGTCCATCGGCAATGCGCTCAACTTCGGCGGCCCCTATCTGGGCCTGATGGCAACGCGCAAGGAATTCATCCGGCAGATGCCGGGTCGCCTCTGTGGCGAAACCGTCGATGCCGATGGCCAGCGCGGCTTTGTGCTGACGCTCTCCACCCGCGAGCAGCATATCCGCCGCGAAAAGGCGACGAGCAATATCTGCACCAATTCGGGCCTCTGCGCGCTGGCCTTCTCGATCCATATGGGCCTCTTGGGTGAGGCCGGGTTTACCCGCCTGGCCCGCCTCAATCACGCCAATGCCTGCAAACTGGCCGATGCACTGGCCGCCGTGCCCGGCGTTCAGGTCCTCAACAAAACCTTCTTCAACGAGATGACCATTCGTACGGCCCAGCCGGCGGCTGGCCTTGTCGAGCGCCTCGCCAGGCGCGGCATTCTGGCCGGTGTGCCGGTCAGCCGGCTGGAGCCGACCGATCCCTCCGTGGCCAACCTGATCGTATTGGCCGCCACCGAACTCACCACCGACGCCGATATTGCCGCGCTGTGCGCTGCCCTTTCGGAGGAACTCGCATGAGCATGAACAATCAGGGCCGCCCCACCGGCGTGGGCACTTCGGGCTTTGCCTCCACGTCCGGTTCGGCGCTGCTGCCCAATGAGCCGCTGCTGTTTGAAATCGGCGATACCGAGCATTCCGGCGTCGATCTGCCCGATGTGACGATCTCGACCGCCCGCCTCGGCGGCTTCGAGCGCAAGAGCCCGCTCGATCTGGCCGGCCTCACCGAGCCCGAAGCGATGCGCCATTATGTGCGCCTCTCCCGCCTCAACCACTCGATCGATAGCGGTATGTATCCGCTGGGCTCGTGCACGATGAAGCACAATCCGCGGCTCAATGAAAAAATGGCCCGCTTGCCCGGCTTCTCCGATATCCACCCGCTGCAGCCGGTCTCGACCGTGCAGGGCGCGCTCGAGCTGATGAACCAGCTGTCGCACTGGCTGATGACCCTCACCAATACCGCCGCCGTGGCGCTGACGCCCAAGGCCGGCGCGCATGGCGAGCTGCTGGGCATGATGGCGATCAAGGCGGCGCAGGACGCGGCTGGGCAAAGCCATCGCAAGATCGTGCTGGTGCCCGAAAGCGCCCATGGCACCAATCCGGCAACGGCGGCGTTTCTGGGCTATACGGTAAAGCCTATTCCGGCGCGGGACGATGGCACGGTGGATGTGCAGGCGGTCAAGGATGCGCTGTCGCCCGACGTGGCGGCGATCATGCTGACCAATCCCAATACGTGCGGGCTGTTCGAGCCGCAGGTGATCGAAATTGCCCAGGCCATTCACGATGCCGGGGCGTTCTTCTACTGCGATGGCGCCAATTTCAACGCCATTATGGGCGTTGTCCGCCCGGGTGATCTCGGCATCGACGCCATGCATATCAACCTGCACAAGACCTTCTCGACGCCGCATGGCGGCGGCGGTCCCGGTGCGGGTCCGGTGGTGCTGTCGGAAGCGCTGGCGCCGTTTGCGCCGGTGCCCTTCGTGCGCAAAGCCAGCAATGGGCTGGAGCTGGTCGAGCATGCCGAAGGTGAAGCGCTGGGCCGCATCACCGCCTTCCAGGGCCAGATGGGCATGTATGTCCGCGCCCTCACCTACATGCTCAGCCATGGCGGCGATGGCCTCGCCCAGGCGGCGCAGGATGCGGTTCTCAATGCCAATTACATCAAGGCGCGCCTCGCGCATGCCTTCTCGGTGCCCTTCGGCGATTACCCGACCATGCATGAAGCGCTGTTCGACGACAGCTTCCTGGCTGGAACGGGCGTCACCACGCTCGATTTCGCCAAGGCGCTGATCGACGAGGGCTTCCACCCCATGACCATGTATTTCCCGCTGGTCGTGCATGGCGCCATGCTGATCGAGCCCACCGAAAGCGAAAGCAAGCAGACGCTGGACCGCTTCTGCGACGTGATGGAAGAGCTGGCAATCGACGCCAAGGCGGGCAACACGGAGCGGTTCACCGCCGCCCCGATGAAAGCCCCGCGCCGTCGCCTGGACGAAACCCGGGCTGCCCGCTCGCCGATCTTGAAGTGGGAACGCCCGGCGGAGACGTTGAAGGCGGCGGAGTAAGCGGCCCACATGGCCTCCCCCTGACAGGGGGAGGCTAGGAGGGGGCATCCCCCCTCCCAATCCTAATCCCTATTCCAGCTTCACCGCCCGCAACCCCAGAAACAGCGGAAACTCCCCCGCCGCTCGCCGGTCCGCCTTACTCTCGCCCTGCGCCGGCAGATCGCTCACCTCCTTGATCCCCGTTAACGCCAAGCCCGCCGCCGCCAGCGCCTCGGCATACGCCCCGAGCGGCCGATGATAGCTGCGCGTCGTGCCCGCCTCATGGGACTGCATCGGCACCGCCAGCGGCGTCAGGTAGGAATCGAGGCGGCGGAATTTGAGCCCCCTGCCCTCGTCCCAACCCCAGCCGCTTTGCCGCGGCACGCGGAAGCAGGGATGCAGCATGACGATGGCCAACCGACCACCCGGCTTGAGCAGCCGTGCGGCGCTGGCCATAGCCTCATCCAGCGGATTGATGTCCTGAATGGACAGCAGGAAACACGCGGCATCGAAACCGGCTTCGGGCAAATCGGCATGCCGTGGCAGGCGGGTGACGTCGCCGACGAGAAAGCGCCCTACTCTGCCGTGATTGCGCCGCGCATCGGCAATCAACCTTGCCGACAGATCAACGCCGACAAACCCCGCGCCGCGTTCGGCGATCGGGGGCGCCAGAATGCCGGGACCACAGCCCAGGTCGGCAATATGCTCACCCCGTTTAGGCGCAAGCAATTCGAGCAGCAGTGGCACGGCGAGCGTGCGGTGATAGCGGCTGCCATTGGTGCCGGTCCAGCCGGCATACCAATGGGCGACGGCGTCCCAGCTCTGCGAGCGGGCGCGGTTCAGATTCTTTTTCATGGATGGTCTCATTTGTCTCGAAAAGCTGTTCGAGAGATGAGACGGCGCCGGTTTCGGAGTTCGGGCGCACAGCCTTCGGCCAGAACCCCGCATGCACTTACGCCGGCCGCTTAGCAGCCGCACGTATAGTCATGGGTCGACACCGCCCTCAGGCGGTGCGGATGCGAATGGAAAAGAATGCGGTTCTGCACATAACGGAGTTTTTAGCCCGAAAGCGCCTCAGGCGCAATCAGCCCTTGGTGTCGAAGCCAACCCAGATGGTAATGTCCTCGCCACCCAGATAGGGGATGGCGACATTCTCGATCACCTTGGAGAATTCGGCGGACTCGGCCGGCGGGACGACGGAGACCGGGATGGTGTATTTCTCCGAGAACACCGCCGTGCCGTTGCGCTCCACGGCAAAGCGGATGGGGGCGTTGACGCTGGTCTGTTTGCCGCCGGGGCCGAGCAGGATGCGGCCGGCCACGCCCATATTGACGGTGATCAACCCGTTGGACACCACGCAATTGCGCGAGCTTTCGTCGATCACGCCCTGATATTGCAGCGCCTTGGGGTCGCCCACGCGGCCGCCGCCATAATAATACATGGCCTCAGAGCCGGCGCGCACCTTGATGGGCGGGCATTGGGTGGCAATGGCCGGCAGTGCATTGGACTGGGCCTGGGCGATGGCGGCCGGGCTAGCCGTGGCATTCTGCAGCGACTGATTGGTCGCCGCGCTCTGGCCGCCGCCAAACATGGAGCCCATGGAACAGCCGGCCAGCAGCGCCGCAAGGGCGGCGGCGGCAGGAAGGCGCAGCATCGGGAGGAAATTGGTCATCGAATTGGCTCCTTGCGCCTGGGGATCAGCCATTGGCCGTTTCGAGCGCCATCAGCATGGCAGGGGCACCGCTGGCATTGACGCCCGGGCCGTCTTCGACAAAAACCGCATCGGCCTTGCCGTTGCGGAACAGGATTGAGGCGCGGGCAAAGCGCTTGCCCATGCCCGAACCCGAGAAATCCTTGGCAAGGCCCAGGGCCTCGGCCAATTCGCCATTGCCGTCGGCGATGAATTCAATCTTGCCCAGCGCGCCAGAGGCTTCGGCCCAGGCCTTCATGACGTGATGATCATTGACCGAGGCGCAGACGACCTTGTCGACGCCGGCGGCGCTCAGCTTGCCAAGGTTGGCCAGATAGCCGGGCAAATGATTGACATGGCAGGTGGGCGTAAAGGCACCGGGCACCGAGAAGAAAGCCACAGTGCCGCTGCCGAGCACGGCATCGCTGGTGGTGTCGGTGGCGCCATCAGCGCCAACAAGTTTGATCCGCACCGACGGAACCGGACTGCCACGTTCGATCATAGAAGGATATGCCCCTGCCTGTGGCGCCAGCTGGCCGCCATTTCCCTTGATAGTCCGGTATCTCGGATATGCGGCTTTTTAACCGCATACAAGACCTATTGGCCTATCCATCCCCGGACTGGTCTCAGTCACCCGCACCGGAAATGGCCCGCGTGACTTCGAAAGCTCCCATATCGGTCATGAATGTGAGCTGAATGTCCTGGTTTTCCAAGTCGATTGGCTCGCTTTTACCCAGGATCGGGATGAGGACTAGGTTGGGTTCCGGGCTTTTTTGCGGCGCCCCGAATAACGGCTCGCCACTGGCGGTCGCGACGATCAGCGAGGCTGGATCAACAGCAGCGTCGCCCAGTTCAATGGCGAGCATGCGGTCGGCATTGTCATAGCGCACGGACCCGATGGGCGTGGTCTTGTCGTCCCAGGGCATGGGCGCCAGGGCAAGAGCCTGGCGGATGCGCAGGCCGTTGGGCCGGTCGGGCTCGGCATCGTCCAGCTTCAAGGAGAAATGCGCCTGCGCCGGCACACAGATTTCCGAGCAGACGCCCAGCGTGGCAAAAATTTCGGCCGCTGCCGCCTCATCCGAGACGGTTACGGCGAGGGGCAGCACCAGAGGGCCATAATAGACATAGTCGAGATAGCCGTCGGTCTCGTCGCGCTTGGGATAGGGCCAGACGATATGATGGTCCGTGACGCCGCTCGAGCCGGTGAAATCGAGCACGGTGGGCAGGCCGGTTTCGCCCGGCACGCGCCAATAGGTCTTGGTGTTTTCCGGCATCGAGATTTCAAGGCCAAGCAGCGTCTTGCCATCGGGCTTGACCTGGCCGGAGCTGATCAGCCGCAGCTTCACGCCGGGAGCGACTTCCTGCCACGGCGTTTCGCCCGCAAGGGCGGGGGTGAGCGTGGCGGCAAGGAGGGCGAGGGCGGAAAGAAGCTGCATGAACACAGCCATTAGCGCACCAGGAAATGAAGAAATAGCTGACGCGCAATCAGGCCTTCGTGATGGCTGCATGGGCCTCTTGCGGGCTGCCAGCCTTGTCGCATGCGGATGGGACGCCTACAATTAAGCCATGAATTCGCTTGAAGGCCAGTTTCTGGTGGCCATGCCAGATATGGAAGATGAACGCTTCGCCGAAAGCGTAATCCTCATTGTCGGCCATGGCACAGAGGGTGCCATGGGGCTGGTGGTCAATCACGAATTGGCCAATCTGCGCTTTGCCGATGTTATCGACGAACTCGATCTGGGCGATCCGGACTCGGTGATCCGCCTGCCCGATTCGATCCGCCAGGGCGTCGTGATGCGGGGCGGGCCAGTGGAAAAGGGCCGCGGCTTCGTGCTGCATTCGGCCGATTACACCAGCGGCAATAGCTACAAGGTCGGGGACGGGGTGTACCTCACTGCAACGCTCGATATTCTCAAAGCCATGGCCTTTGGCCCACGCCCCAAGGCCAGCCTGTTTGCGCTGGGATGCTGCGGCTGGGGAGCAGGACAGCTGGAAGACGAAATCCGCGAGAATGGCTGGCTGACCGTGCCGTTCTCGCGCGATCTGGTATTCGAAACCCCGGTGGAAGAGCGCTACAAGGCGGCGCTCGCCAGCCTGCATATCACGCGGGCGACGCTGAGTTCCGAGGCGGGACACGCTTAGGGCGCTCCTCACTTCTCCCTTTGGGAGCCTACCGCGCCAATTGCGCCGCCAGCTTCTTGCCAAATTCCGCACCCGTCATCGCCGCACCGAATGCAAAGCCCTGCGCGTAACGGCAATTGAGTTGGCGCAGACGCTCGATTTCATCCAGCGTTTCGACACCCTCGGCAATCACCATCAGGTCCAGATCGGCCGCCAGTCCCACCACCGCCTTGATGATCGGCGCCTGGGTGTGGGCGATGCCGTTGTCGTCGCTCATCTTCACGAAGGCGGCGGGGATTTTGATGGTGTCGAACGGGAAGCGGTGCAGATAGCTCAACGAGGAATGCCCGGTGCCAAAATCGTCCAGCGCCAGGCCCAGGCCCAGATTGCGCAATGCCTGCAGCATATAGGCGGAATGCTCGGGATTGGTCATCACCTGGCTTTCGGTGATTTCGAGCTTGAGGTGGCGCGCCAGTTCCTTGTCCTGGCTGACCAGGCTGCGCATGTCGTTGAGCAGGGTTTCGGTGGCGAGCTGGCTGGGCGATAGATTGACCGAGATGAAGAATTCCTCGGGCAGGCCGAGCGAAGTCATCCAGTCCTTGGCCTGGGCTGCGGATTGCTCGAAAGCCAATCGCCCGAGCTTTTCGATTTGCCCGGAGCGTTCGGCCAGCGGCACGAATTCATCGGGATTGACCACGCCCCGCGTCGGATGCACCCAGCGCATCAGGGCTTCGGCGCCGGCCAGCTGGCCGGTCTGGATATCCATCACCGGCTGGAATTGCACATGCAATTCACCCTGCTTCATGCCGCGTTCGAGGTCCTCTTCGCTGGCGCGATTATAGGCCGAGATGGAGCGGGCTGAGGCGCGATAGGCTTCGATCCGGTCGCCACCCAGGCGCTTGGCGTAATACATGGCCAGCTCGGCATCGCGCAGCACGTCGGGGGCGTCAGCGGGGGCGCTGTCATAGATGGTGACGCCGATCGAGGCGGTCAGCGTCAGGTCGCGGTCGCCGAAATTGAACGGCGCCTTGAGCGCCTTGCGGATCTGTTCGGCCGTTTCGGCGATTTTGCCGGCGGCCTGTTCGGAGGCGAGAATTACCGCGAACTGGTCGCCTGTGACGCGGGCGACGGTGTCGAGCGGCCGCATGATGCGGGCAATGCGGCGGGAAATCGCCAGCAGCACGGAATCGGCGGCCGAATGGCCAATGCGTTCCTCCAGCTCCATGAAGCGGTCGATATCGATGAGGAACACCGCCGGCTTGGTGCCGCCCGGCGTCCTGGCACGCACCAGCGCGCGCTCCAGCCGATCGAGGAAGAGCTGACGATTGGGCAGGCCGGTCAGGCTATCATGCACCGCGTCATGCAGCAGGCGCTCGCGCGCGGCACGATCTTCGGTGACATCCTGCAAAGTGCCGACGATACGATTGACCTGTCCATCGCCGCCCAGCACCGGCTTGACCCGCATGCGGAAGCTGCGATAGCTGCCATCGTGGCCAGCAATACGCATATCGGCGGAAACCTTGCCACGGCGCAGCTCGACCAGCGTATCGAAGGCCGTACGGAAACGGTCGCGGTCATCGGGATGGACGCGGTCGAGCCAGCGCTTGATAGCACCACGCAGGGCCCCGCGCTTTTCGCCCAGCCTGGTCGCCAATTCATCCGACACCGAGACGCGGTCGCGCTCGATGTTCCAGTCGAAAACGAAATCGCCCGAACCGGTCAGTGCCAGCGCCCGGCGCTCGACTTCAGAGAGCGTGCCGACCGACACCTGTCCTTCGGAGAAGGCGTGTTGCACCGCGGTAAAGCCCAGCAGCATGACGATAAGCACGAGGCCCCCACCCACGGCGGGTTGGGCCACGTCGTTGGAGACCTGTCCCGAAATCACCAGCCAGGAATAGAACAGCCAGGAGATCAGAATGATCCAGGTGGGCACCAGCAGCACGGCGCGATCATAGCCGCGCAGTGCCAGCAGCAGGATGAGGAAGAAGCCGGAGAAACCCAGCATGGCCAGCACGAGCCGGGCAATGGTGGCGGCAATGGCGGGCTGGAAGAAGGCGAAGGCAAAGAGCGCCAGGAACAGCGCGGCAAGCCCAAGCGCCAGATGAATGAAACGCAAATGCCAGCGATGCAGGTTCAGGTAGATAAATAAGAACCCGGCTAATGTGGTGGCTATGCCCGCCTCCGAGGCGGCGCGCAGCGGCTGCATCCCTCCTGCCGGAATACCGAGCAGGCGCCCCAGAACGCCGAAATCGATCAGCAGATAAATCAGCACGGCCCAGGCAAAGGCGGCCGTCGCCGGGAACACGCCACGGCCCTTGACCACGAACATGATGGTCAAAAACACTGCGGCCAGGGAGGCCACGCCCAGCACCACGCCGCGGAACAGGGTGAAGGAGTTCACATAGTCGCGGTAGGGGTTGGGCTGCCACAGATACAATTCGGGCAATTCGGCCGAGGAAAGTTCGGCAACGAAGGTGACCGTGGCGCCCGGATCGAGCGTGATTTCAAAGACATCGGCTTCGCTGTCGGTCAGCTTGACCGGCCGAATGCCGGCACTGGGGGTCAGCGCGGTGAGGCGATCATTGCCCAGATCGGGATTGAATACGCCCGAATTGGGCAAGCGAAAAAACGGTGCCACCAGCAGGCGCTCGATCTGCTGGTCGCTTTCATTGCGCAGTGCGAACAGGGCAAAGTTCGGATTGGTCCCCTGCTCGCTCGCCAGCACCTCGATGCGGCGAATGATGCCGTCTTCGCCCGGTGCGGTCGACAATTGCACGCGCCCATCCGTGCCCGGGATGATTTCCACCACGGCGGACAGGTTAACGGCATTGACGTCTTCGGGGACCGAGATGACTTCAAAGGCGGCGGATGGCGCGATGGTGAGAAGCGCGAACGCAAGCCACATCGCGAGTGCAAAGTGATGACGCATCAGGGCCGACTATATCCTGTGGTAGGCTTCATTATGGCAGCGATCCAGCGGGGCCGCATAAACGACCCGCGCGCCGAAACGGCATCGTCTTGGCGGGAGCCCTCTTTGGTAGCGGGGAATGATGCGGGCGACAAGGTTACCGAAGTGTTGCCGAATGGCAACGGGACGTCGCGCTAGCAGGTCGCAATGACCAGGGACACACCGGCATAGCCTGAGCCGGCCACGCTGTCGCACAGCGCCGACCATTCGCAACCGGCGCAGGCGGGTCGAATATCGCCAGTGGAAAACGCGGAGCGCAAAGCTGCGAGCGTGGTTTGATCGAGGTGGAAGGGCTGGCCTAGATCGATTGATGCGAGCAGGTCGGCAACCGCAAGGCGCGTAAGGCGGTCGCGCTCGATGACGCTGGCATTGTGGCAATGCGGCTGGCCAATGCCCAGTAACGGCTCGCAGACGTCGTCGGGGCCAGCGACCAGTTCGATCGTTTCGCCGGTGCCGAGCCTGGTGATAATGGCATCGTAATTGGCAGTGAAGGCAGGGGTATAGCCCCTGCCGACATAGGTGAGCATGCAGAGCAGATGATGCGCCCGCAGCTTGACGGTCAACGCTTGGACGCCACGCGCTGCAGGCCGGCCAAAGCTGCCGCGCCGAGTGCGGACTTGAGCACCGCGCCAAGCAGGAACGGCGCAATGCCGTGGATAAAGGCCTGCTCGGCCCCGATCATCACCGCAAGCCAGGCGCCGCCCAATGCGAGACAGGCAAGGTTACCGGCAATGGCAGCGAGGAAGGCCAGGACCGGCTTGTTGCCATTCCAGCCCTGTTCGGCCAGCCAGCCAGCAATGGCACCAGCGATCGGGAAGGCGAAGAGATAGCCGGCCGTGGGGCCGACAAAGTGGATCGCGCCGGCCGCACCGCCCGACAGGACCGGCAGGCCGATTGCGCCTTCGATGAGCCAGGCCACGATGGTCACGCCGCCCAGGCGCCATCCATAGAGCGCGCCGACCATGACGACAGCGAAGGTCTGCATAGTCATGGGAACGGGCACCATGGGCACTTCGACATAGGACGAAAGTGCCAGGAACAGCGTGCCCAAAGCGACGGCAGCGACTTGCCAGATGACGGAGCGATCAGCCAGGCCAAGCGGGCTGAAGCTGGACCGGGTTGCGGTAGCAGGGGCGTTCATGGGCGATCCTCGAAAAATTATAGATAATTTCATGTGACGATCTATTAAACGGATTTTTGGTGTGGAGGGCAAGAGGAATTGGGAGGTAGACTCCCGTAGATTGAGAGCCACGATCCGCCTCCCTCCCCCTTGAGGGGAGGGATTGAGGGTGGGGGTGTCGAGCTTTCCACCGGCATCGAGTTCATGGAGGCCGCGACACCCCCACCCTAGCCCTCCCCTCAAGGGGGAGGGAATCAGATTGGGGCTCTCACCCCTCACCCAACGATCGTAAACACCTTCCGCGTCACCCCAGACGCAGTTCGCACCGGCTTCTGCCCAATCCAACGAACGTGCCGCGCCAGCACCGTCGCCGCCTCCTCGATATTTCCGTCGCGCAGAGCAGCCAGAATGGCCAGATGATCATGGTCAGTCCGCGCCTCCCAAGCCGATTGCCAGGCGGCAAAGAGGAACCGCGCGCTGACGGCATGCAGATCATCGATGGCGGCCAGCAGGCGCGGCATGCCGCACGGCGCCAGCAGCGTCCGATGAAATAGCCGGTTTGCCGCCTCCCACGACGCCACATCCGGCGAATTATCACCAGCATGGGTCGCCTGCTCAGCAGCATCGAGAATAGAAGCTGTCAGATGCGGCGCAGCGTGGCGCAGAGCCAGCACTTCAAGCGCCGCGCGCATTTCGGCAACTTCCTTGACCTCGGCCAGATCGAAGGCGGCAACGCGCACGCCACGACGCGGCTCGCTGATCGCCAGCCCCTGCGCTTCGAGCCGCCGGAAGGCCTCGCGCACCGGCACGTGGCTCGCGCCGAACTCGGCGGCGATATGATCCTGCCGCAGCCGGGCGCCGGGCTCGAGATTGCCCGCAATGATCCGCTCGGCCAAGACCTTGCTGATCCGCGCGGCGATGGTGTCGTCTTTGGGCTGCGTCATGATTTTATAGATAGTTTGTCGCGCGGCGATTTGTCGAGGCGGTCAAACCAAGCGTCTGGTGTAGCGCGCGGTTTCGTAGCGCTCCTTGGTCAGACCGAACAGCACATGGTCTTCCCAGCGGCCATTGATCTGCAGGTACTTTTCCGCAAAGCCTTCTTCGACAAAGGCGTTCTTTTCCAGCACCCGGCGCGAGGCGACATTGCCCGGCAGAAAAGCCGCGTGGATGCGGTGCAGATCGAGCGTGTCGAAGACGAAGGGCAGGCTCGTGCCCACGGCTTCGCTCATTAGCCCCCGTCCCGCGAAAGGTTGGCCCATCCAATAGCCCAGATTGACGAATTGGGCGGCGCGGCGGCGGATATTGGAGAGGGTAATGCCGCCCACCAACGTTGCCGCGTCATTGGTGAAAATGAAGAAGGAATAATCGCTCCCCTCTTCCGCTTCCTCGCGCGCCCGCCGCACCCGTGCGGCGAAAACCCGGCGGCTCAAATCCGCCTCGGTCCAACGGGGCTCGAAGGGTCGCAGGAAATCGCGGCTCCCGTGACGCAGTTCATGCCAGGCCTCGTAATCGCCCATTTGCGGCAGGCGCAGCAGCACCCGCCGGCCGCGCAGGGCGATCAACGGGACCGGCGATGACCAGGGCCAGAGCATGGACAATTACCGCTTGAGATGATCGCCGATGGCGCCGACATCGACCAGCCGGTCGACCGGCCCGATGCCCGCCAGGGTCGGCAAGCCGCTGGTGAAGATCTGCTCGGCAACCTCCTGCACGCGCTGGGTCGTGATGGCGTTGATGCGATCGACCGTTTCCTGCATGGGGATAGGACGCCCCCACAGGATTTGCTGGCGCGCCAGCTGGCCGGCACGGGCCGAAGGACTCTCGAGCGACATCAGCAGCCCCGCCCGAATCTGATTGCGGACGCGGATGACTTCCTCGTCCGAAATCGACTGAGTGGCGCGCTTGAGTTCGTCCAGCACGACGGGGACCAGATCGGCCACTTCATCCTCGCCGGTCGCCGCCGCCACGCCGAACACGCCGCTATCGGCAAAGGCCCAGTGGAAGGAATAGACCGAATAGCACAGGCCCCGCTTTTCGCGCACTTCCTGGAACAGGCGCGAGCTCATGCCGCCACCCAGGATCGAGGCCAGCACCTGGGCCGCGTAGAACCCGTCGGCATTGTAAGCCCGGCCTTCAAAGCCGATGACGATATGGGCCTGTTCGTGGTCGGAAATCAGCCGCTCTTCGCCGCCCTGATATTCGGCGCGCTGGGGCGCCGGCGCGCCATTGGGCTTGAGATCGGCAAAGCGCTGCTGGGCGACCTGGACCAGTTCGTCATGATCGACATTGCCAGCCGCCGCCATCACCATGTGGTCGCCCACATAATTGCGGTTCATATATTTGCGGATAACGTCCGGATTGAATTCGCGTACCGAATCCACCGTACCCAGAATGGTGCGGCCGATAGGCTGGGTGGGGAAAGCGGCTGCCTGGAACAGGTCGAAAACGTGATCGTCGGGATTGTCCCGAGCGGCACCGATTTCCTGCACGATGACCTGCTTTTCGCGGGTCAGCTCGTCTTCCTCAAAGCGGGAATTCTGCAAAATATCGGAGAGGATATCGGCGGCCAACACCACATCTTCCTTGAGCACGCGGGCAAAATAGCCGGTGTGCTCGATGGACGTCGCAGCGTTGAGGTCACCACCGACATTTTCGATGGCCTCGGCGATTTCGAGCGCCGAACGCGTGGTGGTGCCTTTGAAGGCCATATGTTCGAGCAGGTGGGAAATGCCGTGCTCGGCCTTGCGCTCGCAGCGCGCACCGGCCTTGACCCAGACCCCGAGCGAAGCGCTCTCCAGGTGCGGCATGTCGTCGGTCAGCACCACCATGCCATTGTCGAGGGTCGTTGATAATAGGCTCAAATGGGTCCTCCTGGCACGGCGCGACCCTGAGGCCGTTGGTGCCCCAAAGTCGTCCTAGGCAGCGCGCGTACGCGCTGCGATGAAGTCTTCGACCAGTGTCTGGTCATTGGCAAGCACAGTCAGCCGCTCCTCGCGGCCATAAAGATCGCCCAGCCAGGCCGGCAGAGCCGGCTCGATCCCCGAAGCATCCTTGACGGCGGAAGGGAATTTGGCGGGATGGGCGGTGGCCAGCGTAACCATCGGGGTCGCCGACCAGGCCTGCGCCCGGGCCACATGCACGCCAACGGCGGTATGGGGATCGAGCAGGTAATCGGAATTCTTGAGCGTGACGGCAATGGTTGCGCGCGTCTCGGCTTCGCCAGTGGTGCCGGCGGCAAAGTCGCGGCGGATATTTGCCAACGCCCTCTCGGGCAGAGCAAAGCCGCCCGATTGCTTGAGGCTATCCATCATGCGCACCACGGCAGTCGCATCGCGCCCCGCCGCTTCGAATAGCAGGCGCTCAAAATTGGACGAAATCTGGATATCCATGGACGGGCTGATCGTGGGCGACACGCCTTCCATCTCGTAGCGGCCGGTATCCATGGTGCGGCGCAGGATGTCATTGGCATTGGTGGCAATGATCAGCCGCTCGATCGGCAGGCCCATCGCCTTGGCGCAATAGCCGGCAAAGATATCGCCGAAATTGCCGGTCGGTACGGTGAAGCTGACCTTGCGGTGCGGGCTGCCCAGCGACACGGCAGCCGTGACGTAATAGACGATCTGCGCGACGATCCGGCCCCAATTGATCGAATTGACGCCCGAGAGGCGCACCGAGTCACGGAACTTGTGATTGTTGAACATGGCTTTGACCACGTTCTGGCAATCGTCAAACGTGCCTTCGAGCGCAATGTTATGCACATTGGCATCGAGCACCGTAGTCATCTGCAGGCGCTGCACCGGGGAGGTGCGGCCAAGCGGATGCAGGATGAAAATATCGGTCGTGTCGCGGCCGCGGAAGGCCTCGATAGCGGCCGAGCCGGTATCGCCCGAAGTGGCGCCGACAATGGTGGCGCGCAGGCCGCGTTCGGCCAGGATATGGTCCATGATGCGACTGAGGAATTGCATGGCCACGTCTTTGAACGCCAGAGTGGGGCCGTGGAACAGCTCGAGTACGAAGTGATTGGGCTCCAGCTCCACCAGTGGGGTCACCGAGGGATGGCGGAAGCTGGCATAGGCCTCGTCGATGATAGCTTTGAGTTTGGCGGGCGCGATCTCGCCATCAACGAAGCGGTTGATGATGTCGAAAGCTACATCGGCATAGGGCTTGCCGGCATAGGAAGCGATGTCGGCGGCGCTGAGCTGGGGCCAGCTTTGCGGCACATAGAGCCCGCCATCAGCGGCAAGACCGGCCAGAACTGCATCGGAGAAACCGAGCGCCGGCGCCTGGCCGCGCGTAGAAACAAACTGCATCGAAGGGGAAGGCCCTTTTTAGAATTGTTGCAACCTAGTCAAACGAGGCCTGAACCGCAAGTTTGATGGAGGGGTACGCGTCAGGGCTTTGGCGTCTGCCGCTGCCGCCATAGCCAAAAGCCCAGCATGACCACCGCCACGATCGCAAAGCCGTACCAGGTATAGGCATAGCCCAGATGGTTGTTGGGAAACTCCACCACGGTCTCGCCGCCCTGCGGCAATTGCCCCGGCGCGCCGGCGGGCAGATCGACATAGAAGGGCGCGAAGGGGGCGAGCGCGGGATCGACCAGCTTGGCCAGCCGCTCGGGGTCGCGCACCCATTCGATACGGTCCGAGGTATTGGCCTCGGGCGTCATGAAGCCGGCTTTTTCGCCGGGGCGGAACAGGCCCGTAATGGTCACCTGCCCGGTTTCGCCTTCGGGATCGGTGACGGCGGCTTCCTGAAATGCCTCGGGCACAAAGCCACGATTGACGAAGACCGTGCCGCCATTATCCAGTACAAAGGGCGTCACCACCCAATAGCCGGGGCCTGAGGCGGAGCCACGCGCATTGGCAAGGCTGGTGAAAACCGTGACCGTCTGGTTGTAGCGGAAGGCCCCGGTCAGCGAGACCGGTTGGAAATTGAGCGCTTCAAGGTCGAGGTCAGTCCAATCCTGCGCAACCGGTACAGGAACCGGCGCCGCGGTCAGCCGCTGATCGACGGCGGCAATGAGCGCTTCCTTTTCAGCCAGGCGATGCATCTGCCAGGTACCGAGCCAGACGCAGACGCCAGCCAGGGCCAGCATCAGTATGGCAAAGGCCCAGGTCATCACTGGCCCCAAGCGCTTCTGCGTCTGCGCGCTCATTGGTGGCCCTCATGGGCATCGTGGCGGTATTGCAGGGCAACCATGGTGGCCTTGAACGGGGGCAGCAGCGCCAGCGAGAGGATCAGCGTCGCCGGTATCCACAGGAACAGATGGACATAGGGCGGTGGATTGAACACGGCACCCACGACCATGGCCAGCGCGATGATCAGCGGCGCCACAAGGAAGATCACGAAAATCGCCGGGCCATCGCCGCTATCGGCAAAGGCGAGGTCGAGGCCACAGGCCGTGCAGCTCGGGGCAAGCTTGAGATAGCCCCTGAACAGTTTCCCCTCCCCGCAGCGCGGGCAGCGGCAGAGCAGGCCAGCCTTGAAGGGCGAAACTTGGGTCATGATATCCCCGGAAGAAATTGGGGCGCGGCCCATAAGACCGCGCCCCCACACGTTTCTGATCCACTCTATTAGTGGTTGATCGCCACGCCCCACGAGCCCCAGACATAGATCGAGGCGAAGAGGAAGAGCCACACCACGTCGACGAAGTGCCAGTACCAGGCGGCGAATTCAAAGCCCAGGTGACGCTGCGGGGTGAAGTCGCCGCGCTCGGCGCGGAGCAGGCAGACGATGAGGAAGATGGTGCCGACAGCGACGTGGAAGCCATGCAGGCCCGTCGCCATAAAGAAGGTGGCGCCATACATATTGCCGCCGAAGGAGAAGGCGGCTTCCGAATATTCGATCACCTGCACACAGGTGAACAACAGGCCCAGGGCTACGGTGAGCACGAGGCCCCAGCGCAGGCCCTTGCGGTCGCCTTCGAGCAAAGCATGGTGCGCCCAGGTGACAGTGGTGCCCGAGGTCAGCAGGATCAGCGTGTTGAACAATGGCAGGTGGAAAGCGTCGAACAGCTCGATGCCTTGCGGCGGCCAATGCCCACCGGTGGCGGCGACACGTGCATATTGCTCGACGTCGTCAAAGCGGAAGAAACCGTCGAAATATGCCCAGAAGAATGCCACGAACAGCATCACTTCCGACGCGATGAACAGCATCATGCCGTAGCGGTGGTGCATCTGGACCACGGGGGTGTGGTCGACGCCGTTATTGGCTTCCTTCACCACGTCGGACCACCACGCATACATGGTGTAAAGCACCACGGCCAAGCCGATGAAGAAGATCCATGGGGTCCAATGGTGCATCCAGGAAATGGCGCCAATGGCGAAGATCAGGATGCCCACCGACATGACGAAGGGCCATGGCGACGGTTCGACCATATGGTAGTCGTGGTTCTTGGCTATTGCCGACATGGTTCAGCTTCCCCCGTTATCTGAAGCGTAGAAGGTATAAGAGAGGGTGATCTCTTTGATGGTGTCGAGCTCTTGATTGTCGTCAAGCTCGGGATCGACGAAGAACACGATCGGCATGTCCACGGTCTCGCCGGGCTGCAACGTCTGCTCGGTGAAGCAGAAGCATTCGATCTTGTTGAAATAGACGCCGGCGCGTTCCGGCGAAACGTTGAAAATCGCCATGCCGGTGACCGGCTTGTCCGAATGATTGGTCGCCACGTAATTGACGGTGTCGACGGCGCCGATCCGGTCGGTGACGGAGGCCGCGGGCTTGACGGTCCAATTGAGTTCCGAGGACACGTTGGAATCGAACCGCACCGACATTTCGCGCGCGATGATGCCCTTGGGGTTGCTCTCGGCCTTGCCGGGCGTGCCGCCAAAACCGGTGATCGAGCAGAACATGGCGTAGAGTGGCACCGACGCGTAGGCGAGTCCCACCATGCCCGCGACCAGACCCAGGCACAGCATGCCGATGCGCTTGTTGCGGCGCGCGGCATTGGCAAAGGTGGAATGGGACAGATCGGCCATCAGAGCGCCCGGTCGAATAGCGCCGGGCCCATCTTGATGATGGTCAGCAGGTAGAAGGTCAGCGCAAACAGGGCCAGGCCCAATCCCAGCGCGATCGAGCGGCGGCGGCGTACCTTGGCGCGCGCGGCCTCGATTTCGGGCGGCAGGATAATGACTTCGTGGATTTCGTCGGGGGCAGACATCAGGCAAACATCCCAAAACGCGCGAGCAGGTTGTCGGCCAGCAGGGCAAAGAACAGAACGAACAGATAGCTCAGCGAGTAGTTGAACACGATGCGCGCCGCCTTGCGCATCGGCACATCCTCGTTGGTGCGATAGAGGCGCCAGGCAAGGAACAGGAACGAAGCGCCGGTGATCACCGCGACGACGGAATAGATCGTGCCGGCAAAGCCGAGCCAGCTGGGCAGCAGCGAGGAGGCCGCCAGCAGCGCCGTATAGGCCAGGATCTGGAATTTGGTCGAGGCTTCGCCTGCCACATTGGGCATCATGGGCACGCCGGCCGCGCCGTAGTCGCTCTGCTTATAGAGCGCCAGGGCCCAGAAATGCGGCGGGGTCCACAGGAAGATGATCAGGAACAGCGCAACGCTTTCCATCGTGATGGTGCCGCTGACGGCAGCCCAGCCCACCATGGGTGGGAAAGCACCGGCCGCGCCACCGATGACGATATTCTGCGGCGTCGAGCGCTTGAGCCACATCGTATAGATGACGGCGTAAAAGAAGATGGTGAAGGCGAGCAGCCCCGCCGCGACCCAATTGGTCGCAAGGCCCAGCAAAGCCACCGAGAACACCGACAGCACAAGGCCAAAGACCAGCGCTTCGCCCCCGGTAATGCGGCCGGCCGGAATGGGGCGATTGGCGGTGCGGCTCATGATGGCGTCGATATCGGCATCGTACCACATATTGAGCGCGCCAGAGGCCCCGGCGCCGATGGCGATACAGACAATGGCGATGACGCCGATCACCGGATGGATACCGCCGGGGGCAACCACAAGGCCGACAATGGCGGTGAAGACGACCAATTGCATGACGTTCGGCTTCAAGAGCGCGAGGTAGTCCTCCACGCGCGCTTCACCTGTCATTGCAGGCACCTTCCGATTGTCATGAATATAAGCCACTGGCTCTGCCTTTATCCGGGATTGGGCCGCGCATACGCGGCCCGGTGGTTCGTCGCTGCGCTTAGTGCGCGTTGGTCGAGTCGATCTTGGGCAGGGTGGTGAACTGGTGGAAGGGCGGAGGCGAGCTCAGCGTCCATTCCAGGGTGGTTGCACCATCGCCCCAGGGATTGTCACCAGCCGGACGCTTCTTCCGGGCGGCTTCCCACATGGCGTAGAAGAAGATCAGCATGGCTACGAAGGTGATGTAATAGCCGATCGAAGAGATGCGGTTGAAGAAACCAAACGCATCCGGATAGTCGATATAGCGGCGCGGCATGCCCGCAAGACCCAGGAAGTGCTGCGGGAAGAAGATCAGGTTCACGCCGATGAACATAACCCAGAAGTGCGCATTGGCGAGCTTCTCGTTGTACATCCAGCCGAACATTTTCGGGTACCAATAGTACCAGGCCGCAAAGATCGAGAACACGGCGCCCAGCGACAGCACATAGTGGAAGTGGGCAACCACATAATAGGTGTCGTGCAGCGCACGGTCCGCACCGGCATTGGCCAGCACCACGCCCGTCACACCGCCGACGGTGAACAGGAAGATGAAGCCGATGGCCCACAGCATGGGCGTGCGGAAGGTGATGGAGCCGCCCCACATGGTGGCGATCCAGGAGAAGATCTTGACGCCCGTGGGCACCGCGATGACCATGGTGGCAGCCACGAAATAGCGCTGCACATCAAGGCTGAGGCCGGTGGTGTACATGTGGTGCGCCCACACCACGAACCCCACGAAGCCGATGGCCACCATGGCATAGGCCATGGCCATGTAGCCGAAGATCGGCTTGCGGCTGAAGGTGGAGACGATGTGGCTGACCACGCCGAAGCCCGGCAGGATCATGATGTACACTTCGGGGTGGCCGAAGAACCAGAACAGATGCTGGAACAGCACCGGATCGCCGCCCTGGTCGGGCTTGAAGAAGCTGGTGCCGAAATTGCGGTCCGTCAGCAACATGGTGATCGCGCCGGCCAGCACTGGCAGAGCCAGCAGCAGCAGGAAGGCGGTCACCAGGATCGACCAGGCAAAGAGCGGCATTTTGTGCAGCGTCATGCCCGGAGCGCGCATGTTGAAGATGGTGGTGATCAGGTTGATGGCGCCAAGGATCGAGGAAATACCCGAGACGTGCAGCGCCAGGATGGCAAAATCGAGCGCCGGGCCTGGGTGGCCGGTGGTCGACAGCGGGGGATAGATGGTCCAGCCGCCACCAAAGCCCAGGGCACCAGCGCCGGCGCCTTCAAAGAACAGGCTCATCAGGAGCAGGATGAAGGAGGGCGGCAGCAGCCAGAAGGCGATATTGTTGATGCGCGGGAAAGCGGTATCGGGCGCGCCGATCATCAGCGGGGCAAAGTAATTGCCGAAGCCGCCGAAAGTAGCGGGCATCACCACAAAGAACACCATGATCAGAGCATGGGCGGTGGTGAACACATTGTACATGTGCTTGCCGGCGTCGAGGGCGGCATCGCCTTCCACGCCATAGGTCATGGCGGCAAGGCCATGGAAAATCTGGATGCCCGGCTCCTGCAATTCCATGCGCATGACGCCGGACAGCAGGCCGCCGACAATGCCGGCGACGATCGAGAAGATCAGGTACATCACACCAATGTCTTTGTGATTGGTGGAGTAGAGCCAGCGGCGCCAGCCGGTGGGCTGGTGCGCATCATGGGCGTGGTCATGTCCCGTGGCGTGGGCTTCGAGGTGAGCGGTATCGGCCATTTTTGTCAGTGTCCCCTAAGCCTTACTGGAGCGCCGCGAGCGTCGCATTGGCGGCAGCATAATCGCCGCCCTTGAAGGCCGCGATAAAGGCCGCGAACTCTTCCTTGGTAACGACGCGCACGGCGATGGGCATGAACGCATGGTCCTTGCCGCATAGTTCCGAGCACTGGCCGTAATAAACGCCGGTTTCACGCGCATTGAACCAGGTTTCGTTCAGGCGCCCCGGCACGGCGTCGATCTTGATGCCGAAGGAAGGCACCGCGAAAGCGTGGATCACGCCGGTCGGATCGGCGGTGATCTGCATGCGCACCGTGGTATCCACCGGAACGACCAGTTCATTGTCGACGGCCAGCAGGCGCGGCTGGTTCGGCTTGAGCGCCAGACGACCCTGGTCGCCATCTTCCTGCAGCATTAGCGAGGTCAGTGCGACACCCTGGTCGACATATTCATAGTCCCAATACCATTGCTGGCCGGTGGCCTTGATGGTCAGTTCGGGCGCCGGCACATCGACTTCGCCGAACGAGAAAATGTTGGAGCCCAGATATTTGCGTTCGCCATCAGGTGTCGTCAGCTGGTCGCTGAGCACGCCGAAGGAGGGAATGGCGATGATGATCAGCACCACGATGGGCAGCACGGTCCACACCACTTCGACCAGCGTATTATGGGTGAAGCGGGCCGGGGTGGGGTTGGCCTTGGCGTTGAACCGGACGACGATGACGATCAGCAGCGCCAGCACGAAGAGCACGATCAGGCTGATCGTCCACATCAGGATACCATCGTGGAACGCGGTGATGGAATCCATGATCGGGGTCACCGACCGCTGCAGATGGAACTGGCCGGGCAGAGGATGTCCCGCCGTATAGCCCGCTTCCTCCGTCGCCTCTTGCGCAACGGCAAGGGCAGGCATCAGCGCCATGGCGGCGGCCGACACGGCTCCCATCCCTTTGAAGAACTGTCCGGTCACCACTTAACCCCCTAATCGACTGCCGTTGGTGCACACGCGCCAAGAATTGAGGGGATAAAAACAGCGGCATAGCTACGCCGCCCCGACTCAACCTCGGAGCGCAAAAACTCTGCGCTGACCTAAATCACATCAGAATGACGGAGTCTATTGGCCCGATTGAACCCCGCGCTGCGTCATAATGTTCCCCCTATCAGCAAAAACGCCTCACCCTTGCCGCAGTTTTCCAGCCATATTCCCAATGAATCCGGGCTTTGGTTGACTTGCACCCTCCCCTGTTGGAAACAGGGACAACCTCACGCGGGCGCCCGATTCGTTCAGGAGAAGTGATAGAGTGAAGCCGAATTTGAAGCGTCTGGCCGTTGGCGGCCTTGCCCTGCTCGCCCTTGCCGGCACTATGGGCAGTTCCATGGCCCAGGGTGTGGTCAAGGCTCAGTATGGCGACTGGCAGATGAGCTGCGATACCCCGCCCGGCGCCAGCTTTGAGCAATGCGCGATCATCCAGAACGTGATGGCCGAGGATCAGCCCAATGTAGGCCTCTCGGTTATCGTGCTGCGCACCGCCGATCGCGAAGCGCGCCTGCTGCGCGTATTGGCCCCGCTTGGCGTGCTGCTGCCCAATGGCTTGGGCCTCAATGTCGATGGCAAGGATATGGGTCGCGTCGCCTTCGTGCGTTGCCTGCCCAATGGCTGCGTCGCCGAAGTGGTGCTGGACGACAGCCTGATCGAGACGCTATCCAATGGCAAGGACGCCATTTTCGTGGTGTTCAAGACTCCCGAAGAAGGCATCGGCATTCCGGTGTCGCTCAACGGCTTCAAAGACGGATTTGCCCAACTCCCCTGATCTGGAGTTTCCAATGACCGAAGAACAGCGTGCCGCCCCGCGCCAGCGTGTGCTCAAGGGCGGCAAAATCGTCATCAATGACGGCTTCTCGACCTTTCAATGCACCGTGCGCAATCTCTCCGAGACCGGCGCCCGGCTCAAGGTCACCAGCATTATCGGCATTCCCGACACGTTTGAGCTGGCCATGGATGACGGTCGCAAGCATGCCTGCACCGTCGCGTGGAAAACAGCGACCGAAATCGGCGTCAAGTTCGGCTGATCCAATCCCCAAATGAAAAAAGCCGGACAAGTGCCTCGGCACTGTCCGGCAAGTCATCAGGAAACGGGACCGGTGGCAAAACCGGCCCGGGAGATGGCACAAGCACTCCAAGGGAATGTCCGTACCAACGGAAGAGCGCCGGCCGCATGGGTAGCCGACGCAAAGGGAATTTCAGGGGGTCGCGGGTTCAAACGGAATCAGAACCTCACATCCCCATCTCCTTGTTGCCGCTCCGATTTGGTCCGAAACATGGCAACAGGTTTTACGCGATCCTAGCGCCGGGCGTTGCTGGCGCGCGCCATATTGAGCGCCAGACTCGCTGCCGGACCGTGATTGCGCACGGCATCGACGACATCCTGGCGCGTAATGCCCAGGTCATTGAGCCGGGCATGGTCCAGCTCAAGCAGGCTCGTCAGCGCAGTTCGGCGGGTGCGGGCTGCTTGCGCCTTGGCGATCCAGCGCACGAATGCGGCAAACGGACGAAAGGGCGTGGCGGCCGCGACTGACCGCTCGCCGAAAAGCGAGAGAGCCATGATAGTCTCCAGGAATGTGGTTGTGCCGAAGGGAGGCCGGCGGGACTGGCGCGGTGTCGTTTCGCGTCGATAATGATGTGATAGCGCACTGGACTTCCATTCGTCTAACAAATAGATTTCATCCGATCTATCAATTTGAGTGATGAGGTATCGGAATGACCGCCCCTCTCGATCTGGACCAATTGCAGAGCTTCTGCGCCATTGCCGATTGCGGCAGTTTCACCGAGGCGGCCCGCCGGGTGAACAAGACCCAGTCGGCCGTCTCCATGCAGATCAAACGCCTTGAGGAGCGGCTGGGCCAGCCGCTATTGACGCGTGACGGCCGCACTGTCGCTTTGACCAATCACGGCGAGGCGCTTTACGCGCGGGCGCGGCGCATGTTGCGCACCAATGCCGAAATTCTCGACCATTTCTCCGATGGGGACCTGTCCGGCCAGATCCGCTTCGGCGTGCCGGACGATTACGCCGTGCGGCTGCTGCCGGTGATCCTTTCCAGCTTCCAGCGGACCCATCCCAAGATCGCGGTGGATGTGGCCTGCATGGCGTCCGAAGACTTGCTCTCGGGCATGCGATCGGGACGCTATGACATCATCGTCTTCACCCAGGGCACCGAGCAGAATTACGGCGAGCTGTTCCGCACCGAAAAGATGTATTGGGTCGCCAGCCATGGCGGACGGGCCCTGGCTAGCGAACCGCTGGCCATTGCCTGCGGCTCGCCCGGTTGCATCTGGCGCAAGAGCGCCATGGAGGCGCTGAACCGCGACGGCACCGATTATCGCGTCGCCTATACCTCCTCCAATGCCACTGCCATTTCGAGCGCGGTGCTCTCCGACCTTGCCGTGGGCTTTCTGCCGGAAAGCGCCATGCAGCCGGGCATGCGCGTGATCAGCGAAGATATGGGCCTGCCCCGCCTGGCCGACGCCGAAATCGCCCTGATGCGCGCCAGCCACGCCTATGGCGGCATCTATGATGCGCTCGCCAACCATATCGTGCAGTCCATGGGCAATCTCGAACCCGCCCCCGCCCACGCCGAGGCGGCTGAGTAGCCGCTACCCTATCCGGCCCCAGATCCATCCT
>NZ_JBJDRE010000028.1:0-30470 GCF_044987315.1 Devosia sp. ZW T5_3
CGGCCTGGGCGGGGGGATGGGCGGTAGCCCGTTTGGCCGGGGTGGCGGCGGTATCCGCATTCCCACCGGCGGGCGTTCGGGCGGCGGCATTGGCGGGGTGATCGGCATTGTCGTCATTCTGGGGATTATCTGGTTTGCCACGGGGCAGAACCCGATCGATATTCTGACCGGCGGCAGCTCGGGCGTGCCGACGCAATCGGCGGCGCCATCTTCGTCGTCATTGCCCACTAGCGGGCAGGAAGACGATCTGCGCGACTTTGTCGGCGTGGTGGTCAAGGAAACCGAGGATTTGTGGACCGAAGTGTTCGCCGCGTCCAACCAGCAGTATCCGGCGCCCGCCGTGGTGCTGTTTACGGGCCAGGTCAATACGGCCTGTGGTGGCGCCGATGCGCGGACCGGGCCGTTTTATTGCCCGGAGGACCGCAAGGTCTATATCGATCTGAGCTTCTACGACCAGCTGCGTGACCAGTTCGGCGCGCCGGGCGATTTCGCGCAGGCCTATGTGCTGGCCCATGAAGTGGGCCACCATATCCAGAACATTACCGGGGTGCTGCCCGAGTTCAACCGCCGCCGGCAGAGCATGAGCCAGACCGACGCCAATGCCTATTCAATCCGCATCGAATTGCAGGCCGATTGCTATGCCGGGGTGTGGGCCAATTACGCCGGGCAGCAGAATATCGTCGAGCAGGGGGACTTCGAGGAAGCGCTGAACGCGGCCGACCAGATCGGCGACGATACGCTGCAAAAGCGCATGCAGGGCTTTGCCGTGCCCAAGACCTTCAACCATGGCACGTCGGCGCAGCGCAAGACGTGGTTCGAGCGGGGATATCAGTCGGGCAATCCGAGCGATTGCGATACGTTCTCGGGGAATGTGTAGGGCGCAAGCGCCTAGCTGATCGCGATGACGATCTTGCCGTGGCCGTGGCCGGTTTCGAGCTCGTTATGGGCGTCCACAATCTGCTCCATCGGATAGGTGCGGCGGACCTGGGGCTTGAGCTGGCCGCTGGCGGCGAGGGCGAATAGCTTGGCGATGCGGGCGCCGCTGCGGGTGCCCTCGATGCCGCGAATACCCAGGGCCTTGGCGCGCGGATCGGCAATCGAGGTGATCCGATCGAGGGGGGCGCCCAGCGTCATGGAGAGATCGAGCGCTTCTCCGCCGGCGCAATCGAGCACGGCGGTGACGCCATTGGGCGCGGCTGCGGCGAGGCGCTGGGCGAGGCCCTCGCCATAGGGCAGGGCGATCATGCCAAGCGAACGCAGGTAATCCTGATTGGCGGGGCTTGCCGTGCCGATAACGGTGGCGCCGCGCAGGCGGGCGAGCTGGCCGGCAAAGGAGCCGACGCCGCCGGCTGCGCCATTGATCAGGAAGATATCGCCGGGGCCGATCGCGAGCGCATCCATTGCGGCATCGGCCGTCTGGGCGGTGCCGCCCATGGTGGCGGCCTCGGCAAAGCCGAGTTCGGCGGGGATAAGGGCAATGTCGGTGGCGGCGACGGTGATGTAATCGGCAACCGCGCCAAAGGTGCGGCGGCCGGCGACGCGGTCGCCAATGGCAAAGCCGGCGGCGTCTGGGCCGAGGGCATCGACCACGCCGGCGAATTCATTGCCGGTGGTGAGCGGCAGGCTCATGCCGGGCGGCAGGGGCATATGGCCCAGGCGGGCGCGGCGATCGAAGGGCTGAATGGCCGCTGCCTTGATACGCACCCGCACCTCGCCCGAGGCGGGCTCGGGCGTGGGGATGTCGTCGATGGAGAGGACTTCAGGACCGCCGAAGGTCGCAAAACGAGCGGCGCGCATGGGATGCTCCGTACTTGTATCAGCCCGCAGTCTGGGGGAATTCGGCCCGTTGTTCCAGACCATTTTCGGGCTGCTAGAGCGGGTGCTCCATCCAGAGATTGGGCTCGAGGCAGACACCGAGATCGGCAGCCAGATCGATGTCGAGCGGGGCAAGGGCGTCGGGAATGGCGTAGCGTCCGCTGGCCGGAAATTTCAGGCCAGTCCAACGCTGCCACTGGGCCAGTGTGCCGGTGATGGTCTGCGACGCCATGGCGGGGCCGATCACATGGGCGCCCAGCGCCTCGTGGGTGCGCAGCCACGGATCGAACGCGGTGCCGTCGTCACGCCGCCAGGCGCAATAGGTGGCAAAATCCTGCAGGGGGTAGAGCGCCTTCAGGGTCGGACGGACCGGCGCCACCATGCTGGTGAGGCCTGCAGCGCGGGCGGGAGGCTTCATGGCTTGAAGCAGGCGTTGCGCAAGGCCAGTGCCGCGCTGGCTGGGAAGCACGGCTGCGGATAGGGCCGAAAGCGCGTTGGTGGCGCTGCCGGCGCTGGCTGCCAGCACGCCTTGTTCGAGGACCCAGTCCCAGCCGGTATCGGGCAAGGCTTCGCCGCGCAAAAAGGGTACGCTATTGGCGAGGCCCACGACTTCGCCGCTCGTGTCGTCCACGGCAATGGTCTGGAAAGCCGCAAGGTCTGGTCCGTAGAGCGAGGACCAATAAGAACGCAACGCGGCCGTAGTCAGCCATTCCGGCCACAACGAGCTGCCCATGGCCTCGGCGGTATCGACGAGGTCAGGGCGATCCTTGGCTGAGAACAGCGAAATGGCCATGGATCAGGCGGCAGTTTGCGGGAATTCCGGCTGCTGTTCCAGGCCCTTTTGGGCGCGGACGTGGTTGAGGAAGCGCGTGAAGAGGTAGTGGCTGTCGCGGGGGCCGGGGCTGGCTTCGGGGTGGTATTGCACCGAGAAGATGGGCTTGCCATCGACCGAAAGACCGGCATTGGACTGGTCGAACAGCGAGATATGGGTCTCGGTGACGCCGGCGGGCAGGCTCGCTTTGTCCACAGCAAAGCCGTGGTTCATCGAGGTGATCTCGACCTTGCCGGTGGTCAGGTCCTTGACCGGGTGATTGGCGCCGTGATGGCCCTGATGCATCTTGGAGGTGGTGCCGCCCAGGGCAAGGCCGAGCAGCTGATGGCCCAGGCAGATGCCGAAGACCGGCTTGCCGGTTTCCATCAGCTTCTGGATGGTGGGGACGGCATATTTGCCGGTCGCGGCCGGATCGCCAGGGCCGTTGGACAAGAAAATGCCATCGGGATTGTGCGAGAGTACATCGGCGGCGGTGGCGGTGGCCGGAACCACAGTGACGCGGGCGCCCTGATCGGCCAGGCACCGCAGGATATTGCGCTTGGCGCCGTAATCGATGGCGACGACGTGGAAATCGGGCTTGTCGAGCTTGCCGTAGCCCTCGTTCCATTTCCAGCCGGTCTGGTCCCAGTGATAAGTCTGGGCGGTGGTGACTTCCTTGGCGAGGTCGAGCCCTTCAAGGCCGGGGAAGGCGTTGAGTTCGGCCAGAATGGAGGGCTCGTCGAAATAGCCGTCTTCGGCATGGGCGATGACGCCATTGGGCATGCCATGTTCGCGGATCTGTGCGGTCAGGGCGCGGGTGTCGATGCCGGTAATGCCGATGATGTTGCGCTTCTTGAGCCAGGCATCGAGCTTTTCGGCGGCACGGTAATTGGACGGGTTGGTGATGTCAGCCTTGAGCACGACGCCGCGGACGCCGGACAGGGCGGCCATATTGACCGTCTCGATGTCTTCGTCATTGGTGCCCACATTGCCGATATGGGGGAAGGTGAAGGTGATGATCTGGCCCGCATAGGAGGGGTCGGTCAGCACTTCCTGATAGCCCGTCATGGCGGTGTTGAAGCAGACTTCGCCCGCGGCGTGTCCGACAGCGCCGATACCGCGGCCTTCCAGACGCGTTCCGTCTGCCAGGATCAAAAGTGCGGTCGCGGGGGATTGCTGCCAGCCGGTCACGGTGGGCCTCCAAGGTCAGGTTTCGTGGTCGCGCGAGACATCCGCCAAAGTTGGGTAACTTTTCCGGGCTGCGCTTAATGATGTCGATTGAGGCCTCGTATTAGAAGCCCAAGCGCGGCAGCGCAAGTGGCGCGAGGCGCTTATTGTGCCTATATGGGCCACGAAAAACGCATAGCAAGAGGACCAAAACCCATGCGCGAAGAGATCAGCGAAGGACTCAAGACCGCTCTCAAGGCGCGCGATCTGCGGCGGACGGCGACGCTGCGCGCCATCAATGCGGCGATCAAGGACAAGGATATCGCCATCCGGCAGGAGAATCGCGGGCCGGCGACGAATGAGGAAATCCTGTCCATCGTACAAAAGATGGTGAAGCAGCGCGAAGAGAGCTTTGCCATTTATGCGCAGGCCGGACGCAGCGACCTGGCAACAGTGGAAAAGGAAGAGATCGACATCCTCAACGAGTTCCTGCCCAAGGGGCTGAGCGAGGACGAAGTGGACGCGGCCATTCAGGCGGCGATCGCGGCAACGGGTGCGGTGGGTGCCAAGGACATGGGCAAGGTGATTGCGCAGCTCAAGGCGGATTATCCGGGGCGGATCGATTTTGGCCGGGCGAGTGGGAAGGTGAAGGCGGCGCTGAGCGTTTAGGGGGCTTCCGAGACCGCGACTTTTACTGTGATGAGTAAGTCCTCCTAGTAGACCTCATCCTGAGCTTATCGAAGGACGAGGTCGTGGCACCCTGGCCTCCACTCGCTCGACCTCGTGGTTCGACAAGCTCACCATGAGGTCTTTGGGAATACTAAACGGAGGTTCCCGCTTTCGCGGGAATGACATCGTGGTGGGGGAGAATGGTGGTTGCGGGGGGCAGTGCCCCTTACGCCACCAGTCTGGGGCCGGGGGCGTGGATGCGGTTGCGGCCGGCCGATTTGGCTTTGTAGAGGGCTGCGTCGGCGTCGCGGAGCAGGGTTTCGAAACTGTCGCCGTCGACCCCGCTGATAGCGACGCCGGCGCTGACCGTGGCTTCGATGGCGATGCCGGCCAGTTCCTGCGCAGCGCGGATTCGTTCGGCCACGGCGGCGGCCGAGCGTTGCGGCAGGCCGGTGAGCACCACGCAGAATTCCTCGCCACCCAGCCGGGCGGCAGCGTCGGTGGGGCGGATGCCGTCGCGGATCAAGGCGGCGAAATCCTGCAGGACGCAATCGCCCACCGCGTGGCCGAGGCGGTCGTTGATGGCTTTGAAGTGATCGAGATCGAACATGATGACGGCGGCGCCCGGCTCGAGCCGGCTGGTGCCATGAGCATCGAACAGGGCACGGCGGTTGAGCAGGCCGGTCAGCGCGTCGGTCATCGCCTCGCTGCGATGCTGGCGCGCCGCGCGGGAATGGTTGAGCGTCAGCGACAGCGCGCCAATGCCGGTGAGCCCGACTATGGCCATGATAGAATTGATACCCTCGGCCCAGTTTTCCGGGCGGGCGGTGAGCACGAATTGGCCATTGACCAGCAGGACCAGGCCGCAGAGCGCGAAGGAGAGCGCCGTGACGGCGTAGAGCGCTGCATTGAGGGCCAGCGGCAAGGGCGCTTCCTTGCGGCCGAGCCAATATTCATAGGCGGAAAGCGTCAGGAGCTGGGCAATGCCGAAATTGGCAGTGGCGGTGGCGATGCCGGAATAGTTCAGCGCAAAGATGATGCTGGTGACGCCAATGGTGGACGAGCCCAGGGCGAAGACTTTGGGGATGGAAATCGTGCCGGTGCGGAACTGGACGGCGCCGGCATAGATGAAGGTGAAGCCAGCCATGAGCAGGGCAAAGGACATGAGCTGCACGGCCGGTATATATTGGTCGAGCATGCTATAGGCGATGACCCCGAAGACGATCAAAGCCATGCCGATGGACCAGCTCAGCAAATAGCTGTCCTTGCGCGAGACCATCCAGCTGACCAGCAGGGTGACCGTGAGCGCCGCGCTGGAAAAGCCGATGGCCGTCAGGAAAGAAATCTGATCGAGAATCATCGACGCGTCCCAAACCGTCCGGCCACTTGTACCGGTTTGGCGCGACTATGCCGCCGACAGGATTAAGGTATGGTCACCAGAGGGTTATCGGTCCTAGAGGCCGGGGCCTTGCCAGGCGCCGGCGCCCGATGGTGGGGCGGGACATTTGAAGGGCAGGAACGTGCTGGCCGTGCCGGCATTCATCAGGGCGAGGGTCAACGCGTTGGCAATCTCGATTTCCTGGTTCGAGCGCGGGCAGATGTCGGCCGGCGTGGTGCAGCCACCGGCAATGAAATTCTCGTTGCCCGCAATGAAGGCATAGTTCATCTGCTCGCTGCCATGGGACTCCAAAGCCTGCGCCCAGGCCGCCTCATAGGCACGGCATTTCTGCTCGACCCAGCCGGTTTGCTCCTGTCCCATGGCGGGCGCCATCATTCCGGCAAGGCAGATGGCCAGAACTGTCGCAGATGTTCGCATCAGTCAGGTTCCCGCCGGGATGGGCGGGGTGGTGCCGGCGCGCAGTTCCCAGGCATAGGAAAAGACGGCGACCAGGACGGCCAATAGCAGGGCGACCGTGCCGATCAGCGGCAGGTTCTGATAACCGAAGCCGTTTTCGAGCAGGGTGGCGCCCAGTATGGCGGCAATGGCGATGCCGATATTGAAGCCGGTGGGAATGAGCGCGGAGGCCAGGTTTGGTGCGTCGGCGGCCCAGGCGAGCACGCGCGACTGCACCGGGGAGCCGAAGGCGAAGTTCACCCCGCCCCAGGCGATAACGGCAATAGCCATGACGATGGGGAAGGGGCTGACGAAATGCAGCGTGGTGAACATCGCCGCCTGCAGACCCAGGATGACGATGAGCGAGGGCATCAACTTCCAATCGGCGAGGCGCCCGCCGATGAACACGCCAATGGTGGAGCCCACGCCATAGAGCAGCAGCACCCAGGGCAGGACGGCCTGATCGAGCCCGGTAACCTCGAGCAGGAGCGGGGCGATGTAGGTGAAAAGGCTATATTGGCCGATCATCACCAGGATGACGATGAGCAGGGAGGTGACGATCTGCTGACGGCCCAGCGCCTTGAATTCGCGCATGAAACTGCCGCTGGTGGCGGTATTGCCGGCCTTGGCAGGCAGGAAGAGTGCGGTGACTATGGTGGCGATGAGACCCAGGGCGCCCACTGCCCAGAAGGTGGCGCGCCAGCCAAAGGCATTGCCAATCGCGGTGCCGCCGGGCACGCCCAGAATGTTGGAGACGGTGAGACCCGAGAGGATCAGCGCCACGGCAAAGCCGCGCTTGTCGTCGGGCACGAGATTGACCGCGACGATGGCGGCGATGCCGAAATAGGTGCCGTGCACGACCGAGACCAGCACGCGTGCCACCATCAGTAGCTCGAAACTGGGCGCGATGGCGCAGAGCGCCTGGCCCAGCGTAAAGACGCTGCCGAGCAGGATGATCAGCGTTTTGCGCGAGAGTTTCTTGGTGGCGACGGCCAGGAGCGGGCCGCCAATGGCGATGCCGATGGCGTAACCGGTGACCAGATAGCCGGCGATGGGAATGGTGACGCCCAGGCCGCTCGCTACTTCGGGCAAGACGCCCGCAATGACGAATTCGGCCGTGCCGAATGCGAAAGCGGCAAGGAACAGGGCAATAAGGGGCAGGGACATGACTCAAACCGCCGCAGCGGGCCTCGATTGAGCTGGGCAGAAACCACAGCATGGGTGCGCGGGCAACCGACAAAATGCGGGGCGGGGTTTAGTTTTTGTGGGGAGGGCATCGGAGGAAGGGAAGCGGAAGTTCCCGCCTGCGCGGGAATGACCCGGTGGGTGAGGAGTGCGATGCGCGACGTCGAACGGTCTATTGATCGGCGCTAGTCGTAACCTGATGATCGCGCTAGACTTCCGGTGGGACAAGGCGGGCGAGTCCGCTGGTTGGAGGTTGCGATGACGGTTTCGGCTGATACGAAAAGACGGTTTGCCTTTGCGACGGGTTTGCGCGGCTTGCTCATGCTGCTGGCGGGGCTTTATGCGATCATCTGGCCGGCGCAGGCGCTGACCGTGCTGGTGCTGGCGGGCGGTATTCTGTTGATCATCGATGGCGCGCTGGGGCTGTGGAGCCTGACCTTTGGCGGCGGCAAGAGCGGTAATTACTGGTTCGATGTGGTGGCCAATGCGCTGTCGTTGATCCTGGGCGTGCTGATCCTGATCAGCCCGCTGATCGCGACCATCCTGACCGTGACCTTCATGTCGACGCTGGTGGGCATCGCCGCGCTGGTGGTGGGCGTGATGCAAATCGTGGTGGTGACGCGCGAGCGCGAGCTTTATGCGCGGATCTGGCCGGTGGTGCTGTCGGGCGCGTCCTATGTGCTGCTCGGGCTGGTGTTCCTGTTTTTCCCGCTGCTCAGCGCCTCGATCGGGGTGATCCTGGGCGGGGTCTTGCTGGTGTTCTTCTCGTTCGGCCTGTTTGGCTGGGCGTGGCGGCTGTACCAGCGCAGCAAAACTGCTTAGGCCCTAACGGGCTAGCGCCCGTTCGGCCAGGGTTTCGCGTTCCAGCTCGGCGTTGATGGTGGCGCCGAGCACGACGATGAGCGCGGAATTATACATCCAGAGCAGTAGCACGATGGCGGTGGCCAGCGAGCCGAAGCTGGCTTCGAAATTGCCTATGCGTTCGACATAGAACGAGAAGAGCGCGCAGACGGCGAGCCAGAGCAGGGTGGCGATGATGGCACCGGGCCAGATCCAGCGGCCCCGCTTGGCGCGCCGATCGGGCGCGAAGCGGTAAAACGCGGCGATCAGCAGCACGCCGAAAACCAGCAGCACCGGCCAGCGCAGCAAGAGCAGCAGCATCTGATTGGTGCCCAGCCAGGGCAGCGCGCCGAATACCGCCGGCACGATGGCGACCAGCGCCAGCACGACGATCATGGCCACGCCTGCCAGCAATGTGGTGAGCATGGAGATGGCGATGGTGGCGACGAGGCCACGCTTTTCCGGCTCGGCACGGGCGCGGGAGGTGGCGAACATCAAGGCGGCGACGCCGCGTGAGCCGCTCCAGATGGCGATGCTGAGCGAGAGCAACAGGCCCAGGCCCAGGCCGGCACGTGGCTGTTCCAGCAATACGACCAATTGGCCGGCCAAGACCTGCAAGGCGACCTCGGGGACTAGGCCTTCGAGCCGATCGACCATGTTGGCGAGGAAGACCGGCTGGGCGAACAGGCCGATCAGCAGCACCAGTGTGGCAACAGCGGGAAACAGCGACAGGAAGCCGAAATAGGCCACCCCGGCGCAGCGCATCGAGGTATCCATCTGGGTCATGGACTTGATGGTGCGCCAGATGACGCGGCGCCAGCGGCGGCGATAATTCTTGGGGAGCGGCTTGGTGATGGTTTCGGCGATGGTCGCGGTCATGCTGGCTCAACGTGGCCAGCGGCTCGCGGTTGCCGCTCAGCGATAGATCACGGCAATGCCGGCAACGCTGTCGTCCTGGCGGTAGATCTGCGCACCGGGCGGAATGGTGAGGGTGATACTGGTGGGGCCAGTCCAGCGTGGGGCGAGGTCGGCGGTGGCGCCGATGGAGAGGAAGCTGGCGGCATCGTCGGGTAGACTATCGCCATTGGGAATGAGCGCGGCCTGGGTATTGAAGCCGGTGGTGGCGCCGCAATCGCGGGAGAAGATGACCAGATCAAAGTTGCTGTCGGGGGAGGGCAGGCGCGCGTGCTGTGTCGTTTGGCAGGAAGGCAGCAGGCTCGACGCATACCAGAGCAAGCCGCCGACCAGCAGGGCCGGGATGGTGGTGAGGGCGAGCAGGGTGCGGAGCGGGAATTTGTTATTGGGGGCCAAGGGGTGGTACCGAAGGTCTGATTGGGTGCGATCCGGTGCATGATATCGAACTCGGCTCGCGTCGTCGTGCGTGGTGTGAGGCTCACTTGACTCGGCTGACATGTCATGAGTACATAACGTGAACATGTGGCGGGCGGGGGATCATGGTCGGGTTGGGTTGGCGTCGCGCTTTGGTTCGCCTGGCTACTATGCTAGTTGTCATCGCAGTCGTTTCCGGCTGCGTCGCGGCCCGTGCGCCAGTGGTATTGATGGCTTCGTTCGATGCCCAAGCCGCTTCATTCATCAATGCCAGCGGGCGGGCCAAAGTCAGCGGACAAGCCTTTGTGCGTCGTAACAATGGCAAGCTATTGCGCGCCGTGGGCACGGATGTGTTCCTCATTCCGCGGACAGCCTATGCGGACGAGCGCATCGTGGCGCTGTACGGCAATCGCAACCAGTTGCGCTGGGGTGTGCGGGCGCCTGACGCCGATCCGCTTTATGAGCAATATATGCGCAAGACTGTCGCCAGCTCGGGCGGGTCGTTCAGTTTTGACCATGTGGCGGACGGGGAATATTACGTCGTCGCGATGATCCACCTGCCCAGCGAGGTGTCGTTTAACCAGTTTCCCATCCTCGAACGGGTCAATGTTCAAGGTGGCAAAAGCGTGCGGCTGGTGATGCGGGGATATTAGTTCGGGAACGGCTATGGCGTCTTCGTCCGGCGCGTGGATAAGGGGGATAAGCCGGACCGGTGGGATGACTTGGCGTGAGGAAATGCCTACTTACTCCTGATGCGCTTTTCCGATCAGTTCCTCGATGAGATCCGCCAACGCCTGCCGATTACGCAGGTGGTGGGCGAGTATGTCATGTGGGACAAGCGCAAGAGCCAGCCGGGCAAGGGGGACATGTGGGCCTGTTGTCCCTTCCATGGCGAGAAGAGCCCCAGTTTTCATGCCGATGACCGGCGCGGCATCTATCATTGCTTTGGCTGCGGGGTATCGGGCGATCATTTTCGTTTCCTGATCGAAAAGGCCGGGATGAGCTTTCCCGAGGCGGTGGAAAAGCTCGCCGGAATGGCCGGCGTGCCCATGCCCGCCCGCGACGAGCGGCAGGAAAAACGCGAGGCCGAGCGCAAGAGCCTGACCGATGTGATGGAGCTGGCCACGAAATATTTCGAGGCGGCGCTGGCGCACAATATCGGGGCGCGGGCGCGGGGCTATCTGCTCGAGCGCGGGGTTTCGGCGCAGAGCCAGACGCGGTTCCGCATCGGTTTTGCGCCCGACAGCCGCAACGGGCTCAAGGAACATCTGGCGGCCAATGGCGTATCGGCGCAGGACATGATCGACACCGGCATGGTGGCGACGCGTGAGGGCGATCCGCTGCCCTATGACCGGTTCCGCAATCGCGTGATGTTCCCGATCATGGATTTCCGCGGCCGGGTGATTGCGTTTGGCGGCCGGGCGCTATCGGCGGACGTGCCGGCAAAGTATCTCAACTCGCCCGAAACCGAACTCTTTCACAAGCGGCAGACGCTCTACAATGGCCAGACGGCCCGGCAGGCGGCGCGCGATGGCAAGACGGTGATCGTTGTCGAAGGCTATCTCGACGTGATTGCGGCGGTGTCGGCAGGGTTTGAAGGCACGGTAGCGCCGCTTGGTACGGCGCTGACCGAAGAACATCTGCAATTGCTGTGGCGCATGAGCGATGTGCCGGTGCTGTGCTTTGACGGCGACAAGGCGGGGCTGAAGGCGGCGGAGCGGGCGGCCGATATCGTGATGCCGCATCTCAAACCCGGGCAGACGGTCAAGATCGCGACCTTGCCCGAGGGGCTGGACCCCGACGATCTGATCAAGGCGCAGGGACGGCAGGCTTTTGCCGATGTGATTGATCGGGCGCGCAGCTTGTCGGACGTGATCTGGAGCATGGAAACGGGTGGCCTCGTGCCAGAGGCGCCCGAAGAACGCGCGGCTTTGCAGGCGCGGCTGCGCGAGCGGGCCAATTCGATCCAGGACAGCTCGGTGCGCTTTCACTATGCCCAGGCGTTCGACGAAAAGCTCAAGGCGTTTTTCACGCCGTCGCGGCAGGGGCGGTTCGAGCCGCGTGGTGGACGGCCGGCCTATGGGCAGGGCCGCAATTATGGGCAGAGCGGGGCCTATGGCTATCCAGGCCGGGGCACGCCGCGACTGGTCGTGTCGGACACGTTGCGCAATTCGCGGCTGCTGAAGCCAGGTGCGGGGCCGGATGCGACGCCGCGCGAGGCGGCGATCATATTGAGTCTGGTCAATCATCCCGGATTGGTCGACGACAAGTTCGAAACTCTGGCGGCGCTGGATTTTGACACGCCTGCCGCGCAAAAAGTGATGGGTGAGATTTTGAGCCTTGTGGTGCGCCATCACGACATATCTTCAGATGACCTGCGAGCGGCATTAGGCGTGCGGGGCCATGGACCTGCGCTGGATCGGATGGCCGAATTATTGCGCGCCCAGGGGGTGTGGCAAATCTCTTCGGAGATCGCGCAAGTAGACACCGAGATCGGATTGAGTCACGCGCTGGCCTTGCATAACAAGAAAGTTCAGCTAAATAGGGAACTCAAGGCAGCCGAAGCGGCGCTGGGCGAAGACCCGAGCGAAGAAACCTTTGAAAGGCTGCGGGACATCAAGAACCAAATTACGACTGTCGATGGCACAGAGGCATTGATCGAAGGGTTTGGCTCGTTATCGGGGCGCGCGACACGCAGTTTTTAGAGGCAACTCTGAAAACCGGCGAGTTCGCGCGATTTTGCGTATGGCACTACGCAAGGTTTTTCGACGCGAGCCGGGTATTCAGGCGAAAGTTAACGCTTGGGTTACCAAACCTTTACCTTGCCTTGAGGTGTCACCACTTAAAGCCTTAGCGGAACCCGGGCGCTGACGGGTCCCGACGGAGTACCAGATGGCCACCAAGGCAGCTACCAAGACCACCAAGGAAACCGAGAAGCCGGAAGCCGGCGCCCCAGAGGCGACGAACGACAGCCCGCTACTCGACCTTTCCGATGCCGCCGTAAAAAAGCTGATCAAGGTCGCCAAGAAGCGCGGCTACGTCACCTATGAAGAACTGAACGCGGTCATGCCATCGGAGGAAGTGTCCTCCGAGCAGATCGAGGACTTCATGTCCATGTTCTCGGACATGGGCATCAATGTCGTGGATGAAGACGAGGTCGAAGAGACCGAAGTCGAAAAAGACGAGGAAGACCAGGGCCAGGAAGTGGCCACCTCCTCTTCCAGCACGGCCGTTTCCACCACCTCGAACACCAAGGCCGGCGCCGACCGCACCGATGATCCGGTGCGCATGTATCTGCGCGAAATGGGCTCGGTGGAACTGCTCAGCCGCGAGGGCGAAATCGCCATCGCCAAACGCATCGAGGCCGGTCGCGAGACCATGATCGAAGGCCTGTGCGAGAGCCCGCTGACCTTCCAGGCCATCATCATCTGGCGCGAACAGCTCGCCCAGGGCGAAATCCTGCTGCGCGACATTATCGATCTCGAAGCCACCTATGCCGGCCCCGACGCCAAGCAGGCGGCGCCCGATATGTCGCAGGCCTATCTGCAGCCCAAGCCGGAAGTCGTGGCCGAAAAGCCCAAACCGGCTCCGGCACCCAAGCGCGCGTCGTCCGGGGAGGATGACGACTACGTGCCCGAGGAGCCGCAGGCCCCGCAGGACCCGGTCGAGGAAGAAGACGACGAGTTCGAGAACGCGCTGTCGCTGTCGGCCATGGAAGCCGAGCTCAAGCCGCAGGTGGTGGAGACCTTCGATCGCATCGCCAATGCCTATGGGCAGATGCGCGAAATTCAGGACCGGCATGCCGAAGACCGCAGTGCCACGGTGTCCGATGCCGACCGCAAGAAGATCGAAGCGTTCCGCGGCGAAGTGATTGCCGATGTGAAGTCTCTGTCGCTCAATGCCGGCCGTATCGAAAACCTGGTCGAGCAGCTCTACGACATCAACAAGCGCCTGGTGAAGCTGGAAGGGCGCCTGCTGCGCCTGGCCGAAAGCTATGGCGTCAAGCGCGAGAAGTTCCTCGAGAACTATTACGGCCAGGAAGTGAACCCGGCTTGGGAAACCGAGCTTGCCAGCTTCGAAGGCAAGGGCTGGGCGGAATTTGCCAAGCGCGAAGCCGACACGATCCACGAAATCCGTGGTGACGTCGCGACGCTGGCGACCGAAGCGGGCCTCAATATCGGCGAATATCGCCGCATCGTGCACAAGGTGCAAAAGGGCGAGCGCGAAGCTGCCATCGCCAAGAAGGAAATGGTGGAAGCCAACCTTCGCCTCGTGATCTCGATTGCCAAGAAGTACACCAACCGTGGCCTGCAATTCCTCGATCTGATCCAGGAAGGCAATATCGGGCTGATGAAGGCCGTCGATAAGTTTGAATATCGCCGCGGCTACAAGTTCTCGACCTATGCGACCTGGTGGATCCGCCAGGCGATCACTCGTTCGATCGCCGATCAGGCGCGCACCATCCGTATTCCGGTGCATATGATCGAGACGATCAACAAGATCGTCCGGACCAGCCGCCAGATGCTGCATGAAATCGGTCGCGAGCCGACGCCAGAGGAGCTCAGCGAAAAGCTGCAGATGCCTTTGGACAAGGTCCGCAAGGTGCTCAAGATCGCCAAGGAACCGATCAGCCTCGAAACGCCCATCGGCGACGAGGAAGATTCCAACCTGGGTGATTTCATCCAGGACGTGAACGCGATCCAGCCCATCGACGCGGCGATCCAGTCCAACCTGCGCGAGACCACGACCCGCGTGCTGGCGTCGCTGACGCCGCGCGAGGAACGCGTGTTGCGCATGCGCTTCGGCATCGGCATGAACACCGATCACACGCTCGAGGAAGTCGGCCAGCAGTTCTCGGTGACCCGCGAACGTATCCGGCAGATCGAGGCCAAGGCCCTGCGCAAGCTCAAGCACCCCAGCAGGAGCCGCAAGCTGCGGAGCTTCTTGGATAACTAAGCCTTTGGCAGAAGGAGCGAACGATGAAAATCAAGATCATCGTCCACGAAGCTGAGGAAGGTGGGTTTTGGGCGGAAGTGCCGGCCATTCCCGGTTGCGTGAGCCAAGGCGAAACGCTTGAGGAACTGGACGACAATATCCGGGAAGCCATCGTTGGCTGCCTGGCTGTCGATCCTGAAACGACAACGGACGGTTTCGAGCGTGAGCTGGACATCGCCGTATGAGATCAATCTCCGGCCGCGAATTTGCGCGCATGATCGAGCGCCGCGGCTGGACCCTGCTTCGGATCAATGGCAGCCATCATATCTATGGGCTGGCTGGAAGTCCGGTGCGCATATCGCTGCCCATTCACGGCAACACACCACTCAAGGCCGGCTTGCTTCGGCACCTGGCAAAACTGGCGGGTATTGCCGATGACGAGCTTAGATAGCAAACCTCGCCTCAAGATCACCTCCATCCGTGCCATTGTGCCGTTCAAGCTGGTGGTGAGCTTTTCCGATGGGTCGAGCGGCACGTTTGATGCTGCGAGCATGATCGGGGAGCGCGGCGAGGGGACGGAGCCTTTGCGGGAGCGGCGGTTTTTTGGCATGGTCGAGCTGGCCAATGGCGTGCCGACCTGGCCGAACCATTTCGATATTTCCCCGCTCTGGCTGCGCGAGGAAATGGAAAAGCGCGGCGAGTTGATATTGCCTTTGCCGGTGCGGCGCAGGCGTTAGGTTGGTTACACAACCCACAGACAAGAATAGGGAGAGCCCGGTATGTCGTTTTTGAAGAAGCTTTTCGGTGGTGGCAGCAGCAGCGAGGGCGCACCGGCCGGCGACAAGGTGCTGGGCGAAGAGGGCTATAAGGACTTTCTGATCAAGGCCATCGAAATGCGGGCGGGCAGCGAGTTGCAGCTGGCCGGGATCATCGAAAAGAGCGTTGGCGGCGAGCTCAAGACCTACCGCTTCGTGCGGGCCGACCGCATGAGTTCCAAGGATGACCTGGTGGCACTGGCCTTCAACAAGGGCCGGCAGATCATCGACGAGCAGGGTGAGCGCATCTTCAGCTAGGACGTGAATCTCAACACACCCTTGCCACCGACATAAACAAGTTTTTAACGGGCGGCCCGCCATTTCGGCGATGGCCGCGCGTTTGCTTTCAGGAGTTACAATCATGGCCAAGAAGCCAACCGCGCGTAATGAATTCGTGATGTTCGATGTCGTCTATGAAGACGGCAGCCAGCGTTCCAACCGCAAGGTGGATGCCAATCTGCTGGGTGGGCTGGATGGCGACGAACCGGCTCGTTCCGCCATTATGGAGCAGGATCGGGCGATCTCGGAAAAGTCGGGCCTGCCGCCATTGCAGATCAAGTCGATCAAGCGCTCGGGTAAGTAGTGTTCGGCAGGGTCTTGCTCGTGGTGGTCGGGGGTGCGCTGATGAGCGCGCCGGCCCCCGCATTGGCCGTGTCCGACTTTTGGCAGGCGAAAGCCGAACCTGACGGCTCGATGCGCTATGCCTGCGGGGAGACCTGCGCCCAGACGCAGTTGATTTGCCTGCATGAGATCGTGCCGAACCGCGAGCCGGTTCCCATTGAAGAGATGGCCGACGAGGCAATCGTGCCGTGGGGCCAGATGGATTTTTCCTTGCTGGCCCGGATTTCCAGCGACCGCGCGGGGCTGAGCGGGGCGGAAAAAATCGTCGATGGCGAGCGGTCCGATGGGCCGGCCATCGTGCCTTTTGGCGGGGCCGATTGGGTCCTGGCGCATTATCAGATGCAGGCCAAGGCCGGTACGCTGGCCGCCGACCTGATGCTGTGGCCAGACGCTAAGGGCGTGGCCATGCTGCGGTGCAGCTATAATGCCGGGCTTGATGACGAGGGCTCGACTTTGGCGATCAGGCAATTGGCTGAAAGCCTTCGTCTGACGCCATAGATGTAGAATTCTAGCCGACGGCCGCCTTGGAGGCGCGTTCGGGACGGCGGACCGCGCGGAGTTTGCCGCTGCTGCCGCCGCCGCAGAAGAAGCGGTCGGCGCCATCGGATTCAAGGCCGGAAACACCTATGCCGTCTGGCATTTCGAGAATTTCCAGTACTTCGCCGGTTTGCCGGTCAATGTGGCGCAACTCGCTTTTGTCGTCCTGCCAGGTGGCGTGCCAGAGTTCGCCATCGGCCCAGGTGACGCCGGTGACGAAGCGGTTGGATTCGATGGTGCGCAGGACGGTGCCGGTTTCCGGGTCGATCTGGTGGATCTTGCGGCCGCGATATTCCCCAACCCAGAGTGTGCCTTCGGCCCAGGCCAGGCCGGAATCGTGACCGCCGCCCGGCGCCGGAATGGAGGCGAGAACGCGGCCAGTGGCAGGATCGATCTTGTCGATGCGGTTTTCGGCAACCTGGAAGATATGCTGGCCATCGAAGGCGGTTCCGGCATAGGCGTCAGCGCCGATCGAGCGGACCGGGGCGCCGCTATCGGGATTGACGGCATTGATCTTGTCACCCGAGGCGAACCAGACGTTTTGGCCGTCAAAGGTTACGCCGTTGACGTCATTGATGCCCGGATAGGGGCCGTACTCGCTCAGGATTTCGGCGGTAGAGGTTTTCATGATGTTGTCTCATTGCGTTGTGCCTGATCAAACCTAGCCGCCGGGCAGCGGGCCTGGGAGTAACAAGATTGTCGGGAAACCGGGAATGGATGGCGTGATCCAGCGTAGCGCCCGGCCGCGGCCGAATGATTGTACTTTGCCGGCCGCCGCCAGTTCTTCAAGCGCGCGCTGCACGGTGCGGGCACTGGCGCCGAGCGCTATCGCCAGGGCGGAACTGGACCAGGCCTCGCCATCGGCAAGCAAAGCGAGGATTGCGGCGTGGCGCTCTTCGAGGGGCGGCGCCAGCAGGATGACATCGCGCTTTTGCGCCGGCTTCAGCAGGAAGCCGTTTTTGGTCGCGATCACACCGGCCAAGGGGCGGAGCAGGGCGCGCAGGCGGCCGATTTCGACCCGCAAGCGGGCGCGGTGAGATCCATCGGCGTGCCTTGCGCCAAAGGCGCGGATGAGCAGCACGTCCCGGGCGACATCGTGCGGCCAGGCCTCGGCGAGGGTGCGGGCCAGCGCGAAGAGCACCGGGCGGGTGGCAAGAGAAATCACACTCTGCGGGCCGCGTACTGCGTTGCGGCTGGCGTCGACGATCAAGGCATCCGAGGCCAGCAGGGCCTCGATTTCATCGATGCGGAGGATGCGCTGCTCGTTGTGGGTAATCAGGCGGGCGGCTGGAGCGTCCAGCATGGCGGAGGCGTTGTCGACTTCCGCCAGGAGCGCTGCAATGCCTGACTGACGGGCGGCAAGATAGGCGCGGGCCAGGACGGCACGTGCTGCGGCCGCCTGAAGGCGGCGCATGGCGATGCCGGCGATGATCATTTCGTGGGCGGCGATGAGGGCGGGCGGCAGTGGCGCGGGAGCAAGGGAGCCCAGTTGGCGTTCGGCATCGTCCAGGCGGCCGAGCAGGAGCAGGCGGCGCACCTCGAGGTGGAGGGCGTGGGTGGCATTGATGTGGTCGCCGCGGGCCTCGAGCGTGGTGCGGGCTTTGGCGAGGGTGGCTTCGGGCCAACCCAGATCGCGTGATACGAAGGCGATTTCGGCTTCGGCGACGGTGCAGCGGGCCCGAGCGATGGCTTCGCCGGGACCGAAGGCACGGGCCGCGCTTTTCAGCAGCGTTTTGGCGCGGGGAAAGTCGCCCAATTGCGCCATGGCGATGCCGCGCAGCGCCAGCGCCGGGGCGTCATCGCGCAGGGCGACGCGCTTGAGCGCACCCAGGATGTCACCGGTCGCCAGCGCTCGCGCGGCGGCTGCAATCAGGGCGTCCATTGAAATCCCGCCACACTTGTAACTCCCACCTCTGGTCGTTCCGATCCTAGCCTTGTCGCATCGAAACGGCCAAGCACAGGAGAATTGCCATGCCGGATATTCTGCACAGGATTGGTATCAAGTCGGCTTCCACCCAGGAAGCCTATGCGGCGCTCAACACTATTGAGGGCCTTGCCGGCTGGTGGACGGGCGACACGCAGGGGCAGACCGAAATCGGGGGCGAATTGCGGTTCCGCTTCGGCGCCTCGGGCGGCTTCGACATGAAGGTGCTCGAGCTCGAACCAGGCAAGCGGCTGCTGTGGGAGGTGATCGACGGGCCGGCCGAGTGGATCGGCACCAGGATCAGTTTCGATCTCAAGCAGGAGGACGACTACGCCATCGTGCTGTTCAAGCATATGGGCTGGAAGGAGCCAGTGGAGTTCATGCACCACTGCAGCACCAAGTGGGGAAGCTTCCTGATGAGCCTCAAGGCCCTGATCGAGACGGGCAAGGGCCAGCCCCATCCCGATGACGTGCTGATCGACAATTGGAAGTAACCCCAACCGGGAGATGAAAGATGATTCCCGCACCATTCCATTTCGAGAATATTACCCGCGAGGCCTGCATCCACCCCGATGTGGAGGCTGAAATAGCGGCGGCGCGCCGCCGGGAGGGCGATAAGTATGGCCCTACGGGGCAGCATCCCATGGTGGCGCTGGTCCGGCGACTATTGCCGGAGCCACGGGCGCGGCATGACTGGTCTGGCACACCCGCCGAGTAGGTTGGGGCATATGAACCGGGGGTATCGTGTATGCGGAAGCATACCCTATCTCGCTTCCCTCCCCGCAGGGCAGTGTTCACTCTGGACGCGTTCAAGAATGCGGTGTCATTCCCGCGAAAGCGGGAACCTCCGTTCCGGGATGCGGGCCTAAGCAAACAGAGGTTCCCGCTTTCGCGGGAATGACATCGTGGGTGGTACGAGTCCAAGATGAACACTCCCCCGCACAGGGGGGCAGATCGGGCCCTCCGAATGTCGGTTCAGCTCTTGCCCAGCGCCTTGTCCACTGCCGGCTTCACCACCGTTCCGTACAGTTCAATCGCTTTCATGACCTTGTCGTGGGGCAGGGTGCCGACGCTGAATTGCAGGCCGAAGCGGTCGTGTTTGAACCATTCGTGCTGCATCAGGATCTTGTCGATGACTTCCTGCGGCGAGCCCATGAAATAGGCGCCGTTGGGGGTGGCACCGGCGTCGAACTGGGCGCGGGTGGTGGGTGGCCAGCCGCGTTCCTTGCCGATGCGGCTCATGGCTTCGCTATGGGCTGGGAAGGCGATGTCGCGGGCGTCCTGGCTGTCGGCGGCGATGAATCCATGCGAGCTGATGCCGACGGGCAGGGATTTGGGATCGTGGCCGGTCTTTTCGGCGGTTTCGCGATAGAAGTCCACCAAGGGGGCGAACTGGCGCGGCTGGCCGCCGATGATAGCGATCATCAGGGGCAGGCCATAATAGGCGGCGCGGGCCACCGAATTGGGCGTGCCGCCGACGGCGATCCAGAGCGGGAGCGGTTGCTGGACCGGCACGGGATAGATGGCGATGCCGGGAATGGGTTTGGTATGGCCGCTGCCCGGCCAGGTTACCTTGCCGCCTTCGCGAATCTTGAGCAGCATTTCGAGCTTTTCCTCGAACAGCGCGTCGTAATCGTTGAGGTCGAGCCCGAACAGGGGGAAGCTCTCGATGAACGAGCCGCGGCCCGCCATGATCTCGGCGCGGCCATTGCTCAGATTATCCAGCGTGGCGAATTGCTGGTAGACGCGGATGGGGTCTTCGGAGCTCAGCACCGTTACAGCGGTGGAGAGGCGGATCGATTTGGTGCGGGCGGCGGCAGCGGCCAGGATGGTGATCGGCGCCGAGGCGGTGTAATCGGGGCGGTGGTGTTCGCCCAGGCCGTAGAAGGAGAGGCCGAGTTGGTCGGCCAGTTCGATTTCCTCAAGCAGGTCCTTGAGACGCTCGGCGGGACTTTGCAGACGGCCGCCGTTCAGCGGGTCGGGGGTATTTTCGGCGAAGGAATAGAGTCCGAGTTCCATGGTGGCCTCCTGTGTTGGAGCACACATGGCCTGCCATCGTAGCGGGATCAAGAACGCACATGGGTGTAACTGGTGGAGAGGCGGAGGGGCCGGTGTTTGCGGAGGCAGCCCCTCACCCTGATTTTGTGCTGGACGCAGAAAATCTGTCCCTCTCCCACAAGGGGAGAGGGTAAGTGCGGTGGCTGTGAGTTAGACGTTGCTGCCGGACGGAGTATAGGCCCAGGGCGAGGCGGGGGTCTGGACGGGTTCGGGGTCTTTTTCGCCGGCGGCTTTGTGGATTTCGGCGACGAGGGCAGGAGCGAGCTTGAGTTTGCTGGCCAGGGCATCGAGATAGGCGCGCTCGGCGGCGGTGTCGGCCGTGATGGCGATGAGGGAGGCGGCGTAAATTTCGGTGGCGTGCTCGGGCGTATCGGCGCGGGCGGCGACGGCGTTGATGTCGAGGGGACTGGAGAGTTCGTCGAACACCCAGGCCTTTTCTTCGGCGCTGAGGGACATGCCTTCGAGCTTGGTGAAGATGGCTTCCTTTTCATCGGCGTCGATGCGGCCATCGGCCTTGGCGGCAGCGATCATGGCGCGCACCAGGGATTTGCCGAGTTCTTCCTGGGCATTCTGGTCGGTCGGGGCGGGAATGAAGGCATCCTGCGACGGCTGTTGGGCGGGCGCGGCGCCGGGCTGGTTTTGCTGGTAATTCTGCCAAGCCTTGTAGGCGAGGCCGCCAACAGCTGCTACGGCGCCGATCTTGACGGCGTTGCCGGCGAGCTTGCCCAGGCCTCCCCCGCTAAGCAGCATGCCGGCGGCCAGGCCCGCAGCGCCCGTCATGGCGGTGCGCTGGGTGTTCTTGTCGGTCTGGAGGGCTTTGACGATCTGATCGATGTTGAACATTGGCGTTCCCTTGTTGGTGTCTCGGGGACGGAGATGGGCATCGAATGCGGCCCTCGCAAGGCGCAAGGGAAAGGCCCCGGACGTGCCGGGGCCTTTTTTATGCCATCGGAGGGAGGGCCGAGGGCATGAGAGCAATTACTATTACATCGCCGGGGCGGGCGTTGCCGGATCAGTTGCCGGGGCCGGAGTGGCCGGTTCGGCAGCAGGAGCCGGAGTCGCCGGTTCGGCCGCAGGGGCGGCATCAGTCGGTGCCGGAGTTGTGGCCGGGGCGGCGGGTGCTTCCGTCATGGGGGCGGGAGCCGTGGTTTCAGTTGTCGGTGCGGTACCGGCGGGGGTCGAGGGGCCCGAATTGGCCGAGAAGACCAGGTAGCCGATAGCCAGCAGCGCAAGGGCGACGATGATGCCAACGAACCAGCCCGTTCCGCTGCTCTCGCGCGTATAAACGGTACGGTTGCCATCGTTGGTATAAACGGTATCGCGGTCAGGGTTAGCCATGAGTTCGCTCCTTTGTTTCACCGTACCAATGAAACGCGGGCTTTTTGTTTTCGTTCCCATTTGCGTGATCACGCTATTCCGAGCCGCGAGGCGGGCGGAATAGTGCTGGTGATTCAAGGGGTTTGGTAAGCAGAAAAATTCGGACGGAGCACAGTTTTCAGCGCGCCTAGCCAAGTTATTTTTCACAAATCTGGCGATTTTTCCTTGCCGGCCGGCTTTTTCGAGATGCGGTCGATTAGCGCGAGGAACAGGGCCGAGAATACGAAGACCAGGTGGATGATGGTGTACCACATGATGTTCTGGGTGGTGTATTGCGGCACGTTGAGGAAGATCTGCAGCAGGTGGATCGAGGAGATCGCCACGATGGTGGAGGCGACCTTGATCTTCAGCGAACCGGAATCGATCTGGCCAAGCCAGTGCACGTCGCCGCCATCGTCGAAGCGGGAGACGTAGTTTTCGTAGCCGGAAATGATCACCATGACGACGAGGCTGGCGATCAGCGCCGCGTCGATCAGGCTGAGGACCTTGAGGATGGTTTCGGTCTCGTCCATGCCCATCATGTGAGAGGCGAAGTCCCAGAGCTTGGCGGCGAAGGTGACGGCATAGAGCGCCAGCGCGAGCCCCAGACCGATATAGAAGATCACCAGCAGCCAGCGTGACGCCAGGATGATGTTTTCGAGGAAGAGTTCCAGCTGCTTCATGTCGCGCTCCGATGGGCGGGGAAGCCATAGCGAATTTTGGGACGCTGGCAAGGTGGTAACAAAAAAGGCCGGGCTGGTGCCCGGCCTTCGTGTTTGCTGTGGCGGCGCCTAATTGTTGGCGACGGTGATCAGCGGGGTGATGCGGCGAATGGTGACGCGACGGTTTTCGCGTTCGCCAAGCTCGGTGCGGATCTTGAGGTAGCGTTCGCCGTAGCCCTGGGTGGCCAGGTTTTCGGGCGGCACGCCGTAGAAGTCGGTCAGGATGCGGGCAACGGTTGCCGCACGCAGATCGGAGAGCTGCAGGTTGGAGATTTCCGAACCCACCGCGTCGGTGTGGCCTTCGATGAGGAAGGTTTCACCCGGATTGGCGGCCAGCAACTGCAACATGCCATTGGCGACGTTGGAGAGCGCGCCGACCTGGTCGCGGCTGATAGTGGCGGCACCGGTATCGAAGGTCAGGCCGCCCACTTCGAGCTTGCGCACGCTGTCACGGACACGGGAGGAGCGCTTGACCTCGTCGATCGAATAGAGGCGGGCGACCTGCTCGACCGGCGGCTGGCGGAAGAAGACCTCAACCTGTTCCTCATCGGCATAGCGGGAATCGAGCACGTAATCCTGCACCGGAATATTGAGCCGGAGCGGGGGCAGATCGAGGCCCGGATCGCGCCATTCGAGCAATTGATCGTCATAGCGGTCATCGAAATAGGCCAGCACATATTCGCGGCCATCCGGGGTGAAGCGCGACCGGCGCAGGATATCGCCGTTGCGGTTGCGGACAGTGACGATCTGGCTGCCATCGGGGCGAGTGACGGTTTCGCGAGTACGGCCGCGGCTCAACTGCTCGTAGAACACCTCGTCAGCACCCGGATCATAGAAGCGATCCGTATCCTGGCCGGGGGTGTTGACGATCAGCTGAGTGCCAATCTGCAGAATAACCTGAGTCAGGGCATCGCCGAACCCGGCCTGCTGGATGACGGTGTTGTTCTGCGTATTGTTCTGCTGGTTGATGACCGTGTTGTTCTGCGTGTTGTTGGTGGTGTTGTTCACCGTCGTGTTGTTGTTGACGATGTTGTTGGTCACGTTGGTCTGGTTGATGATCGTGACGTTCTGCGGCACCTGCTGGGGTTCCAGCGCCTGGATTTCGACCTTCTGGCCTTCTTCCTGAACGGCCGAGCGGAGGGCCGCTTCCTCGGGAACTTCGAAGGCAGCCTGAGCGGCAGCGTCGTCAACCGGAGGAGGTGCCGGGGGCGTTTCCGGAACTGGCTGGACTTCGACCGCGGGCTGGCCTTCTACGGCCGGGGCAGCCTCGACATCCTTGGCGCTATCGAGCACCGGGGCAATCTGCTCCTGGGTGATGCCCTCGGGCAGGGTTTCGATGACCTCGGTGGGCTCGGCCGGCAGGGTTTCTGCTGCGGGGGGCTGAGCCGGATCGACCGCAGGCTGTTCGGCCGGGGCGGTGGGCTGCTCGGCCGGTGCCGCGGGCTGGATGCCGGGCACGGCAGGCAGGGACAGGCCATAGGTGGCCAGGCACGCGTCGATGTCGCTATTGCCAGTCTGGGCGCAGAGCGCAGCGATCTGGCTGCGGGCGCCATCGATCTGAGCCTGGGCGGCAGTGGCGTCGCCACCCGACATCAGGTCGGCAACGGCGGCGTTGTAGATATCCACCTGGGCGCGCAGATCGGCCGAGATATCGACCTGAGCTGCGGGCTGTTCCGGCGCAGGCTGCTCGGCAGGAGCGGGGGCCTCGACCGGAGCCGGCTGTTCGGCCGGGGTTTCCGCAGGTGCTTCTGCGGGAGCAGGCTGCTCGGCAGGGGCGGGAGCTTCAACCGGGGCTGGCGCTGGTTCTTCGGCGGGCGCGGGTTCAACTGCCGGCTGCTCGGCGGGAGCAGGCTCCGCAGCGGGCTGCTCGACGGGAGCGGCTTCGGGAGCAGGCTCCGGTGCAGGGGCTGGTTCGGGCGCGGCCTCCGGAGCAGGCGCGGGCTGTTCGGCCGCGGGCTCGGGGGCCGGTGCGGGCTGTTCTGGCGCCGGCTCAGGCGCAACTTCAGGGGCCGGGGCTGCTTCGGGAGCAGGCTCTGGCTGTGGTGCGGGTTCTGGCGCGGGCGCGGGTTCTGGCGGCGGAGCCGGTTCGGGCTCGGGTGCGGGTTCTGGAGCCGGGGCAGGCTCTGGCGCGGCCTCGGGCTCAGGCGCGGCTTCAGCTGGCGCGGCCGGCTGGGCGGCGATGCATTCCTCGATGGTGGTGAAGCCCGCATCGACGCATTGCTGCGGCAGCTGCGGCGCGTCCTGGGCGAAAACGGCAAGCGGCACTGCGGTGAGCAGCGTCAAGCTTGAGCCGGTCAGGAGCCAATTTCTGAGGCGCATTGTTGTTATCCTTCTTGTCGTCGACTGATCGGGTGGACGTTTGACACCAGCATCACTGTTCATTCTGAACGCTGTGTGAATGGCTCACAGCGGGCGCTCGATACCGTTCCCCTCCCCGGGAATGCCCAGAACGCGGCGGTTTGCGCATACGTTCCCGCAATAGCGTGCTGACAGGTGCCCGGCAGATCATGGCATGATTTGGGCGGGTGTGGTTGGCGATGATGCGATCTTCGTGTTAGTCCCGGACTTAACATGCACCAAGCCATCGAAACCACGACCATCGAGACGCGGGGCCAGGGGCTCTATGAGATCAGCCACGCCGTGCGGGACTTTGTCAGCGGGGCCGGAGTCGCGACGGGGCTGCTGACCGTCTATGTCAGGCACACGTCGTGCTCGCTGCTGATCCAGGAAAATGCCGACAGCGATGTGCAGACCGATCTCAACGGTTTCTTTGGCCGCCTGGTGCCCGAGGGCATGGACTGGCTGGTGCATACTGCCGAGGGGCCGGACGATATGCCGGCCCATATCAAGGCGGCGCTGACGCAGACGTCCATTGGCATTCCGGTGGCCGAGGGCGCGCCGGTGTTTGGCACCTGGCAGGGGCTGTATCTGTTCGAGCACCGCAGGCGGCCGCATCGGCGCGAGGTGGTGCTGCATATTATCGGGGATGCTTGATGGATTGGGCGGCTGTGGCCAGCTATTGGCCCTTTGTACTGGGGCTGCTGGTAACGGGGGTGGCGTCGGGTATAGCTGCGGGACTGTTGGGGATTGGCGGGGGCGCCATTATCGTGCCGGCGCTGGCCACCGCGCTGACGGTGTTGGGCTATGACAGCGATGTAGTGCAGCATGTGGCCGTCGGCACTTCGCTGGCGATAATCATTCCCACCGGGATCATGAGCGCGCGGGCGCATTTCAAGCGCGGGGCGCTGGATATGAAGGTGTTGCGGCTGTGGGCGCCGTTCATCGTCGCCGGCACATTGATCGGCGGGCTGATGGCAGGGTGGTTCTCGGGCGATGTGCTGCGCATCGTCTTTGCGGTGATGGCCTTCGTGATTGCCGCCAATATCGTTTCCGGGTTCCAGACCAAGCTGATGGGGCATCTGCATGGCTCGTCGTTGACGCATCGGATTTCGGCGTTCGTGGTGGGTTATATCTCGTCGCTGATGGGTATTGGCGGGGGCTCGCTGACGGTGCCGACGCTGGTGGCGTTTGGATCGAGCATGCATGCCGCCGTGGGCACGTCGGCGGGCATCGGGGTGGCGATCGCCATTTCCGGGACGATCGGCTTTGTGATTTCGGGCTGGGGCGTTGCCGGCCTGCCGCCGCTGAGCCTGGGTTATGTGAACCTGGTGGCGCTGCTGCTGGTGGCGGTGCTGGCGGCGCTGTTTGCGCCGATTGGGGCGGCGCTGGCGCATCGGCTGGACCAGAAGACGCTGAAATATGTGTTCGCGGCGTTTCTGGTGGCGGTCGGGCTGAATATGGTTTGGACGGTGGTGAGCGGGTAGGCTCTCTGGGTCGGCTCCCGGCCAAATAGGGTTGGTGGGGGCGGGTGACTACGGGGCCGCCCCCACCGCCCAAGCCCCCCTGCAAGAGAGGGGAAAGGGTTAGGTTATTTCGTGGTGTCGGCCAGTTCCCACTGCACGGACACGTTGATGGTAAAGCTCAGCTCACCCGATTCAACCGGAACCGGTGCGCCGGCCTGGACATCAGCCTTGGCGTACATAGGAGCGGGTTGGGGCTGATTGAAGCCCTGCGACTCGCTAATCGAGTTGATTTCTTCAAGGGCGCTGCCGGCAACATCGGCATAAAGCTCGGCCTTGGTGCGGGCATCGGCAAAAGCGGCCTTGCGGGCTTCGTTATAGAGCGCGGACGGATCGGCCACGGCGAAGCTGACGCCATTGATGGTGTTGGCGCCGATGGTCACCGACTTGTCGAGGATGGAGCCCAGGGTGTCGAGCTTGCGCACCACGACGGTGACGGTGTTGGACACCTGGTAGCCCTGGATCTTGGGCGGCATGGAATAGCCGTTTTCGTCGCGGGCGTCGGAATAGACATAGTTCGGATTGACCGAGAAGCCCGAAGTCTGGATATCGCGGGCTTCGATGCCGGATTCCTTGAGCGCGGCGATCAGGTCGGTCATGGCCTTGGTGTTCAGGTCCAGCGCTTCGCGGGCAGTGGCGCCCTGGGTGGTGACGCCCGAATTTATATAGGCGGTGTCTGGCGCGGCGGTGACTTCACCACGGCCCTCAATCGAGATCGAGCCGGCATAGGCAGGCATGGCGAAACCGGCAACGAGGGCGAGGGGGGCGAGAAGAGCAAGGCGACGCATGGGACACTCCATAATGTGGCGATGGAGCAATCCCCATCTATTGCGTCAGTATTGCGGCACGCATGAACGCAAGTTGAACGCGCATGTGGAAATCGGTTCATCGCTTGTCGTCGCGTTTTCGAAACGCAAAACCGTGGCCAGTTTTGCTGGAAACGCTTCAGCAAAAAGTATGACTTTAGCCGTGCCGCACTTGCGCCCCGCGGAACGGGCTTGTACTCACTCAGCTGATATTTTTTGGGAGAGTGGACGTGAGGCTTTATCCGGATGGGGTGCTTGTTGGCCGGGCCCGGATTGCCGGGCATGACCACCCCAGGATCGTGACGGTGCGCGGCGACCAGTTGGTGGATATCACCAGCGCGGGCCGCGCGACGGTGCGTGATATCGCCGAGGCCGGCAATGCCGCCGACTATGTGCGCAGCCAGACCGGGACGGTGCTGGGCAGTGTCGAGGCCATCATGGCCAATAGTGGGGCTAATGCGCCTGACGCGTCCCTTCCCGTATTGCTGTCTCCCATCGATCTGCAAGCGATCAAAGCCTCTGGCGTGACCTTTGTGGTGTCGCTGCTCGAAAGAGTAATCGAGGAACAGGCCCGGGGGGATAAGTCGCGGGCGGATGCGCTGCGGGGCGAAATCCTGGAACTGATCGGCACCGATCTCAGCGAATTGGTGCCGGGCTCGGAGACGGCGGCCAAGGTCAAGGCGGCGCTGATCGAAAAGGGCGTGTGGAGCCAGTATCTCGAAGTGGGGATCGGGCCGGACGCCGAAATTTTCACCAAGGGCCAGCCGATGAGTTCGGTGGGCTATGGCGCCGAAGTGGGCCTGCACCCGATTTCGAGCTGGAACAATCCCGAGCCGGAAGTGGCTTTGCTGGTGACCAGCAAGGGCGAGATTATCGGCGCGACGCTGGGCAATGACGTCAATCTGCGCGATGTCGAAGGCCGGTCCGCGCTGCTGCTGGGCAAGGCCAAGGATAATAATGCTTCGGCTTCGCTGGGGCCGTTTGTGCGTTTGTTCGACGGCGATTTCACGCTTGAGACCATCAAACAGGCCGAGATCGCGCTGCGCGTCGAGGGCGAAGATGGCTTCGTGCTCGATGGGCATTCCTCGATGAGCCAGATTTCGCGCACGCCGGAATCCCTCGTGGCCGCGACGATTGGCGGGCATCATCAATATCCGGACGGGCTCGTGCTGTATCTGGGCACCATGTTTGCGCCGGTGCAGGACCGTGGCGGCGCCGGCAAGGGTTTTACCCACAAGATCGGCGACGTCGTCTCGATCTCGACATCCTCGTTGGGCACCCTATCTAACAGGGTGAACCTCTCAACCAAATGCCCCCCCTGGACCTATGGCAGCAGTCATTTGCTGCGCGACCTGGCCAAGGCAAATCTTCTCTGATCTCTTCCCCCGAAAGGCACATGACATGACCCAATTGCACAAGAACCTCATCGACGGGGAATGGATCGGCTCGGATGGCGTCGAGAACATCAACCCGTCCAATACCGCCGACATCGTGGGCCTTTATGCCCGCGCCACGGCCGAAGAAACCAATCAGGCGATCGCCGCCGCCAAGGCCGCGTTCCCGGCCTGGTCGCGCTCGGGCATTCTTGAGCGCCATGCGATCCTGTCCAAGACGAGCCAGGAAATCATCGCCCGCAAGCAGGAGCTGGGTGAGCTGCTGAGCCGCGAAGAGGGCAAGACGCTGCCCGAAGGCATTGGCGAAGTGACCCGCGCCGCGCAGATTTTTGACTTTTTCGCCGGTGAAGTGCTGCGCCTGGCTGGCGAAGTGCTGCCCAGCGTGCGTCCAGGCGTGGGCGTCGAGATCACCCGTGAGCCGATTGGCGTGATCGGCATCATCACGCCGTGGAATTTCCCGATCGCCATTCCGACCTGGAAGCTGGCGCCCGCTTTGGCCTATGGCAATACCGTGGTGATCAAGCCGGCCGATCTGGTGCCGGGCTCGACCTGGGCGATTATCGACATCCTGGTGCGCAATGGCCTGCCCAAGGGCGTGGTCAACCTGGTGATGGGCAAGGGCTCCGTCGTGGGCCAAACCATGCTGGACAGCAAGGACGTGACCGCGATTTCCTTCACGGGTTCGGTCGGTACGGGCAAGCGCGTTGCCGCGGCCTCGATCGGACACAATCGCAAGTTCCAGCTGGAAATGGGCGGCAAGAACCCGACCGTGGTGCTGGACGATGCGGACCTTAAGGTGGCGGTGGAGAGCGTGGCGCAGAGCGCGTTCTTCTCGACCGGCCAGCGTTGCACGGCCTCTTCGCGCGTGATCGTGACCGAAGGCATCCACGACAAGTTCGTCGAGGCTTTGGCCGAGCGCGTGCGCAATCTGCGGGTTGGCGATGCGCTGGACAAGAACACCGAAATCGGGCCGGTGGTTGATCCCAGCCAGCTCAAGCAGGACACCGACTATATCGCCATCGGCAAGGCCGAGGGCGCCAAGCTGGTGGCCGGCGGCGAACTGGTCAAGAAAGACACCGAAGGCTATTTCCTGCAGCCCACGCTGTTCACCGAGGCGACCAATTCCATGCGCATCAGCCGCGAAGAAATCTTTGGGCCGGTGGCTTCGGTTATCCGCGTCAAGGATTACGAGGAAGCGCTGGCGACGGCCAATGACACGGAATTCGGTCTCAGCGCCGGTATCGTCACCACGTCGCTGAAATATGCGACGCATTTCAAGCGCAATGCCGAAGCCGGCATGGTGATGGTCAATGTGCCGACTGCTGGTGTGGATTTCCACGTGCCGTTTGGTGGCCGCAAGGGCTCGAGCTACGGTCCGCGCGAGCAGGGCAAGTATGCGGCTGAATTCTTCACTGTGGTGAAGACGGCTTATACCGCTGCCGGCTGATCGGTAGGCGTTTTGTTGCATGTTTGGGGCTCCGCTTTTGCGGGGTCCTTTTTTTGTGCGTGCGGAAGCGCCGCCTGGTGCGGTTATCGAAGAGACGGACGGACCCCGAGACGGCATTCGCCTCGTAAGGGATAAAAAATGAGACGAACGTCGCCTCGGGGTGCCGGGACTTTGTCGGACGGCGCGATCGCAGGCCCCAGCGTTTGCCGTAGCGCCCGCCCGATTGCCTCGTCCGCTCGACCCGGAGCGGAGCGCGACCTCCACTCCCCCGGCTGGCTTCCGGACGCTCGTCGCTGCAGCGCCGCCCGTATCCCGGAAGATGGAGGGAGTATGGGGGAGGGGGAC
>NZ_JBJDRE010000029.1:0-28102 GCF_044987315.1 Devosia sp. ZW T5_3
CGCTTCGGCGGCGCTCACCGCCGCGCTTGCCGCTTCTGCTTCGCCGCGGGCGCGGTCGAAATCGGCCTGTGCCGCCTCACCCTCTTCGGCCAGCTGCACCAATTCTTCTTCATAGGCGGCGAGCGTGACTTCGCTTTCTTCCACCAACAGGCGCTCGCGCTCGCCGTCGGCGGCGAGTTGGCGGATACGGTCTTCCAGTTCGGCGCGGCGGCTGCTGGCGCGGCGGGCTTCTTCGGCCAATTGCTCGTTCAGAATCGTATAGCGCTGCAGCACCGCCCCGGTCACCGCCTCGCGGTCGCGCAAGGGCTGTAGTGCGGCATCGGCCGCTTCCAATACCTTTTGCGCCTGCAATTCGAGATGGGTCGCATCGGCCAATTCGCGGATCAGCACGGCCTGCTGCGCCTCGGTGTCCTTCTCGGCAAAGCGCGCGGCAACCCAGCGGATGTGGAACAGCGTGGCTTCGGCCCGGCGAATGTCGCCCGAAAGCGAGCGATAGCGATTGGCCAGTCGCGCCTGGCGCTTGAGCGTTTCGAGCTGGGTATCGACCTGCCCGATAATGTCGTCGACGCGCTCAAGATTGCTTTCCGCCGCGCGCAGACGCAGTTCGGCCTCATGGCGGCGCGAATGCAGCCCGGAAATACCGGCGGCTTCTTCGAGTAATGCCCGGCGCGCGGTTGGCTTGGCGGCGATCAATTCGCCGATCTGGCCCTGTCGCACCATGGCGGGCGAATGGGCGCCCGTGGAGGCGTCGGCGAAAAGCAATTGCACGTCGCGGGCGCGCACTTCCTTGCCATTGACGCGATAGACCGAGCCGGCCTCCCGCTCGATCCGGCGGGTGACTTCAAGCACATCGGCATTGTTGAGAGCGGCGGGCGCGGTGCGGTCGGCATTGTCGAGTACGAGTGTGACTTCGGCCGTATTGCGTGCCGGCCGATTGCCCGAGCCCGAAAAGATCACATCGTCCATGCCCGAGGCGCGCATGGCCTTGTATGAGCTTTCGCCCATGACCCAGCGCATAGCTTCCACGAGATTGGATTTGCCGCAGCCATTGGGGCCGACAATGCCGGTCAGCCCCGGCTCCATCACGAGCACGGTTTCATCGCTGAACGATTTGAAGCCATGCAGCTTGAGGCGGGAGAATTTCATGGCTGGCCCGCCCAAAGGGCGACCTCCCCCGCTAGGGGGAGGCGTAGCTTAAGGCCGTTACTGCGCAGGGGTAACCGGTGTAGCCGTTTCAGCTGCGGGAGCAGCCGGAGCCATCGTGTCGGTTGCAGCGGGAGCTGCGGGTGCGGCAGGCGTTGCTGCCGGTGCGGCGGCAGGGGCCGTTGCAGCCGGCTCGGTCGGCACAAAATCGGCAGGCACCAGCGGATCGATTTCAGCAGCGAGCTGCTCGAGCGTCTTGTCACCGGTGAGCGTCTTGCCATTGACATAGAAGGTCGGGGTGCCCTGCAGACCGAAGTCATTGAGCGCCTGATCGCGCATGGCTTCCATCCCGGTGAACAGCGCCTGATTCGTCAAGGCAGCGTCGAAGGTTTCCTGGGTAAAGCCGAGCTGCTTGGCGATTTCGAGGATTTTGTCGCGCGGAGCTTCCGAGGCCGCCCAATCGTTCTGGGTCTTGAAATAGGTCGCCAGCACATTGTGGTAATTGGTCGGGCCGGCAGCCTCGGCCAGCATGAACACGGCCGCATCCAGCACATTGCGCACGAAGGGGCGGGTGATCAGCTTGACCTTGCCGGTATTGACATAGGCGCTGACGAATTCGGGCAGCACGGTATTGGCGAAAGTCGCGCAATGCGGGCAGGTGGGCGAAGCATATTCAATGACAGTGACCGGAGCGGTGTCGCTGCCTTGCACGTGGTCGGTCATGCCGCCAGCGGGCGCCATCAGCTTGGCCTGATCAACCACGTCGCCTTCCGCGGCATTGGCCGTGGCGACGCCGCAAAGGCTTAGCGCCGACGCAGCGGCGGCAAGGATTAGGGTGTCACGGCGGGTAAATTTCACTTCGGGCGCTCCTTTTATGGTGTGCGCGACACTACACGGGCACAAGGTGTCGGCAAGTGGGCACATTCATCACTAGCGGGTGAACGCACTATTTGCCATTTCGCTCCGATCTGCTGGAGAGCGCGAGGCCTAATGCCCGCAACGCTTCCCGCAGACCGTCATCTTCTATATTGGCCACCTGGGCCCCGACCTTTGCTTGCACGCTCTGGCTCGGTTGAATGGGTTTTTGCTCTTTGGCCCCTGAACCGGGGGTGAACGGCTCGGCCGAGAGCCGGATCTGGCCCACCAGCACATAGCCGAAATAGCGATTGACCGCCGCCGCAATGGTCTGCCCCTCATGGGCAATGGCCAGCGCATGGCCCGGCGCGCAGCGCAGATAAAGCGTCGCCCCCTCCGCGCTCCGCTCCCCGCGCGGCCAGGCCAGCTTGTCGGGAATAGCCACCTTGTCATAGGGCCGCGGCGCCATCGCCCCCCAATGGGTAATAATGTCCCGGCTTGCAAAGCCGCGCTTTTTCAGCACCGGATCCAGCGCGCCAGCAATCGCATCCGCCAGCGCCACCGAGCGATTGCGGCGCTTGGGCTCCATCTCGGCTTTAGGTTTGCTGTCTTCACTCATCGGCCCAGCTTTAGCATTTGCGTTGGTGTGGCGGTAGGTTCGGGCTTGCACGAAATCCCGCCTTCCCCCAAATCTGCGCCATGCATCAGCCTAACCCCGCCCCCATCGACGCCGCCGCAGTTCTCGCCTGGTATGACAACCATGCCCGCAGCCTGCCCTGGCGCATCTCCCCGGCCGATCGGGCCAGGGGCATGGCGCCCGATCCCTATCGGGTCTGGCTCAGCGAGGTCATGCTGCAGCAAACCACCGTTGCCGCGGTCAAAACCTATTTTCTGCGCTTCACCAGCCTCTGGCCCACAGTTTTCGATCTGGCTGCTGCTCCGCTCGACGCCGTGCTCAAGGAATGGGCCGGCCTTGGCTATTACGCCCGCGCCAGAAATCTGCATGCCTGCGCCCAGGCCGTGGTCAACCAGCATGGCGGCAAATTCCCCACCACTTCGGTGGCCCTGCAAACGCTGCCGGGCGTCGGCGCCTATACCAGCGCTTCCATCGCCGCCATCTGCTTTGATGAACAGATCGCCGTGCTCGACGGCAATCTCGACCGCGTTCTCGCCCGCTATTACGCGCTGCCCGTCCCGGTGCGCGACGCCAAGGAAGAATTGCGCTCAGCCCTGCAGGCATCCGTGCCGAACAGGGCAGGGGATTTTGCCCAGGCCATGATGGATCTGGGAGCCACGATCTGCGCGCCGCGCACGGCCATCTGCATGCTCTGCCCGATCCAGCCCGGCTGCATCGCGACGAAAACTGCCGACCCCACGCTCTATCCGCTCAAAGCCGCCAAGGCCGAACGGCCGGTGCGCAAGGGCCACGCCTTCGTGATGACCGACCCCGCTGGCGACGTGTACCTGCAAACCCGCCCTGACAAGGGGCTGCTCGCCAAAATGACCGAGGTGCCAACCTCCGACTGGGCGGCGGATCTGCCGGAGGTCGCCTATCCGGTTGAAGGGGATTGGCACCATCGCGGCCAGGTCATCCACGTCTTCACCCATTTCCGCCTCGAACTCGAAATCTGGTCCGCGGCGGTCGCTCCAACGGGATTGGATAAAGGCTGGTGGGCCGAACCCAAGGCGCTCAAGGGCGAAGCGCTGCCGACATTGTTCAGGAAGGTGCTGGCGGCGGCTGGGCTGGAATAGCGGCACCAACCTCGTGGTTCGACATGAGGCCTATTAGAAGCCCAATGACCTACCCGTAGACCTCATGGTGAGCTTGTCGAACCACGAGGCCGTGGCACCACGTCCTCATTTTCCCGCGCCCGCAACTCCGCCAGATAATCGCGCAGAAGGGTCGCGCGTCTTGGTCGGAAGCTGCTGCCTGCGCGCTCCAGCGCAAGGATACGCTCCAGGCGAAACATCCGGAATGCTTCGCGCAGGCGGCACCAGGCCAGCAGGGTCAACGCCCGGTCGGTGTAGACGACGGCCAAGGGCAGGATGGTACGCTCGGTAACGCCGTGTCCCTTGTCCGCATAGCGGATCGTTAGCGCCTCTTCCTGCCAGCAAGCCTGCCGGATCGTGTCCATATACGGCGGTGGTGCATAGCGCGCATCGGGCCGATAGACTTGGGAGATGGCGTGGAACAGATGCTGTTCGCGGTCATCTGGCAGCGTGGCCGCGACCTTTGCCAGCACCGAAATAGCCGCCTTGGCCAGCGCCGGGTCGCCCATATGCTGCACCTCGGTCAGGCCCAGCGCGATCGCCTCGATTTCCGTGCGATCAAAGCTCTGCGGGGGCAGCGCATAATCTTCGATCAGCCGGTAGCCGTAGCCCCGCTCGCCTTCGATCCGCGCCCCTGCCGCCCGCAGGCTGTCGATGTCGCGATACAGCGAACGCAATGAGACGTCCATTTCCTCCGCCAGCCGAGCAGCGGTGATAGGCGCGGGCATGACCCGCATTGCCTGAAGCAGGTGAAAAAGCCGGTCGGATCGAGCCATCGTTCAACTGTCGAAAACTGTCAGTTGGGCGCGTTTATACCTGCTCCATCAGTTCAGCCAAATAGGAACCCGTTATGACCATAAACGCCACGACCCATCTCAATTTCCGCGGCGATGCCCGCGCGGCTCTGACCTTCTATCACGCCGTCTTTGGCGGGGATCAGGCCCTGCTCACCTACCGGGACGCCAATGCGGTGCAGAACCCGGCCGAGGCCGATCAGATTATGTGGGGCCAAGTGGCAGCCGAAAACGGCTTCCGGGTCATGGCCTATGACGTGCCTTCGCGCCTTGGCTGGAATCCAGGCGAAGTCTCGTTTTTCCTTTCGGTGCGAGGCAATGACGCCGATGAAATCTCTGCCTATTGGGAGAGGCTTGCCGAAGGTGCGACGATCATCCAACCGCTGGCGCCGGCCGGCTGGTCCCCGCTCTATGGCATGCTGAAGGACAAGTTCGGCGTGACCTGGGTGCTCGATATCGAAGTGGCCTACGCGGCCTGATCGGCGATCATCAAACAAAAAGGCCGCCGGGGCAAACCGGCGGCCAGGAGTAGAGCCTGAGAGTGATTGGAGGTCAGGATCAGGCGGAAATCAAATCAAGTTTTTGTCGGATGTCGGTGCGCAGATCGTCGATCGGCACGCTGCGGCCGTCATTGATATGGTGCCAGAATGTCCACCCGTTGCAGGACTCGGCGCCTTGCACCAGCGCCCCCACCTTGTGGATGGAGCCCTGATGCGTGCCCGAGACCAGTGAGCCGTCTGCGCGAACCATGGCGGAGTAACGGCGCCCCGAGTCGAAAAGTTGCGCACCCGGTTCGATCACGCCCTGCTCGACCAGCGAGCCGAAGGGAATGCGAGTTTCCTTGCGCTTGGGCGTCACCGATTGCAGCGCCTCGAACACGCCGGGGCGGATACTGGCGATGCGCTGCAGGGCGGCATTGATATAACTCTGCTCGCGCTCGATGCCGATAAAGTGGCGGCCCAGCTTGCGGGCCACCGCGCCCGTCGTGCCGGTACCAAAGAACGGATCGAGCACGATATCGCCCGGCTTGGTGGTGGCGTTCAAAATGCGGAACAGCAGGGCTTCCGGCTTTTGCGTCGGATGCACCTTGCCGTCGTCTTCGTCCTTGAGGCGTTCGGCTCCGGTGCAGATGGGAAATAGCCAATCGCTGCGCATCTGCGTATCGTCATTGGCCAGCTTCAGCGCTTCGTAATTGAAGGTCACCCGGCTTTTCTGGCTGCGCGCCGCCCAGATCAGCGTTTCATGCGCATTGGTAAAGCGCGTGCCGCGGAAATTGGGCATGGGATTGGCCTTGCGCCAGATCACGTCGTTCAGCATCCAATAGTCGAGGTCCTGCAGGGCAGTCCCGACCCGGAAAATATTGTGGTAACTGCCGATGACCCACAAAGCACCATCGGGCTTGAGCAGCCGTCGCGCGGCTTTGAGCCAGGCGCGGGTAAACTGGTCGTAATGGGCAAAGCTCTCGAACTTGTCCCAGTCATCATCCACCGCATCTACCTTGGACTGGTCGGGGCGGGTAAGGCCCTGCTCCAGCTGCAGGTTATATGGTGGGTCGGCAAAAATCAGGTCAACCGAGCCGGCCGGCAGGGCATTCATGTGGTCGATGCAATCACCCACAAGGATGGTATCGATGGGGAGGCGTTTTGCCTCCTCCGCAGCGGCTACAGGAGCCGTACGCGCGGTACGCAACATACACTTAACCCTAACGCAGTACTAACGCGTCCTTTGTAGCGCCGCAGGAGTTAAAAGAGCGTTCGTAATGGGTTAGCGGGGAGTTAAGAGGGCTAGTTTGCCACCGTGAGCCGCAGCCGCGCCTCGGCCACCGGGGCAAACTCGGCGCGGTGGTGCCGGCAGGGGCCATGGGCCGTCAGCGCCCGCAAATGCTGGGGCGTGCCATAGCCCTTGTGCCCGGCAAAACCAAAATCAGGCGCGTCGCAATCCATGATCGCGCACATCCGGTCGCGCGTGACCTTGGCGACGATCGAGGCTGCCGCGATCGAAACGCTGCGCCCGTCGCCGCCGATCAGCGCGGTGCCGTCGCAGGGCAGGCCCATGGGCACATCGCGTCCATCCACCAGCACCCGATCCACCGCCACGCCCAGGCTGTTGACCGCCCGCGCCATGGCCCACAGCGTGGCCCCGCGAATATTGCGGCTCAAGATGATTGAGGGCGGGGCCACCACCACCGCGACATGCGCCGAGGCGACGATCAGCGCGAACAACGCCTCACGCTGCTCCTCGCTCAGCTTCTTGGAATCATTGAGCCCATCGGGAATGCGGTCCGGGTCCAGCACCACGGCCGAAACCACCACCGGCCCGGCCAGCGGCCCGCGCCCGGCCTCGTCTACCCCGGCGACGAAACGCGCCCCGCGCGCCTGCATGGCGCGTTCGTGGGAGTAGTCGGGAATAATCTGGAGCGGCGAATCGATCAACATGGCGCCAGCATCGCCGGGCTCTTGCTCGATCACAAGCGTTCCAGCAGCGCCTGCCGGTCTGGCACAAACATGTGATGACCAATGCGATTGGTTTCCACCACGAATGCCGCCAGCGCCTCGCTGCCCGCGACATCAGCCGAAATATCGCCCACCACCACCAACCGGCAGTTATAATTCTGCAGCTTCTGAATGAAGGCGCCCGCTATGCCGCTTCGCAACTGCAAGAAATCCGGCAGGAGCCGAGTTACCGGAATGACGATCACGCTGGCATCGGTGCCATAGGTCTCGCTCAGAATGTCCAGGGCATCGGCTTCCGTGCCCAGGAGCGGACCTTCATTGGCAAGTTCGAAGGCCACGAGACCATTGATATTGCTCGTCGCTGTCACGATTTCTCCTTTACCAACAAATATATACGGCGTCAGTTCTAGTCGGATTTCTGCTACGTTCAACGCGGGGCAGGGGAGTGAGAAGCCATTGCGCTTGGTATTGATGCAGTCATTGTTCAGTCTGGCGGCCATGGCGCTGGCACTTTTCACGCTGCCCGCCGCCGCCGAACCATTCCATCATCCCTCCGGCGAATGGCGCGAATATAACAATGACTGGCTGGCCTCATGCCCCGACAAGATCGACGAGGATGCCCCCACCTATTACGGCTATTCCTGCTTTGCCAGCACGGGCAGCCAGGAGCTCAATAGCGCGGGCCTGCCCGCCTGGAAGCTGACCCTGATCCACAACCGGCTCACCGGCGATGTCGATGTCGCCTTCACCGGCGCGGCCGACGGCACCGAAGTGGACACGAGCCGCCCGATCAGCATCGAATTCACCGGCGTCATGCCGCAGAATTTCGATTTCGCCAGCGATCTGGAGACCCGCTTCAACACCAGCAATCAATGGTTTGTAGCCGACGAGTTCCGCCGCGACGCATTGATCGCGCAGATGAAGATGCGCAACGCGGTCATTCTGCACGTCCCACTTACTATTGCCGACGAGCCCGTGCGCAAAGTGCGGTTGTCGCTGCGTGGCGTGCTGGCCTCGCTCGATTTCATGTCGAGCTATGCGCGGCGCGTGTCGCAATATTAGACCAGTCCCAAGGGCGGCAGCCGGCGTTTGACCGGCTGTGCCTTCACGATTGCCGTGCTGGTCTCGGCTTTGTCGGCAATCTGGTCCAAAATCCCGTCCAATTGCTCGATCGACCGCAATTGCAGCCGCGCGACAAAGCAATCATCGCCCGTAACCTTGTCGCATTCGGTGATCTGGGGAATGTCTTCGATCAGCTTTTGCACGATATGCAGCTTCCCCGGCAGCGGCTTGATCCGCACGATGGCCTGGAGCGAATAGCCAAGCGCCTTGGAGTCGAGATCGAGGGTAAATCCCCTTATCACGCCGCGCTCCTCCAGCCGTTTCAGCCGCTCCGACACGCTGGGTGATGACAGCTCCACCCGCTGCGCCAATTCCTTGATTGACAGGCGGGCATCCTGCGACAGGGCCTCGATGATGCTTCGGTCGATATCGTCGATCATTTTCGCTTTCCGAGGTAAATCGAAAGATCCGCCGAATAATATAAAGCAGAAGTCGCATCTGCCTTTCAAGCCCTATGGAAGCGCGCCCCGCGCGGCGTTATCTTCCATTCTGACAATGAGGGCAGAGCATGAGCACCACACGCGGCACTATAGAGATGACGGCGGCCATGGCCATTTCGGGCACGATTGGCGCTTTCGTGGTGTTTTCCAATCAGCCGCTGATCGATGTGGTGTTCTGGCGCTGTGCTTTCGGCGCGGTGCCCTTGCTCATGGCCTGCGCGGCGCTGGGCCTGTTCCGGCGCGACATCATCAACCCGCGCCAATTCCTGCTGGCTGTGCTGGGCGGCGTCGCTATCGTGGCTAATTGGCTGCTGCTCTTCGCCGCCTACCCGCTGGCGTCCATCTCCATCGCTACGGCGGTCTATAATACCCAGCCCTTCATGCTGGTGGCCTTTGGCGTGTTGTTTCTCGGCGAGCGGCTCACCGCTCACAAGCTGGGTTGGCTCGCCATCGCCTTTGCCGGCGTGGTGCTGATCGCCAATGGCAAGACCGGTGGCGGCGGCAGCGATTATCTCGGCGGTATCCTGCTCTCGCTCGGCGCGGCGTTTTTCTACGCCATCGCTGCTTTGGTCACCAAACAGCTCAAAGGTGTGCCGCCCCATCTGATCGCGCTGATCCAGGTCGGTGTCGGCATGCTCATGGCCGCGCGCTTTTCCGGGTTTTCGAGCCTACCCACCAGCCTCGCCACCTGGGGGAGCCTGGCCGCCATCGGCGTGGTCCACACCGGGCTGGTCTATATCCTGCTCTATGGCGCCATCCAGAAATTGCCCACGCCGCTGATCGGTGCGCTCTCCTTCATTTATCCGGTCGTGGCGATCCTTGTCGATTTCATCGTCTTCGGCCACCGACTCGGCGCCTGGCAATTGCTCGGCGCCGCCGCCATCCTCATTGCTGCGGCAGCCATGACTTTGGGCTGGGAGCCGTTTGCTAAGGCTCGGCTGCGAACCGACACAAACTAAAAACCGTTTGCACCCTCAGACCTGCGCCGCCCAAGCCTCAACGGCTTCGATCATCATTGCATGCATCTCGGGATTGTTGGCTTCCCGCGCCAGCTCCCACAATCGATGCGCACCCGTGATCAGATGGATGCGTTCGCGGTCGAGCTGTTTGCCCGTCTCAATCTCGTAGCGGCGTACGATCCGCTCAGTCAGGTCGGCCGACACAAAACTCGAATAAGTGAATTCCTCATGCAGCGAGCCAAACCCGGAATCGGCGAAGTCATAGAGACCAGTGAGCGTGGCACTGGCATGGTCGAATGCCATGTTCCAGCCATGTCCATCGAAGAACCCATAGGTTTGTCCGTAGGGATCCGGCGTTAGGGTCGCCCAGTTGGTCAGTGTCTGCTCCACCAGCGGCCGAAGATGATCCGGCAATATCGGTAACGCGCCAGCCGCAATTGCGTCCGCGGGTGCGATGGCCTCGATTGGGCCCGCGCCTGCCGTTCGCAGTGGCGCCGGATCAATGGCATGCAATTGCGTATAAAACAGACCGAGCTTGTCTGCCAGCCGCTCGCGGTCGCGCTCGCTCAACTGCTTGTACTGCTTGGTCAGCAGATGTTCGCCCGCCAGCTTGGCATGGCGCGAATAGAGCCGCGGTGCGTGATGAAGCGTCAGCTCTGGCACCGGCATGTCGACTGCCGGCCGGATGACCTCTAGCAGCCGCGCCTCCCTCATCAGCGCCTCTTCCGCGCGTGCCTCGCGCGGAAACTTGAAAATCAGGCGGTCATCGACATCCACCGCCACACTGTCCCAGCCTTCGGTGAGCAGGCTGAAGCGTCCGCCGCTTGTCTCGGGATGGCGCGTGACGATGATGTCACGCAATTGGTCAAGGCTGAGGGGCGCAGCGGCAATCGGCATGGCAGGCTCATCGAAAAATCACTCGAACGTCCAGACTAATCGACATTCCGCCGGGCCGGCAAATCTGCAGGCGATTGACGAAGCCGCCGAATTGCTGTGCTTTCCCGCATCAGCCAGTTTCTGGATTATCCATGACCATCAAGCCCGCCGCCGCCCTGCTCTTTGATATCGACGGCACGTTGGCCGATACCGATCCGCTGCATCTGGAAGCATTCAATCGCACCTTTGCGCCCTACGGTGAGCATTTCGACAAGGCGCGTTTCGCCTTGGAACTGCAGGGTCTGGCCAATGAGGCCATCGCGCGTCGCTTCGTGCCGCATCTGTCGCCCAAGGCGGGAATGGAGGTGATGCGCGGCAAGGAGGCGATGTTCCGCGAGCTGGCTCGCTCGGACATTCATGCGGTGCCGGGCCTGATGGAATTGCTGGACCGCGCCGACGCTATGGGCCTGCCTATGGCCGCAGTCACCAATGCCCCGCGCGCTAATGCCGATCTCATTCTCGATAGCCTGGGCATTCGCCACCGCTTCAAGGCGCTGGTGATTGGCGAGGAACTGGCCCATGGCAAACCGCATCCCTTGCCCTATCTCGAAGGCCTGCGCCTGCTCGGCGCGCAGCCCGAGCATTCCATCGCCTTCGAGGATTCCCGCACCGGCATCGCTTCGGCCACTGCGGCAGGGCTGTCTACCGTGGGTATTCGCACCAGCCTTGGTCATGACGCCGTGATAGCCGCCGGCGCCAGCACCAGCGCCGCCAGCTATGCCGATCCGGCTTTGCTCGATTTTATCCTGGGGCGCGTGGCCGCCGTCGCGGCCTAGAACAGGCTCATCTGCTTGTCTTCGAGCTTGGGGGCGACGAACAGGTCCGTCCGCAAGCCCGGCAGCTTCACGTCCAACCCATAGCGTTCCCGTGCCTTGTCGAGGCGCTGGCGCAACAGCGTGGCATAGGGGCCTTCGCCCGTCATGCGGGTGCCCCAACGCGAATCGTAGTCCTTGCCGCCACGCGTATCGCGCACCAGCGCCAGCACATGCCGCACTCGGTCGGGGAAATGGCGCAGCAGCCATTCGCGGAAAATGTCGCGCACTTCTCCGGGCAGCCGCAGCAGGACCATCGAGGCGCTCTTGGCCCCTTGTGCCGCCGCCGCGTCGAGAATCCGCTCCAGCTCCATATCATTGATCGCCGGGATCATCGGGGAGGCAAACACCGCCACCGGCACGCCCGCTTCGCTGAGCAAGCGGATCGCTTCCAGCCGGCGGGCAGGGGAGGAGGCGCGCGGCTCCATCTTGCGGCTGAGCTTGTGGTCCATCGTGGTCATGGAAATGGCGACCTTGACCAGGTTGAGCTTGGCCAGCTCGGTCAGGATATCGAGATCGCGCACGATCAGCGCCGATTTGGTGGTGATCATCACCGGATGTCGGGTTTCCAGCATCACTTCGAGGATACCCCGCGTCAGCTTATGCTTGCGCTCGGACAGCTGATAGGGATCGGTATTGGTGCCCATGGCGATCGGCTTGGGCTTGTAATTCCGCGCGCCCAGTTCGGACCGCAGCGCTTCCACCGCATTGGTCTTCACATAGATATCGCGCTCGAATTCGATCCCCGCCGAATGCCCCAAAAAGGCATGCGTCGGCCGCGCGAAGCAATAGGAACAGCCATGCTCGCAACCGCGATAGGCGTTGATCGAACGCTCGAATCCGATATCGGGGCTGTCATTGGTCGTGATGATGGTCTTGGCGCGTTCCATATGCTCGATGGTCTCGAAGGCCGGCATCGGCTCGGTGCTGCTCCAGCCATCATCGAACCCCTCGCGCACCTGCTTTTCGAACCGCCCGCTGCGATTGGACTGCGCGCCACGCCCGCGATTGCGGCTGGGATCGACCAGTTCGCGCCGTGCCAGATCGGCGTCGCGACTGCGGCTCAGCTTTTCCAGGGCTTCGAAAGACGGGGCCTGATAGAGGGCCATCACTGCTCTCCTTGCGCGCCGACTGCTCGAATCGTCGCTTGAGTTAACGTGCGGTAACACATAGCAGTTGCACGTGAACAAAACAAGAACCAGCCGGACGATAGCCACGTTCTTCCCACGGGGATAGCTGGCTTGCACGCATGTGGGTGGACAGCTTTGCCATGCTGGCCTAAACCACGCGGCCTGCGTTCGAACGAGCAGTTCGCGCATGCAACTTAAGCGTTCGATTTAGTATTGACCTGGCGCTGCGCGCAGATTACTAAAGCATCGACTTTACTATTTTGCGGCTGCTGACACAGCCTGTCACACGATCTTTCTAGTGTGACGTCGAAATCAGCCGCCGCCATTCGTCATCATGGCGACATCCAATTTGGTTCAGGGAAGACATCATGACCACCGACAACACTATTGTGCCCGCTCCGGCGGACCAGGCCGCGCCGCCGCAGGATCATGCCGCCCGCAACAAGCTGGTGATTTCCCTGCTGCTCGTCTCGGCTTTCGTCGTCATTCTCAATGAGACGATCATGGGTGTGGCCTTGCCGCATCTGATGCACGATCTGGACATCACGGCGGGCGCTGCCCAATGGCTCACCACAGCCTTCATGCTGACCATGGCCGTGGTCATTCCCGTCACGGGCTTCCTGCTGCAGCGGCTCAATACCCGCCCGGTCTTTATCTTGGCCATGTCGCTGTTTTCCGCCGGCACGCTGATTTCGGCCATCGCGCCCGGCTTTGCCGTGCTGGTCATCGGCCGCATCGTGCAGGCTTCGGGCACCGCCATCATGATGCCCCTGCTAATGACCACCGTGATGACCCTGGTGCCGCCTGAATCGCGCGGCAAGACGATGGGCAATATCTCCATTGTCATCTCGGTTGCGCCCGCCATTGGTCCGACCATTTCGGGCCTGATCCTCTCGGTGCTCGACTGGCGCTGGATGTTTATTCTGGTCCTGCCCATTGCCCTGGGCGCTCTGGCGCTGGGTGCCAAGCGCATCGTCAATGTCACCACGCCCAAGGATGCGCCGATCGATGTACTCTCGGTCGTGCTCTCGGCCATCGGCTTTGGCGGTTTCGTCTATGGCCTGAGCGGGCTGGGCGAAGCGGCCCACCATCCGACCCCGGTTTCGCCGTGGATTCCGCTGCTGGTCGGCGCCGCCGTCATTGCCGTCTTCGTGCTGCGCCAGATCTCGCTGCAGAAGCAGGATCGCGCTCTGCTCGACCTGCGCACGCTCACCTCGCGCGTCTTCACCATTTCGGTGGCGATGATGGCGATCCTGATGATGGCCATGTTCGGCGCCTTCATCCTGCTGCCGATCTATCTGCAGAATGTGCTGGGTCTCTCGACCCTGCAAACCGGCCTGCTGTTGTTGCCCGGCGGTCTGGTCATGGGCCTCTGCGCGCCCACCGTCGGCACGCTGTTTGACAAATACGGCCCCGTGCCGCTGGTCATACCCGGCGCCGTGCTGCTCAGCATTGCGCTGTGGGGGCTGACCTTCGTGCAGCAGGATACCTCGGTCTGGCTGCTGCTCGCCGCTCACCTGACGCTGAGCGTTGGCCTCGCTTTGATGTTCACCCCGCTGTTCACGGTGAGCCTTGGCTCGCTGCCGCCCAACCTTTATTCGCATGGCAGCGCCGTGATCGGTACCGCCCAGCAGGTCGCCGGCGCGGCAGGCACGGCCCTCTTCGTCGCCATCATGACGTTGCAGGCCACCAGCCTCACCAATACCGGTGCCGATATCCTGACGGCAACAACCGGCGGTATCCGCTCGGCATTCCTGTGCGGCGCCATCATCTCGCTGGGCGCAGTCGCCGCGGCTCTCTTCATCAAGAAGCCGGCCCCGCGCGCCATGCCAGCCGAATTCGCGCCGGGGCACTAAGCCTCGTCGCCACAGCGGTCTTGACTCATCCCCGCCACCAGCCAAGCTGGTGGCGGGGATTTTCGTTTGGGGAGGAACTTCATGCACGCGCTGCTCGAGCGGATCGTTGCCGCCTCCGGCGTGCCGAACCTGGTGGATATTCTTGCCGCCCGGCTCAGCCCGACCGACCTGCAATCGCTGTTGCTCGAAGTCTATGATCGCCGCTCGTCCGTGCGTAGTCCGGCCGATCTGCTCGCCGATTACGAGAGAGGCCGCTTCTTCGGCGCCGCCAGCCTGACGCCGGCCGCTGCAGCCGAGTGGGATGCCATTCTGGCCGCCGCTGCGGCCGGGTTCCGATTTCTCACCCTTTCGCCCATGGCGCCGCTGGGCTCTTGCGCTGCTGTCGCACCAATCGGCCAATCCTGGTCGGTGCCTACCGTGCGCACCGGCGAAGTCGTGTCTGACGCTACCAATGTCCTGGCGCTCGAGGCCGACTTACTGCGCCGCGGTGTCGCCAAGAGTGATCCCAAATCGCAGGACATCGCTCATCTGGCGACAACCCATCGCGTGATCCGCCCCCAGGCATATTCGAAGCCGCGCCTCCTTGCCCATTTCGCCCTCTCGGCCATGGTCAGCGCCGGCCGTGACCAGGGCGGCTTTGGCTTTGAGGCGGAGGCTATACATGCCCAGATCGGCGCCTGCCTTGTCTCCTATCGCCGCTATTTCGGGCCGGCTTTGCGGCTGGGCATTTCGTACACGCTGCTCCACCCCGGCAATCCTGATGCCAGGCTTGAGGCGCTGCGCAGCCTTGCGCAAACTCACAATGCGGTACTGATCGAGGACGCCACCCGTCCCGCCGCCTCCGGCTATTATGCCGGTTTCTGTTTCCATCTGCTTGGTGGCTGGCCCGGCGGCGAATTGCGCCAGCTGGCCGATGGCGGCTCGGTCGATTGGACCGCCAAGTTGCTCGGCAATGCCAAGGAGCGGCTGCTGATCAGCGGCTGTGGCGTGGAAGGATTAGTGGCGCTGCGCGGGGAGGGCGAGTAGGGATCTAACCCCTACCGCTCATCCAACCGCGGCATCAACTCCACGAAATTGCAGGGCTTGTGCCGGTAATCCAATTGATGGCTCAAAATGCCTTCCCAGGCGTCGCGGCAGGCGCCGCGCGAGCCGGGGAGGCAGAACACGAAGGTGGTGCCGATCAGTCCGCCCGTTGCCCGCGATTGCAGCGAACTGGTCCCCACGGTCGTGGCCGAATATTGATGGAACAGCACTGAAAAGCCTTCCATCCGCTTGTCGAAGAGCGGTTCGACGGCTTCGGGTGTCACATCGCGCCCGGAAAAGCCGGTGCCGCCCGTGGTCAGGATCACGTCGATACCCGGATCGGCGACAAAATTCTGCACCGCCTGCCGGATCAGCTGGATATCGTCGCGCACCACCACCCGTTCGGCGCAAGTATGCCCGTCGGCTTCCAGCAGTGATTTGAGCAGCGCGCCGCCGGTATCGGTTTCCAGGGTCCGCGTGTCGGAGACGGCAATCACGGCGATGGAGAGCGGCTTGAACGCCCGGTCTTCAAATCTTTCCGTCTTGAACATTGCCTGTCTCTCCGCTGCTCGCCAATTCCTCGGGCACCGGGGCTTCGTCTCCCGGCATTTCGTAGTCATCACTATCAGCCCGTGGGTCGAGCACAATCGATTCTGGCGTGACCTGCCTGTCATTGCCCATGGCCTGGAATGGGGCACGATCGGACGCATCCACGCTCTTGCGCACCCGCATGCGCAGATAGGCGGTGACTGCCAGCAGGGCATGGAATACCGCGGTGATAACAAACAGGCCCACCGGCGACCAGGCGCCCATGATCATCGAGGCAACGGCCGGCCCGATGGCCAGCCCGATGCCCAGGATCAGCAGCATGCCGCCGGCAATCTTGGCGAAGTCACCGTCTTTGGCAAAGTCATTGGCGTGGGCCACCGCCACCGCGTAAATCGGATTGGCGGCAAAGCCATAGGCGGCAAACAGCACATACATCATCCACCCCGCCTCGGGATTGATGAGCACGGTCAGCGCCCCCACAACGGATGCAAACCCGGCCAGCCCAATCAGCACCAGCCGCCGGTCGATGCGGTCTGACAGCCGGCCGAACGGGATTTGCGCCACTGCGCCCAGAATGGCGGCCACCGCAAACAGCAGCGCAATGCCGCTGGCATCGAGCCCCCGCTCATAGCCGTAGACTGGCGCCAGTGTGCCGAAGGCGCCATTGGCCATGCCAACGGAAAAAGCCGCAATGGCCGCAACTGGTGAGGTGCGATAGAGCAAAAGAACGTCGATCTTGGCCGAGGCCAGCGGGCGCGGCTGGGGGCTTGAGGTCAATGCAGTGGGCAGCACCGCACAGATAAAGCTGATGGCGCCGAGCACGAAGGGCACATAGCCCGCCGTGCCGGTCACCGACATGGCGATCTGCCCCAGCGTCGAGGCGGCCATATTAATGGTCACGTAGATCGAAAAGATGGTGCCGCGGCTTTTGTTCTCGGCCACTTCATTGAGCCAGCTTTCGACGATCATTGCGGCGCCCGCAAAGCAGAAGCCGGAGAGCGCCCGCAGTAGAATCCAGCTGACATCGTTGATCAGCAGCAGATTGAACAGGATGGTGACCGTGCCGATGGCCGCCATCACTGAGAAAGCGCGGATATGGCCCACCTTGCGCACGATCAGCGGCACGGTGATGGACCCGGCGACGAACCCCACCGACCAGCCGGTGCCGATCAGGCCCAGCGAGAGTAGCGAAAACCCTTCCTCCGCGCCGCGCACCGATAGCAGCAGGCCCTGCAGGCCCCCGCCGAACATGAGCAGCGCCGAACCCAGAAACAGGGCATAGATCTTGATGACTGAGGCCATGACGCTCTTCGGCTCTTGTGGTCGGAGTAACGTTGCAAATCACGCAAGGGTGACCATAACGCGGCATGCTGGGATTGGGAGTGTAAAAAAGCGGCGGTTGCTTAAACTAGTCCCAGTGCCTCAATCCGCATCCGCAGGCTCAGCAAATCCCGCCATGCCTGCTGCTTGGCCGCCGGATTGCGCAGCAGATAAGCCGGATGCAGCGTCGGCATGGCCTCAACCTCATGCCGCCCGATCGCCACCTGGCTCCATTTGCCGCGCATCTTGATGATCCCGTTGGTTGTCGAGAACACCGTCTGCATGGCCGGCCCACCTAGCGTCATCACCACTTTGGGCGCCACCAGTTCCACCTGCCGATGCAGGAAGGGCAGGCACAGCGCCATTTCCTCGGGCGTCGGTGTGCGATTGCCCGGCGGCCGCCAGGGCACGGTATTGGCGATGTAAACCTTGGTGCGGTCGAGCCCGATGGCCCCCAGCATGCGATCGAGCAATTGCCCCGACTTGCCGACAAACGGCTTGCCCTGCCGATCCTCCTCGGCCCCCGGCGCCTCCCCGATCAGCATGATATCGGCCTCAGGATTGCCATCGGCAAACACCAGCTGCGTCGCCCGCAATTTGAGCCCGCAGCCATCATAGGCGCCCAGAATGGCCTGCAATTGCTCAAGCGTTTCCGCGCTCGCTGCCAAGGCGCGCGCCTCGCCCGGATCGCCACCCAATGCCGGGGCAGGGGCCGCAACGCGTTCGGCAGGCGCCGCTTCCCGATGGTCACCCATCACCACCGGAGCAGCCACAGCGGTGGCCCGCATCGGTGGGCGCTGTGCGAAGCGGTCGACCGGTTCCTCGCCCACGGCGATATCCACGCCGGCGGCGCGATACCAATCGAGCATGCCGACCATATCGTCCTGACTGAGGGATCGTTCTTGAGCCATGGCCTCTCTTATGTCACAGCGGCTCCGGCCGGGCCAAGCGGATATCGGGCTCCGGCGCAGAGTACAGCGGAAAGTGACTGCATCCGAACTTGCGGCGCAGTCGCAAAACGGACAATCTTGCCCGCCAGAACTGGCTGGATAAGGCCTTGGAGAAATAAGCCTCGTGACATTGCTCGTGAACCGTCTCGCGCGACCCGCCTTCGTGGTGCTGATGCTGGCGGCGTTTGCCGCCCCCCTGGCCGCCCAGACCAAGCCTGCCCAGTCCCTCGACATGTTGTCGCTGTTCCGCTCCAGCGTCACCGGCTCCTATATGGCCGGCCAGCAGGCGCTCAAGGATATGCGGACCGAAGAGGCCGCACGCTATTTCAACGATGCTGCCCAGGCCGATTGGGACAATCCGGTTCTGGTCGAGCGCTCGTTTATCGGCTTTGCCGTCGATGGCCAGATTGGCCAGGCCGCCGCTACCGCCAAGCATCTGCTCGAACTCGATCCGCGCAATGAGCTGGGCGAACTGGTCGTCGCCACCGAGGCCATCAAGGAGCGCCGCTATGACGCGGCTGAAAAAATGCTCGGCGCCATTGGCCAGGATAGCTTTACCGGCATCACCGCCGGCATTCTGCAGGCCTGGGCGCTGGTGGGCGATAACCGCTTCCCCGAAGCCGAAGCCCTGCTCGACAAGCTCGGCGCCAATGGGCTCGAGGACTTCCTGGTCTTCCACCGCGCGCTGATGGCTGAAGCCGCCGGGGAAACCGACAAGGCTATCGCGCTGGCCGGCAAGGCATTCGACGCCGAGCCCTTCGTCGCACGCATCGTCGAGGTCTATGCCCGCATTCTGGCCAATGCCGGCCGGTTCGACGAGGCCAAGGACGTTATCGCGCAGTTTGAAGCGCAGGGCCTGACCCATCCTATCGTCACCCGCGTCAAGCTGGCCGTCGAAGCCGGGCAGCGCCCGGGCATTTTTGCCACCAATGTGCAGGTCGGCGCCGCCGAAATGTTCCATGGCATCGGCGTTGCCCTGTCGCGCGATGGCAGCCTCGATCTCGCGCTGGTTTTCCTGCGCATGGGGCTTTACCTCGACCCATCGGCCGATGTGATCTCGCTGGCTCTGGGTCAATTGCTCGACAGCGCCGGCCAGCATCCGGCCGCCAACCGCATCTATGAAGCGGTCCCCGCGACTTCGGTGATGAAATCCACCGCCGTGGTCCGCGTCGCGCAGAATCTGGACGCCATTGGCGATCGTCCCGAAGCGCTGCGCCGCCTGAGCAATATCGTGGCTACCCGCCCCGACGATCTCGACGCCGTTTCCGTGCTGGGTGATTTGCTGCGCTATGACGAGCAATATGTGCCCGCCGCCGAGGCCTATACCAAGGCGCTGGAACTGACCGGCGGGGACAACGCTTCCGACTGGCGCTTCTATTACGTGCGCGGCATTGCCTATGAGCGGGCCAAGCAATGGCCCAAGGCCGAGGCCGATTTCCTTGAAGCGCTCAAGCTCAATCCCGACCAGCCTCAGGTGCTGAACTATCTCGGCTACAGCTGGATCGATCAGGACATGCATCTCGAACCTGCGCTCGAAATGATCGAGAAAGCCGTCAAGGCCGTGCCGCAGGATGGCTATATCGTCGATTCGCTCGGCTGGGCCTTCTACAAGCTCGGCCGCATGGATGAGGCCGTCACCACCCTTGAGCAGGCCGTGCTGCTGCGCCCCAATGATGCCGAGATTAACGACCATCTGGGTGACGCCTATTGGCGCGCCGGCCGCAAGCTCGAAGCCAAGTTCCAGTGGAACGTGGCCGCCTCTGTCGATCAGGAAGGCAATGTCAAAAAGCGGGTCGCGCCCAAGCTGGCCAATGGGCTGACCGAGGGTTCCGATTCCGATGACGCGCCGGTGGCCGAGGATTCGACCTCGGCTCCCGAGGATACTGCCCAGCCAGCCGTAAACTAGCACGGCCTGATGTCTCAGGCCCATTTCCAGGCGGCGCCGGCCAAGATCAATCTGGCGCTGCACATCACCCGTCGCCGTGAGGATGGCTATCACGATCTCGAAAGCCTCATCGTCTTTGCCGATGTGGCCGATGAGCTCGAAGCCGTGCCGGCGCCGGGCGACAGCCTCACCATCACCGGCCCCTTTGCCAGGGGGCTGAGCAATGGCGAGACTAATCTGGTCTTGCGCGCCGTGGCCGCCTTCCGTGCCCGCTGGCCCGGCGCGGTTGAGACTGGTCTCGCCCTCACCCTGCACAAGGCTCTGCCCGTTGCGGCCGGTATCGGCGGCGGTTCTGCCGATGCGGCGGCCGCGCTCCGGCTGATGGCGGGGCTTTCCAGGCAACCCATCCCAATTGCTGAATTGTCGGCTCTTGCCGCCCAACTGGGTGCCGACGTGCCGGCATGCCTCTTGTCCCGGCCGCTGGTGGCGCGCGGCATCGGGGAAATTCTGGCGCCGCTGCCCGAATTCCCGCTCTGCCATATTGTGCTGGTCAATCCCATGGTGCCGCTGGCCACCGCTGACGTGTTCCGCCGCCTGCGCGCCCACGACAATTATCCACTGCCCGCGCTGCCCACGCCACTCACGCGCCCGGCCCAATTGGGCATCTGGCTGGCCGAAACCCGCAATGATCTGGAACCGCCAGCCATCAAGCTCGTGCCGCTGATCGGGGATCTGGTGCAGCGCCTGCGTGCTGCGCCGGGTTGTATCCTGGCCCGCATGTCCGGCTCCGGCGCTACCGTTTTCGGCCTCTTCGGCTCGAGCACTCAGGCGCATCAGGCCGCGAGTGACCTGCGCCAAGCGAGCCCGGATCATTGGGTTGCCGCAGCGCCGTTGATTGTGCCTTAAGGTCGGTTCAGTCAGGCAAAAAGCCTAAAACGCCCGCATCACGCTGAACTCGACCACATCGCCCAGCAGCGCCCGCATTTCCGATGCCGGCAAGGCCACCAGCGCATCCTGCGCCGCACGAGCATGGGCCTGCGCCTGTTCCAGCGTGCGCTCCAACGCGCCATGGCGTTCCATGATCGCCACGACATCAGCCACGTCTTCGGCACTCGCCTCGGCATTGCCCAACGCCGCCGCGATCACCGCGCGCTCTGCCTCGGTTCCATTGGCCAGCGCCAGAATCACCGGCAGGGTCATCTTGCCTTCGCGCAGGTCATCGCCGGTATTCTTGCCCAGCGTGCCGCTCTGCCCGCCATAGTCGAGCGCGTCGTCCACCAATTGGAACGCCTTGCCCAGCTCGAGCCCATAAATGCCCAGAGCCTCCCGGCCAGCCGCATCAGCCCCCCCGGCCATGGCGCCCACCTTGCAGGCCGCCTCGAACAGCACGGCAGTCTTGGCGCGGATCACTTCGGCATAGTCGTCCGCTGTGGTGTCGAGGTCCCCGGTCTTGGCCAGCTGGAACACTTCGCCCTCAGCCATCACCGCCGAGGCGGCCGACAGCACGCCCAGCGACGCGATATCGCCGGTTTCCACCATCATCATGAAAGCTTGCCCAAGCAGGAAATCGCCGACCAGGATCGAGGCCTTGTTGCCCCAGACCATGCGGGCCGCAGGCTTGCCGCGGCGCATGTCGCTGTCGTCGACCACGTCGTCGTGCAGCAGGGTGGCATTGTGCATGAATTCGACGGCTGCCGCGAAATTGACCGCGCTGCCATTGCCCCGCCCGAATAACGACGCTGCCGCCACCGTCAGCATCGGGCGCAGCCGCTTGCCGCCGCTCTCGATCAGATAGCGAGCCAGCTCGGGCACCATTTCGACATGCGATTCGGCGCGCGACAGAATCAGTTCGTTGACCTTGGCCATGTCGGCCTCGGTGGCAGAAACAAGCCGCTCGATCGGCGTGGCGCTTTGCGCCTCTCGCATCTGGGTCAGCACTGACACCACTATTCCATCCTCGTTTGCCGCAATCGGCAAATCAGGTTGAGCCCGCCGCGTCTGCGCATATATGCTTCGCGCCAAACGGCCTTTTCGGGTGCGATGTCCCTAGACCAGCCACACGACTTTGTAAAACACCAAACAATAACACGCGACGCCTTTTTGGGTGGCAGGATCACTCTGTCGCAGCCCCGGCAGGGGTTCCGTGCGGGATTGGACAGCGTACTGCTCGGCGCAGCGGTCTCCGAAGGGGGCGAACGCCTGCTTGATCTGGGCAGCGGTGTCGGCACGGCCGCCTTCGTGGCACTGGCCCATGCCCCCGCCTGCCGTGCAACTTTGGTCGAGCAAAATCCCGACATGGCCGCGCTGGCCCGCGACAATGCAGTGGCCAATGGCTTTGCTGGACATGCCGAAATCATTGAGGCCGACGTCACTGCCAAGGGCGCCGACCGCAAAGCCGCGGGCCTGCTCGAAAATCACTATGATGCCGTCATCGCCAACCCGCCCTTTTTCGAATCCGGCGCCGGCACACTTGCCGCCACCGGCGACCGCGCCGCCGCCCGCCACATGGATGCAGCGGCCCTCGAGCTATGGGTCCGCACCGCGGCAAGCTCGGCCGCTGCCAATGGCGAAGTTATTTTCATCTACCCAGTCGAGAGCCTGGCGCCCCTGCTCGTCGCCTTCAGCCAGAGATTCGGCGGCCTGACCATCCTGCCGCTGGCGCCGCGTCCCGACACTCCGGTCAATCGCGTCTTGCTGCGCGGCATCAAAGGCTCACGCGCCCCGCTGCGCATGCTGGCCAGCCGCGCCCTGCACGATGCCGAAGGGCGATCCTTCCGGCCAGAGTTCGACGCAATCTTTCGTGGGATTGCCCGGCTCGACTGGTAATCGGGGCCGTCCCATCCTAAATCTGGCCGCGAAGCTCTAGAGGAGACCCAATGGCGACCCCAAACTGGCTATCCCGCCTCGTGCGGCGCGCTCCTGTTATTCCCGTCGTGCGCCTGCAAGGCGTCATCGCCGCCGAACAGCGCCAGGGCCGGCTCAATATCGCCACGGTCGCCCCCTTACTCAAGCGGGCCTTTGCCATCAAGTCGGCGCCGGCCATTGCTATCATCGTCAATTCGCCCGGCGGTTCCCCGGTGCAAAGCCGGCTGATCGGCAAGCGCATCCGTGATCTGGCCGACGAGCACAACAAACCTGTCCTGGTCTTTGTCGAAGACGCTGCTGCCTCAGGCGGCTATTTCATCGCCGTGGCCGGCGACGAGATCATTGCCGACCCATCTTCTATTGTGGGCTCCATCGGCGTCATCATGGCCGGCTTCGGCTTTGTCGGCGCGCTGGAAAAGCTGGGCGTCGAACGCCGCGTGCATACTGCGGGCATCAACAAGTCGACGCTCGATCCGTTCCTGCCCGAAAAGCCGGGCGACGTGGAGCGCATCAAGCAGTTCGAACTGGACATCCACCAAGTGTTCATCGACGTGGTCAAGACGCGGCGCGGCGCCAAGCTCAAGGCCGCCGACGACGTGCTGTTCACTGGCGAATGGTGGCCGGGCCTGCGCGGCATCGAGCTTGGCCTGATCGACACGCTCGGCGATATCCACGAAATCCTGCACACCCGCTATGGCAAGGATGTCGAACTGAAAATGATCGAACCCAAGCGCGGCTGGCTCAGCCTGCCGCGTTTCGGTTTTTCGGCATCAGGCCTGTCAGCCGATGCCGCCGCCACCATTGAGGACCGCGCCATCTGGGCGCGATTTGGGCTTTAGCGCATGACCGGTTTTATCATCCGCATTCTGATCTTCGCCGTGGTCTTTGGCGTTATCTATCTGGGAATCCGCAAGATTTGGCGCGACTGGAAGGGCCAATTCAAGGCCGATGACGAGGCCGCGCGGCAATTGCGTCGCGAGCGCGACCTGCGCGAACGCCAGCAGCCCGGCGTCATCGATCTCAAGCGTGACAATGACGGCACCTTCCGCCCCAATGGCAAGGACGATGACAAACGCCGTTGACCGCTCGGGACGCTCAAACTAGAGGTTTGGCGCGACAATAGGATAGTTTCCGATATGACCGACCGCCCCGCGCACATGGACCCTAAGAACTCGTTCCAGGGCCTGATCCTCACGCTGCAGCAATTCTGGGCGGAGCAGGGCTGTGTCATCCTGCAACCCTATGACATGCCCATGGGCGCCGGCACCTCGCACACGGCCACCGTCCTGCGCGCGCTCGGCCCCAAGCCGTGGAATGCTGCCTATGCGCAGCCTTCGCGCCGTCCCAAGGATGGGCGCTATGGCGAAAACCCCAATCGCCTGCAGCACTATTATCAGTTCCAGGTGATCCTGAAGCCGTCGCCGGCCAATATCCAGGATCTCTACCTCAAGTCGCTCTATGCCATCGGCATCGATCCGGCTCTGCACGATCTGCGTTTTGTCGAAGACGATTGGGAAAACCCCACTCTGGGCGCCTGGGGCCTGGGCTGGGAAGTGTGGTGTGACGGCATGGAAGTCAGCCAGTTCACCTATTTCCAGCAGGTCGCCGGCTTTGAATGCAATCCCGTTGCGGGCGAATTGACCTATGGGCTGGAGCGCCTGGCCTGTTACCTGCAGAACGTTGATTCCATTATGGAACTCAACTTCAATGGTGGCGTGGGCGACGCCAAGGTGAGCTATGCCGATGTGTTCCTGCAAAACGAGCAGGAATCCAGCAAATACAATTTCGAAGCCGCCGACACCGAAATGCTGTTCCGCCACTTCGCGGACGCCGAAAAGGAATGCCGTGCGGTGCTCGAAACGGGCTATGCCGGCGGCAACCGCCAGACCATGGCCATCCCCGCTTACGAGCAGGTGCTCAAGGCCGCGCACAATTTCAACCTGCTGGATGCGCGCGGCGTGATTTCGGTAACGGAGCGACAGAGCTACATCCTGCGCATCCGCGAACTCGCCAAATCCTGCGGCGAAGCCTGGCTCCAAACCGCAGGTGGCGGGGCCGAGTAATTACTCGGCCGCCACCGGCTGGCGTACGGCTAACACCGTCAGCATGTGCTTCCGGTTGTCCCGGCTGCGCCAGCTGATGGATTGGCCGACCCGAAGGCCGATCAGCGCGGTGCCGACCGGGGTCATGATCGAGATGCGGCCTGTCGCGATATCGGCATCGACTGGATAAACCAGCGTCATCATATGCTCCTGGCCGTTATCGGTGCGGTAATGCACGGAGGAGCCCATGCGGACGATGTCGCTGGGAACTTCGGCATCGTTGAGAACGCGAGCGCGCTCCAGTTCATAGAGCAGGTCGTCCGACTGGTCGGGCGTGTGGGTCAACCCGGCCATGGCCAGGATGTTGAGTTGCTTGTGGTCGGCCTCGCCAACGATGATTTCGGGCGTGAGGTCGTTATAGTCTTGAATATTCATGTATGTACCTGTGCAGCCGCCGTCGCGCATTTTGCGCGCCGTTGCGGCGATAAAATTGGGGTTGGGATATGCGCCAGCTCTGACGATCGATACGATCGGCCTGCCCCTAAGCAGGCTCCGGCGCGGCAGGCATGCTTAGGGCTGCGATCCCGCGAAGGGGTATTCCAGCCGGAATGTCAAAGTCATGCTCATCGTTATAAAGTAGTGCGGCGCCCGGCCAAGTCAAGGCGCCGCCATTGCACTTGGTTGGCGGCAGTGCCAGTGTTCGCGCTAATGCGGTGCGTTCGAGGAGCTTTCCACCCATGACAACCTGGATCATTCTGGCCGTTATCGTCATGGCGGCGGTTTATGCCGTCACCATCTATAACGGCCTGGTCAAGAACCGGCAGATGGTGGAAGAGGGCTGGTCGGGCATCGACGTGCAGCTCAAGCGCCGCACCGATCTCATCCCCAATCTGATGGAAACGGTGAAGGGCTATATGGGCCACGAGCGCGAAACGCTCGAAGCGGTCACCAATGCACGTGCCGCCGCCACGTCAGCGGCTTCCGGCTCCCCCGAGGAACGCGCCAAGGCCGAAGGCCAGCTTTCCTCCGCCCTTGGCCGCCTGATCGCCACGGCCGAGGCCTATCCCGACCTCAAGGCCAACACGACCTTCCTCGAGTTCCAGGCTGCCCTGCAGACTGTGGAAGACGAAATCCAGATGGCGCGGCGCTATTACAATGGCGCGGTGCGCAATCTCAATGTGATGGTCGAATCCGTGCCCTCAAACTTCATCGCCGGCCCCTTCGGGTTCAAGAAGGCCGAATATTTCGAGCTGGAAAACGAAGCCGACCGCGCCGTGCCATCCGTCAAATTCAACTGACCTGATAATGGCTTACCTCGCCCGCCTGGCCACATGGCTTCTGCTCGCACTCGTGTTGTGCCTGCCGGCCTCGGCGCGCGAGGAAATCCGCAATTTTGCCTCCGACATAAATCTGCATGTCGATGGCTCGGTGCAGGTCATCGAAACCGTCGATGTCGTGGCCGAAGGCATCGACATCCGGCGCGGCATCTACCGCGATATCCCCACCGTGATGCTCTCCGCATCCGGCAACAAGATCCGTTCCGATCTGGATGTGCAAACCGTTACCCGCGACGGCCAGCCTGAACCCTTCCGCACCGAACGTATGGGCAATTTCGTCCGCATCTGGATCGGGGACAGCGATAGCTTCATCGCCCGTGGCAAGCATCGCTATGCCATCACTTATTCCATGACCCGCATGGCCCGCAGCTTTGACGATCATGACGAGCTCTATTGGAATGCCACCGGCAATTACTGGATATTCCCGATCGTTAATTCAGTGGCGCATGTGACCCTGCCGCCGGGCGCGGTGATCTCCGATCTGGTCGGCTATACCGGCGCCGTGGGCTCGACCGAACAGGCGGTGACCATCACCCGCAATTCGGATTCAACGGCCACGTTCCGCACCAATCGCGAACTCGGCGCAGGCGAGGGCATGAGCTTTGCCGTCAAGTTCCAGAAGGGCATACTGACGCTGCCGACCGGGCTCGATGCTTGGCTGATCTGGCTCTCCGATCTGCGCGAAATCGTGCTGCCCATTCTGGGTGTCGTGCTGGTGCTGGCCTATAATCTGATCGCCTGGAACCGGGTCGGCCGCGATCCGCCCAAGGGCACGATCATCCCGCTGTTCCATCCGCCCAAGGATTTCTCCCCGGCGCTGACCCATTACGTCCACAAATGGGGCTTTGAAAAATCCGGCTGGACCGCGCTGACCGCCTCGATCTTCGATCTGGGCGTCAAGGGATTGGTCAAAATCGACAATCCCAAAAAGACCCTTTCGGTGACCACAACCGGCAAAGAACCCGATGCGGCCCTGCCGGTCGGTGAACAGCTGCTGTTTTCCTATTTCCAATCCAAGGGCGAGGTGACGGTCGACAAGCAGACTGGCCCCGAGCTGGAGAAAAAGCGCGGGGAATTCGTCGCCGCCATCGAAAGCGAAAACCGCTCCGTCTGGTTCCGCCATAACACCGGCTATGCCGTGCTCGGCTTCGTCATTGCCATCGCGGCGCTCGCCGCTTTGGTGCTGTTCGACGTGCTCGAACCGCTCTGGCTCTTTGTCGGCGTGGTCAGCGGCATCCTGCTTGGCGTGTTCGGCACGGTCGCCAGCACGCTCTGGAAAGGCGGCGGCTTTCGCAAATTCTTCGTGTTGTTCTGGATCGTGGTGGTCGGCTTCAACATCTTCGCCGGCGGGCTCGAAACCTTCAGCCGGCTCTCGGTCAATACGGCCGCTTTAGCGGCGCTTTCCATCGTGCTAACCACGGTGGTTTTTGCCGTGCTGATGCGCGCGCCCACCATCCAGGGCCGCAAGGTCATGGACCAGATCGATGGCTTCAAGCTGTATCTCGAAACCGCGGAAAAGAACCGCCTCAACATCAATGGCGAGCCGCCTATGAGCGTGGACCGCTTCGAGCGCATCCTGCCCTATGCCATTGCGTTGGGCGTGGAAAAACCATGGTCCGAGCATTTCGAGGCGGAACTGGCCCGCAATGCCGTCAGCGGCGTCTCGGGTGGCAGCGGATTCTATAGCCCCCTCTGGTATTCGGGCGGCTCGACCTTCTCTTCTGGCAAGATTTCCAACGCTATTAGCGCGACTGCAACAGGCATGTCGGCCGCCATGGTCGCCGCCCAGCCGGTCCAGGCCAGCTCCTCCGGCTTCAGTTCCGGTGGCGGGGGAGGAGGCGGTGGTTTCTCCGGTGGCGGG
>NZ_JBJDRE010000030.1:0-23235 GCF_044987315.1 Devosia sp. ZW T5_3
CCCTTGAGGGGAGGGCTAGGGTGGGGGTGTCGCGGCCTGCACGACGCTCGATATTGGTGGAAGGCTCGACACCCCCACCCTCAATCCCTCCCCTCAAGGGGGAGGGAGGCCGATCGAGGCCCTCCAAAATAGCTCAAAACCTGAATTCATCACTCGTCTGGCGCGGTCGCGCCGAGGGGCGCGGTGATATCGCTGCCGGAGATACAATATGACCGACATAACAGCCCCGGCCACCAAATCCGGCGTCCGCATTTCCGGCGCTTTCCATCGGCTGCTGGCCTTTTCCGGGTTGATTGCGCTGGTCGTGGTGTTTTCGCTCGCCTCGCCCAATTTCATGCAGACCCAGAATGTGCTGGCCATTCTGCAGGCGACATCGGTCAATGGCGTGCTGGCAATTGCCGCGACGCTGGTGATCATCACCGGCGGTATCGATCTGTCGGTGGGCACGCTGATGACCTTCTGCGCGGTGATTACCGGCGTGGTGCTGACCTATTTTGGCCTGCCGCTGCCCGTGGGCATCGTGGCGTCCATCCTGGCCGGCACGGGAGTGGGGCTGGTCTCGGGCACCATCATTGCCAAGCTCAAAGTGCCGCCCTTCATCGCCACGCTGGGCATGATGCTGATCCTCAAGGGGCTGTCGCTGGTCATTTCGGGCACCAAGCCGATCTATTTCAACGATACGCCCGGCTTCACCCAGATTGCCCAGGGCTCGTTCGTGGGCGCCATCATTCCGGCCATTCCGGTGCCCAATGGCGTGATGATCCTGTTCCTGGTGGCCGGGCTTGCCGCCTTCGTGCTGACCAAGACGGCTTTGGGCCGCTACACCTTCGCGCTCGGCTCCAATGAGGAGGCCGTGCGGCTGTCCGGCGTCAATATCGATCGCTGGAAAATTGCCGTCTATGCCACGGCGGGTGGCATTTGCGGCGTGGCGGGCCTGTTGATCGCCAGCCGGCTCAATTCGGCACAGCCGGCGCTGGGGCAGGGCTATGAGCTGGACGCCATCGCCGCAGTGGTGATCGGCGGCACCTCGCTTTCGGGCGGCCGCGGCACCGTGATCGGCACCCTGATTGGCGCGCTCATTATCTCCGTGCTGGCCAATGGCCTGCGCATTCTTTCAGTCCCTCAGGAATGGCAGACGGTCGTGACCGGCACCATCATCATCCTGGCGGTCTATGCCGACATACTGCGGCGCCGCAATCTGTAGCGCCGATTTCGCTGCGCCTGCCAAACCTGGCGCCAATATCAAGCAGGCGACAAGCCTCACTCAAAACGACGACTTCAAAACACTCTGGGAGGAAAAATGTTAAACCGCCGCACTCTGATCGGGGCCATCAGCGCCCTTGCTCTCCTGACCGCCAGCGCACCTGCGTTTGCCCAGGACAATTACGATATCGCCCTGATCTCCAAGGGCTTCCAGCACCAGTTCTGGCAGGCCGTGAAGGCCGGTGCCGACAAGGCTGCCGCCGAATTCGGCGCCACCGTGACCTTTGAAGGCCCGGAAACCGAAAGCCAGGTCGACCGCCAGATGGACATGCTGGCCGCAGCCCTGTCGCGCAAGCCCGACGCCATCGGCTTTGCCGCGCTCGACAGCCAGGCCGCAACGCCCTTGCTGCAGCAGGCCAAGGATGCCGGCATTCCCGTCATTGCCTTCGACTCCGGCGTCGATAGCGACATCCCGCTGACCACAGCGACCACCGACAACGTGGCGGCCGCCGCACTGGCAGCCGACAAGATGGCCGAACTGATCGGGGGCGAAGGCAAGGTTGCCGTGGTGGCCCATGACCAGACCAGCCGCACCGGCATCGATCGCGTCGACGGCTTCGTCAATCGCATGAAGGAAGCCTATCCCAAGATCGAAGTGGTCTCGGTGCAATATGGCGGCGGCGACCAGCTGCAATCGACCGAAATCGCCAAGTCGATCCTGCTGGCCAATCCCGACCTCAAGGGCATTTTCGGCGCCAATGAAGGCTCCGCCATCGGTGTGGTCAACGGCAAGACCGAGCTGAACAGCAATATCGTGGTCATCGGCTTCGATAGCGGCGCGGCGCAGAAGGGCTTCATCGAAAGCGGCGCCATGGCCGGCGCCATCACCCAGAACCCGGTCGGCATCGGTTATGAAACTGTCAAGGCCGCTATCTCGGCGCTGAAGGGCGAAACCCTGCCGCCGGTGATCGATACCGGGTTCTATTATTACGACAAGGCGACGATGGCTAATCCTGAGATTGCCGCTGTGTTGTACGACTAAGATGTAGGGTAGGACGGGAGTGCTTCTCCTGTTTGATGGGGGTGTTATACCCAAGCTTTGGGTGGCTCCCATCACCCCACCCTCAATCCCTCCCCATCAAGGGGAGGGAGGCGCCGGCTGAGGGCTCCCGGTTCCATCGTCTCCCTCCCTCTTGTGGGGAGGGATCAAGGGTGGGGGTCTTCGAGCGCACAAACCCGACGACGGATGACTTTTAGGACAAACTCATGGCCGACCTGACCGGAAAAATCGTGCTCATTACTGCTGCGGCGCAAGGCATTGGCCGCGCTTCGGTGGAGGCTTTCGTCAAGGCGGGGGCCAGGGTAATTGCCACCGATATCAATGCGGAAAAGCTGGGTGAGCTCAATGGCCTGGCGGGCGTGACGACGCGTGTGCTCGATGTGTTGTCGGAAGACGCGGTGAACGCTGCAGTCGCCGAGATCGGCCACATTGACGTGTTGTTCAACTGCGCCGGCGTGGTGCATTCGGGCACTGTGCTCGAGATGAGCGACAAGGATTTGGACTTCGCGCTGGACCTCAATGTGCGGGCGCAAATCCGCACTATTCGTGCGGTCTTGCCGCAAATGCTGGAGCGCCGGGATGGCGCCATCATCAATATGGCCACCGTCGCTTCATCGGTGAAGGGCGTGCCCAATCGCGCTGCCTATTCGATTTCCAAGGCGGCCGTGGTGGGGCTGACCAAATCGGTCGCCGCCGATTATGTGACTAGTAATATCCGCGTCAACGCCATCTGCCCCGGCACGGTGGAAAGCCCCTCGCTGCACGAACGCTGGCAGGCGACCGGCGATTTCGAGGGTGCGAAAAAGGCCTTTATCGCGCGCCAGCCGATCGGGCGCATCGCGCGGCCTGATGAAGTGGCGGACCTGGCGGTGTATCTGGCCGGGGCGACCTATACGACCGGGCAGGTGCATATCATCGATGGCGGTTGGACGGGGTAAGGTCCGCCGCGCGGATCTTTGCGTCGCGCCCGCTTTCCATGGGCGTTCTTTGCCTCTCGCCCTTCACCTTCGCATCAGCTTTGCTCGCTCTGCTGCCGCTGGCTTGTTATCGTAAAATTACGATGAAACGCCATTTGCAGAGAGTCCCATGACCAAACTGACGCTGATCAGCTTCCCGACCTGCCCCTATGTGCAGCGCGCGGTGATTGCGCTCAAGGAAAAGAAGGTCGATTTCGACGTGGTCTATATCGATCTGGCCAATAAGCCCGATTGGTTCCTGGCCATTTCCCCGCTCGGCAAGGTGCCGGTGCTCAAGGTCGAGCGCGAGGGGCATGAGCCGGCCATCGTGTTCGAAAGCGCTGTCATCCTCGAATATCTGGAAGAGACGACGCCGGGCCGGCTGCATCCCGAGGATGCGCTGGAGCGGGCGCAGCATCGCTCATGGATCGAGTTTGGCTCGCAGGTGCTGGGCGATCTGTGGCGGCTGAGCGTGGCCAAGGATCAGGCCGAGCTGGATGCGGCGCAGCAGGCGGTGACCGCCAAATTCGCGCGGCTGGAGGGTATCGTGGCCGGTCCGTTCTTTGCCGGCGAGCGGTTCAGCTATGTCGACGCGGTCTTTGCCCCGGCTTTCCGACAGATCGATGCGCTCGAAACCGTGGCCCCTGCCGGGCTGACGGCCGGCTTGCCCAAGGTTTCGGCCTGGCGGCAGGCGCTGGCAGAACGGCCCAGCGTACGCGAGGCGGCGCCCGCCGATTTCGCCGAGCTTTATCTGCAGCGGCTGCGCAATAATGCGGCCCATGTGCTCAAGCTGGCGGCCTGATCAGAACAGGTAGTGGATGTGTCGCTTGCCGCTATGCGGCGAGGTTTCGATGTGACAGCGAATGCCGAAGACCTCACGCAAGAGGTCTTCGGTCAGCACCTCTTCTGGCGTGCCGAGGGCGACGAGCTTGCCCTTGTTCATCACCGCCAGCCGGTCGCAGAACATGGCGGCGTGGTTGAGATCGTGCAGCGCCACGATGCTGGTGACCGGCAGGCTCGCCACCAGTTTGAGGATTTCGATCTGGTGCTGGATATCGAGGTGATTGGTCGGCTCGTCGAGGATGATCTCGGTGGGCGCCTGCGCCAGGGCGCGGGCAATGTGCACGCGCTGGCGTTCGCCGCCCGATAAAGTCTGCCAATATTGGCTGCGCCGTTCGGTGAGGCCGACGCGGCCCAAAGCGGTCTCGACGGCCGTATCATCGGCCATGGTCCAGGGCGACAGGGCCGAGCGATGCGGGGTGCGGCCCAGCCGGACCACGTCCAGCACGGTGACATTGGCGTCGGTATTGGCATGCTGCTCGACCAGGGCAACGCGGCGGGCCAGCGTGCGCCGGCCGATCCGGCTGAGATCGGTGCCGTCCAGCGTGACCTGGCCGCCATGGGCGCGGCGCAGGCCGGCCAGCAGCCGCAGCAGCGAGGATTTGCCGGAGCCGTTCGGGCCGAGCAGGCCCAGCATCTTGCCGGGCTCGGCGGCTAGCGACACATCGTCCACAATGGTGGTCTTGCCCGCTTTCCAGCTGAGATTTTCTGCCTTGATCGTCATACTGCGCGCCGTGCCCGATAGAGAATGACCGAAAAGAACGGCACCCCGATCAGCGCCGTGACCACCCCGATGGGGAGAATCTGCTGCGGCAGGATGACCCGCGAAACGATGTCCGCCAAGACCATGAAAATGGCGCCCGCCGCGACACAGGCCGGTAAGAGCCGCAAATGCAGCGGGCCGACAATGAAGCGGGCGGCATGGGGGACGACGAGGCCGACAAAGCCGATGGAGCCCACCATGCTGACAATGGTGGCGGTCATCATGGCGGTGACGGCGAACAGGATGACCCGCACCCGGCCCACCGAAATGCCGAGGGATGAGGCTGCGTCATCGCCGAAGGCGAAGGCGTCCAGCGCGCGGGCGTAATACATGCAGACGCCAAACCCGATCAGCACCACGACCAGCACCAGTTGGAATTCGGGCCAGCGCACACCGCCGAAACTGCCCAGGAGCCAGAACATCACGTCGCGCGCCTGCTGCGCATTGGCCGAGGTGCTGACAATGTAGGAGGTGAGGGCGTTGAACAATTGCGAAGCGGCCACGCCGGCGAGGATCGTGCGATCGGCCCCGCCGCGTGCGCCACTGGCCAGGAGGACCACGAAGAGGAAAGCGGCGAGCGAGCCGGCAAAGGCGCCGGCCGAGATGCTCACCGTGCCGGCGCCGAAGCCCAGCACGATGATCGCGACCGCGCCAGTGGAGGCGCCGGCCGAGACGCCCAGCACATAGGGCTCGGCCAGGGGATTGCGCAGCAGCGATTGGAGGATTGCGCCGCACAGCGCCAGGCCAGCGCCGCAACAGGCCGCGACCAGTGCGCGGCTCAGCCGGTAATCCCAGATCACGCTTTCATGGATGCGATCGAGCGGCACCGCGGTCCAGCCGAGACGATTGGTGATGGCGAGGTAAGTGGTGTTGAGCGGGATCGGCAATTCGCCAATGCCCACGCCCGCGCCAATGGCCAGGGCCAGGAGCACGACGGCAAGCAGAGCGAGCAGGCCCAGAGCGGCCTGCCCACCAAAGTTGCGGCTGATAAAGCTCACTTGATCAGACCAAAGGCCTCAAGCTGATCGGCCAGCTCCTCGGCGCCGTAAATGGTGCGGATGGTCGGGTTCATCGCCGCGCCATTCATCACCGCGATATGGCCTTCGCGCACAGCCTCGAGCTGGCTGACCACCGGATCGGTGGTGACGAAGGCGCGCTTGGTCTCGGCATTGTCGAGTTCCCAGCGGTTGCGATCAAGGCTGGCTATGACGAGCACGGTGGGATTGGCGGCCATGATGCCTTCCCAGCTCACCGTCGGCCATTCGGCTTCGGTGGTGATGGCATTATGGCCGCCCAGAAGGTCCGCGATATAGCCCGAAGCGCCATTCTTGCCGCCCAGATAAGCATCGTCGGACGGGGAGGGGCTGGAGAACCAGAACACGAAGGACGGATCGGTATCGCTGCCGTCCACGCGGGCGCGCAGGGCCGCTTCGCGGGCCTTGAACTGGGCGATCACTGCCTGGCCGCGATCGGCGACGTCGAAGATCTGGGAAAGCTCGTCGATCTCCTGGTAGAGCAGATCCATGTTCCACAGTGCTGCGCGGCTGCCATAGGCGTCGCCGGTATCCTGGCGGGTATTGCAGATGCCGGGGGCGAGGTAATTGCCGATGCCCAGATTGTTCAGGTCGTCGCGCTTGGCAACCTTGCTGTCGGGGCCGAGCAGGATCGGCAATTGCGCCGCCACGAAATCGGGACGTTCGGCCAGGATTGCTTCAAGGCTGGGCGATTCCACGGTCAGCAATTTGACCTTGGCATTGGCCTCGGCCAGTTCGGGCAGCACCTTGGTCGGCCAGAAGGCGGTGCCCACCATGCGGTCTTCCAGACCCAGCATCAACATGATCTCGGCGCTGTTCTGCCCCAGGGCCACAGCCCGCTCCGGCGCCTTGTCGAAGGTCACCTCGACCCCGCAATTCTCCAGCGTCAACGGATAGCTGGTCGGCGCGGCAAAGGCCGGGGCCGAAACCAGCGTGAGCGAGAGCAGAATGCCGGACGCGAGAGAGTTCCGCGCCTGGCCGGCGAACATGGAAGTAAGCATGAAAGATCCTATTGGCAGCAAGCCTGCGCGGGAGGCAGCCGGCTCGCGCGCCATGTATCAAGTCATGCGGGAGAAAAACAAGAGTGTGGTGATCATAATTTTGGGATGCTGCAGTTGCGGCTGGCGTGGCCTTTACCAAATCTGTCCCATCTCACGGTGTCATTCCGGCGCAGGCCGGAATCCAGGTCCGGGGCGATTGGCATACATCCAGCGCCGGGATGGCCTTCAGCATGGATTCCGGCCTGCGCCGGAATGACACCGTGGGTGATTCAATAATTGCCGTCATCCGCCGACCGCATCTCTGTGAGATGGGGGCTCTCACCCCCACCCTTGATCCCTCCCCACAGGGGGGAGGGAGACGATGGAGCCGTGAGGTCCGGGCTTGCGCTTCCCTCCCCTTGATGGGGAGGGATTGAGGGTGGGGTGACGGGAGCCACAGAAATGGCTGCTGTGGGGCTAGCTAGCCCTTGTGCGTCAGCATGTCCTTGAAGGCGTAGTAGGTGTCTTTCGGCAGGCGGTCGCGGGTGACCGGGTCCATGCCGACAATGCCGAATTTGGGGTTGAAGCCTTCGGCCCATTCGAAATTGTCGATCAGGGTCCAGGCGATGTAGCCGCGCAGGTCGACGCCTTGCTTCTGGGCCTCGACCATGGCGGCGAAGTGCTTGTCGAAGAAGGCCGTGCGCTTGGTTTCGTCGGTTTCCGAAATGCCGTTTTCGGTGACGTAGATCGGCAGGCCCGGATAACGCTTGGAGGCGCGGACCAGGAATTCGGTCAGTGCCTCGGGGATGATTTCCCAGCCCAGATTGGACTTTTCCAACGGGCCGCGCGCCTGGGTGAAGGGGAAGACCGGCACGCTGGGATCAGCCTTGTAGAGGAAGCGCGTATAGTAATTGATGCCGATCCAGTCGAGTGGCTGGTTGAGGATGGTCATATCATCCCGCCAGTTTTTGGGCAGGTATGGCTCAAGGATGTCGGTGACCTTTTCGGGATAGCTGCCCTTGAGCACGCCATCGAGAAAGAATTGGTTGAAGATGGCGTCGCCCAAGGCGGCCGCCTCGATATCCTCGGGTGCATCGCTGGCCGGATCGCATTTTTCCATATTCACCACGATGCCCAGCTTGTCCTTGAAGCCGGCTTCGCGCATCGCCTTGATGCCCATGCCATGGGCCAGCAGCACATGGTGCATGGCGCGGGCCGTGGCGCGCACATCGCGATAGCCGGGGGCGTGGGCGCCCAGGAAATGGCTGAGCACGGTGATGCACCAGGGCTCGTTGAAGGTGGCAATGCTGGTGAGCCGGTCGCCGAATTTTTGGGCGGCGATTGCAGCGTAATCGGCAAAGGCCTTGGCGGTGTCGCGGTTCATCCAGCCGCCGCGGTCCTGCAGGGCGCTGGGCAGGTCCCAATGATAGAGGGTGGCGAGTGGCTTGATGCCGCGCTCCAGCATGCCATCGATCAGCCGGTCGTAGAAATCAAAGCCCGCCGGATTGAGCGCGCCCGTCCCCTCGGGGATCAGCCGCGACCAGGAGAAGGAGAAGCGGTAGGCGTCAAAGCCGCCATCGCGGATCAGGTCAAGGTCTTCCGGCCAGCGATGGTAATGATCGCAGGCGATCGTGCCGTTATCGGCATTTTTGGTATTGCCCGGCGTGGCGGCGAAAGTGTCCCAGATGGAGGGGCCGCGGCCGTCTTGCTGTCCGCCTTCGATCTGGTGGGCAGCCATGGCGACGCCGAACAGGAAATCGGGGCCGAAATCGGCGCGCTTGTGTGAAAACATGGTCTTTTCGTCCTTATCCGGTCGGCGGCTTGCATGGGTGATCTGCCCGCTGTGGCGGGGTTACAATCAAAAGTATGACATACTATGAATTGGCGATCTGTCCAGCGATCTCAGCGCTTGAGACGGCGATAACGCTTCTGGCTGCCCAGCAAATGATCCCGCATGGCGGCGCGCGCCGCCTCGGGTTCCTGGTCGGCAATAGCCTCAAGGATTCGCTCATGCTCGGCCAAAACACCCTGCAGATAGCTCTCGTCATTGGCGCTGGGCAGGGTGGGGAATTGCCCGCGCGGAATCGAGCGCTTGCCGAAGCGGGTGAGCGTATCGGCGAAGTAGAAATTGTTAGTGGCCTCGGCAATGGCCAGATGGAAGGCAAAATCTGCGTCGATCGTGTCGCCGCCGGCCTCGATCTGGTTGGCCATGTCGTGATTGGCGGAGCGGATGGCTTCTTCCTGCTGCGCGGAGCGGCGATGGGCGGCAATGGCCGCCGCTTCGGTCTCGACGGCGATACGAAACTCCAGCATTTCCAGCGTTTGCGGGATGCTCTGGATTTCGCGCGGCGTCAGCACGATGGCCGGGGTATGGGAGCTGTCGGTGACGAACATGCCCTTGCCCTGAATGGGCGTGACGAGCCCGGCCGCCCGCAATTCGGTGATCGCCTCGCGCACCACGGTGCGGCTCACTGAGAATTGCGCTTCCAATTGGGGCTCGGTGGGTAATTGTGCGCCCACGGGCAATGCCCCCGCCTCGATCTGCTGGCGCAGTGTATCGACCAGCGTCTGCGCCATGCGTGGCCGCCGCCTTGTTGCCGTTCTATCCATCTCGACCTCCCCGTCGCTCGCACGACCTTTTAGCACAGCCCTCTTGCCATTTCCTGCAAAAGCCATAATCATAATACGAGATACAACCGACATATTATGTTGTGCCGTATCAAACGGAGGAAGTTCAATGAAGCATTTTTGTTCCCGCCTGGCGGCGGGCGTGGCGCTGGCCGCCATGATCGCCACGGCGCCTGCGGCTTTCGCCGCGACGCCCAATGACCAATTGGTCATCGGCACCTCGCTGGCCCAGGTCCTGTCGCTCGACCCCCAGCAGGGCACCGAGGTCAAGACCCAGGAAATCCTGGCCAATACCTATGACCGGCTGGTGTTTTCCGACCAGAATGACGGCAATGCCATCAAACCGCAGCTGGCCGAAAGCTGGGATATCGACGATACCGGCATCACCTTCCACCTGCGCGACGCCAAATTCGCCTCGGGCAATCCGGTGACCGCCAATGACGTGGTGTTCTCGCTGGTGCGGCTGATGAAGCTGGACCAATCCGCCGCCACCAATTTCAAGACGGCCGGCTATTCGGCCGACAATATCGAATCCATGGTTTCGGCCGTGGACGACAAGACCTTCCGCATGGAACTCACCGATGCGGTGATCCCCGAGGCGCTGCTCTATCGGCTGGCCGTGGGCGTTTCCAGCGTCGTCGACAGCGTCGAAGTGCAAAAGCACGTGAGCAATGACGACTATGGCAATGAATGGCTGCGCACCAATACGGCCGGTTCGGGCCCCTATGTGCTGCGCCGTTGGACGCCGAACGACATCGTCATGCTCGAAGTCAATGACCAGTTCTGGGGCGAGGCGCCCGCCATCCGCCGCGTGCTGATGCGCCACGTGCCCGAAAGCCAGGCCGCGCGTCTGATGCTCGAACGCGGCGATATCGACGTGGCCAATGCCCTGACCGCCTCGGATGTGCGCACCTTCGAAAACAAGGCCGGCTTTGTCATCGACCAGGTCAAGACCGGTGGCTATTACGTGCTGGCGATGAATGCCGGCAAGGAGCCGCTGAGCAATCCGCTGGTGCGCGAAGCCATCGCCTATGGCATCGACTACAAGGGCATTGCCGATACGATCCTGGGGCCCTATGGCCGCGTGCGCAATGTGCCGGTGCCGGAAGACTGGCTGGGTGCCATCCCCAATCCCGACTGGTCGCTGCAGCCCGAAAAGGCCAAGGCATTGCTGGCGGAAGCTGGCTATCCCAATGGGTTTTCGCTGACGCTCAAGACCATTTCCCAGACGCCGCGCGTCGACATGGCCACTGCCATCCAGGCCAGCCTTGCCGAAATCGGCATCACCGTCAGTATCCAGCAGGGCAATGGCGCCGATATCGTCGCCGCGCACCGGGCACGTGATTTCGACCTGCTCATCCCCCAGACCGGCTCGTTCATGCCGACGGCTTTGGGGTCGCTGGATAATTTCGCCTCCAACCCGGACAATTCGCTCGAAGCCAATAATGCCGGCAATTTCGTCTGGCGCTCGGCCTGGGACATTCCCGAGCTCAACGCCTTGCGGGTCGAGGCCAATAGCGAACGAGATGACGACAAGCGCCTGGCGCTGATCAAGCAGATCCAGGAAGTGTTCATCGAGCAGAAGCCGGCCGTGCTGCCCATGTTCGAGCGCTTCGAGCCCATCGTGGTCAGCGCGCGCGTGCAGGGCTATTCGGGCCATCCCTCGTCGATGACCCGCGTGGATGGGGTTTCCAAGACGGACGCACAGTAAGCCGGACGGGCCGCCGCCCCCAAGAGGCGGCCCATTTGGCTCAGAGCGCTGGCCGGGGCTCCCAACCGGTCAGCGCCAGTTCCCAATCGGGAAACCAGGTCAGCAGCAGGATCTGGATCTGGCGGTCCCAGCCCAGGAAGATGGCAAGGCCCGTCAGCACGAGAATGACGCCGAGCACTTGCTGGATGCGGCTGGCATTGGCCTGAAACCAGCCCAGCCGCCGCACCAATTGCCGCCCGCCCAGCATGATGGCCGCCATGGGGAGGGCCGTGCCCAGCGAAAAGGCCAGCGTCACCGCGATAGCGCCCGCATTGACCTGCTGGTTGAGCGCCAGGGTGATGACCGACGCCATGATCGGGCCGACACAGGGGCTCCAGGCGAGGCCGAGGCCCGCACCGACCGCCAGCCCGCCGCCAAAGCCGGAGGATGGACCGCCCGCCGGAGCGCGGCTGGCCAGGGCGCCGGCCAGGCGCTCGAAGCCCAGATGCAATTGCGGGATGGCGAGGACCAGTCCGAGCAGGATCAGCACGGCGCCGGCGAGGACGCGATTGAGATCGGGCGGCACGCCCAGCGCGCGCACCAGGAAGCTTAGCGCCAGGGTCGCAGCGGTGAAGGTGCCGACAAAGCCGACGATCAGCCCGATCGGCCGGGCCTTGCCCTCCTGCGTCGCGCTGCCCAGAATGATCGGCAGCAGCGGCAGTACGCAGGGCGACAGCACCGTGATCACCCCGGCCATGAAGGCAAAGCCGATGGTGAGGAGCATCAGCTTTGGCTATTGGCGTTGAGGCCGTCGACGCCGCCGCTATTCCACGACTTGGCCGAATTGCCTTCCTTGTCGAGCAGCACGAAGGTGTCCTGATAGGTCACGCCGAACTTGCCCTTGAGCGCGGATTCCTTGTCGTAATCGGCAATCACCAGCGTCAGGTCTGGGTTCACGTCCGCCCAGCGGGCGTTGAGCTCGGCCACGGTGGCGCGGCAATTGGGGCACCAGGCGGCGTAGAAGAACACCACGGTCTTGCCTGCCGCCGCCAGGGTGTTGAGCTGCGCTTCATTCTCGAAATCGAGCACCGTGGCACGCGCTGCTTGTTCAGCCGTCGGGGCAGGGGCGTCCTGGGCGAGGCTGGCAATGGGTGCCAAAGCGAGCAGGGCGGCGATGAGCAGGCGGGCGAAACGGCGCATGGCGAATTCTCTAAGCATCTGATGGGCCTCAGTATCGCCGCGCGAGCCGACGCTGCCCAGCGCGCCGGGAGAACAATCCTTCGATCTATACCCGACCTGTTAGATAGATTTTTTAACGGGGCTCGCCGCTTTGGATTGGCGCGGGGCCGCATTGGGCGGGAAGACGTGGCACTATAGTGCCAAATTCATCGATCGAACTTCAAAGGAACCTCGAATGCGTATCAACCTTGCTGGCGCCGCCATGGCTGCCGCGCTGCTGCTGACCGGCGCCGCCCAAGCCGAGCGCCTGACCGACAAGCCGCTGGTCGATGCCGCCTGGCTGACCGAACATCTGGGCAATGAAAGCCTGGTCGTGCTCGATATCCGCGACGTCGCCGAAACCGTCGACCCCTATGCTGCCGGCCACGTCCCCGGCGCCATCGCCGCCCGCTATTCGGAAGCCGGCTGGCGCGTGCCGGTCAACAATGTCCCCGGCATGCTGCCGCCCACCGAGCAGATCGAGGCGACGATTGCGGCGCTCGGCGTCGACAATGATAGCCAGGTGGTGATCATCCCGGCCGGCTCCTCTGCCTCCGAATTCGGCGGCGCCACTCGCGTCTACTGGACCTTCAAAGTGCTCGGCCATGACGCCGTGACCATCCTCGATGGTGGCTATGCCGCCTGGACCAAGGCCAATGGCGCGGTCTCGACCGATGCCGCCACTCCTGTGGCGGGCGACTTCAAGGCGGAATTCCGGCCCGAGCTGCTGGCCGGCGTTGAGGAAGTGACTGCCGCCATCGAAAGCGATGCCAACCTGATCGACGCGCGCACCGTTGCCCAGTTCATCGGCCAGGAAAAGACCAATACCGTGCAGACGCTCGGCCATATCCCGACTGCCGTGAACATCAATTTCGACAAGTTCTACGACGCCCAGAACGCCTCGTTTGCCAGCCCCGAAACCATCAAGCAATTGGCCGCAGCCGCTGGCGTTGCCAATGAGTCCGACTTCATCGCCTTCTGCAATACCGGCCACCTGGCCTCGATTGCCTGGTTCGGCCTGTCCGAAGTCGAAGGGCTCAAGAACGTGCGGCTCTATGATGGCTCGATGTCCGAATGGACCGCCGATCCGAGCCGCCCCGTCGTCACCAACTAGTATTTTCTAGCAGTTTTTTTTACTTGCCCGGGCCATGGTCCGGGCAAGACTATTTTTCGGTGCTTTCATGACAGACGCAACTGCGGGCTCGATCCGCCCAGCCATCCCTTTCGATCGCGGCCCGGTCTGGTTCGCCAGCCTCGCCCTGGCCATCGGCACGCTCGCCATCTGGCAACTGGTCGATCTGCGGCAGGCGGCTTTATTCCTGATCGGAAGCCTGCTTGGCCTGACGCTTTATCACGCCTCGTTCGGCTTCACCGGCGGCTGGCGCCGGCTGGTGGTGGAAAAGCGCGGCCATGCCATGCGCGCGCAAATGCTGATGATCGGCGTCGCGGCGCTGGCTTTCATTCCGCTGCTGACCTTGGGCAATCCATTCGGGCAACCGCTGGCTGGCGCCACCGCGCCGGTGGGCGTCTCGGTATTGTTCGGCGCGGCTTTGTTCGGGCTTGGCATGCAATTGGGCGGCGGTTGCGGCTCGGGCACGCTGTTCACCGTGGGCGGTGGCAGTGCGCGGATGCTGGTGACGCTGGCTTTCTTCATTGTCGGCGCGCTGCTGGGCACAGCCCATTTGCCGTTCTGGCTCACTCAGCCGTCGCTGCCGGCCATCAGCCTGGGCACCAGCCTTGGCGTGCCGCTGGCGCTGCTGGTGACGGTGCTCGGCCTGGGCGCGGTGGCGCTGATCACGGTGCTGATCGAGCGCCGGGCGCATGGCAGCCTGGAAGCCATCAAGGCTCCGGCCAATCGCCGCTGGTCGCGGCTGTTGCGCGGGCCCTGGCCGCTGATCGGCGCGGGGCTGGCGCTGGCCGGGCTCAATGTGCTGACGCTGCTGGTGGCGGGTCACCCCTGGTCGATCACCTATGGCTTTGGCCTGTGGGGTGCCAAGATCGCCCAGGCTGTCGGTGTGCCGGTCGCCGGCTGGGAATTCTGGACCTGGCCGGCGCAAGCCGAAGCCCTGCGCTCCAGCGTGCTTGAGGACAGCACTTCGGTGATGGATTTCGGGCTGATCCTTGGCGCCGCCCTCGCCGCGGGCCTTGCCGGCAAATTCGCCCCCAAGGCGGCTCTTCCGTTCCTGTCGCTGCTGGCCGCGGCCATTGGTGGCGTGCTGATGGGCTATGGCGCGCGGCTGTCCTTCGGCTGCAATATCGGCGCGCTGTTCAGCGGCATCGCCTCGGGCAGCGTGCATGGCTGGCTATGGTTCGCCGCCGCTTTCGTGGGCAGCTTCGGCGGTATCGCCCTGCGGCCCCTCTTCGGTCTGGACGGATTCAAAGCCAAATGAGCGCTCGTAGTACTCTGCTGTTTGGCGCCGCCGCCCTGGTTGCCACCGCCGCCGTTGCCGCCGACCATGTGGCGTCGAGCAATCGCGCGCCGGCGCCGGTTCCGGCCGCCAGTGCTGCGGCAAATCCCTGTGCCGCGGGCAATCCTTGTGCGGCCGGGAACCCCTGCGCCGCTGCGGCTCCGGCCGCCAATCCGTGTGCTGCTGCAGCGCCGGCCAATCCCTGCGCTGCTGGCAACCCCAGCGCCGCGGGTGCTCCAGCTGCCGTGGCCAATCCTTGTGCCGCCGGAGCCCCGGCAGCCGCGGGCAATCCCCGTGCGGCGGGTGCTCCGGCGCCGGTTGCCGCGCCCTGTGCCGCCGCAGCGCCTTGCGCGGCTGCCGCCCCCTGTGCTGCAGTCAATCCCTGCGCCGCCGGGGCGCAATAGCGGAGAGCGAGGATGGACGAGCAACGCGAACGCGCCGCGCAGGAAGCTGCCTTTTGCGAGCGGCTGCTGGCCAAGTCCGGTGAAAACGTGTTGCGCGAAACCCTGCGCGATGCGGCCTCGGTGGAGGCCTGGGCGCATTACCCGCCCGGCGATGTGTTCGATCCCGAAAGCGGCGGGCAATGGTATTACCACTGCCATCTCCCCGCCGCCGACGGCACCGAACACGGCCACTACCATTGTTTCGTCCGGCCGGACGGCGCCAATGGCCCGGTGCATCATCTGATCGCCATCGGCGTCGACGCCTTTGGCAAGCTGCACCGGCTATTCACGGTCAACCAATGGGTGGTGGGCGACACCTGGCTGCCGGCCGAGGCGACGATAGCGCTCTTGCCCCGCTTCGACATGCAATTGGCCAAGCCGTCCTATCTGGTCAATCGCTGGCTGACGGCCATCGTCACGCAATACCAGCCGGAAATCGAGGCGTTGATCCGTGAGCGTGATCAGGTGTTGAGTGAGCGGGCAGGGGAGCCGGAACAGGTTCGCGGGGACCGAAGCCTCGAGGTTACCTCGGCTTTGTTGATTGGCTGACACAGGCCAAGTGGCCTACCGCCCAACCTGCCCAACCGAGTTGCGCACAATCAACTCGCTGCGTAGCAGCACCTGCTTGCGCTCGACGCTTTTGCCTTCGAGCAGCGCCAAGAGCAGGTCCATCGCCTCTTCGCCGATCTTCAGTCGCGGCTGCTTCATCGTGGTCAGCGATGGCGACACGAAGCTGGCGAAGGTGATGTCGTCAAAGCCCATCACCGAAAACTGGCGGGGCAGTTCATAGCGCCGGGCGGTCAGGGCGATGATGACGCCGAGCGCAGTGACGTCGTTGACGCATAAAAATGCGGTGGGCAGCACGTCGCGCACGAACATATGCTCGGCGGCGGCGCGGCCGCTTTCGGTGGTGCCGTCGCCGTCCAGGATCAGGCGGGGGTCGATGGTGATGCCATGACCCTCAAGCGCAGCGCGATAGCCCTTTTCGCGCAGGATATTGACCGCCTTGCTGGTCGAGCGCCCGATAAAGGCAATGCGCCGATGGCCCTGGGAAATCAGATGCTCGGCCGCAACGCGCGAGCCCTCAAAATTGTCCACGCCCACAAACGGCACGTCGCTATTGGAGACCGGCTCATTGACCGCCACCATGGGCGGCAGGCGCGACTCGCCGCCCTCATTGCCAAAGCCATAGGGCAGGTGCCCGGTGAACAGGATCAGTCCATCGGCCTGGTTGGAACTGATGAAGCGCAGATAATCGGTCTCGCGCGCCGGATCGTTCTGGGTATTGCCGATCAGCACGCCATAGCCGCGCTTGCTGGCCTCGGTTTCCAGCCCCACCAGAATATTGGAAAAGTTTGGGTCACCCACATCGGGCGCCAGAATCAGAATCATCTTGGAGCGGCGCATGCGCAGCGAGCGCGCCATGGCATTGGTCGTATAGCCTGTCTGGGCGACGGCCTGGGTGACGCGGCGCCGCGTTTCGTCGGCGACCTTGCCCGGATCGTTAATGGCCCGGCTGACCGTAGCGATGGATACGCCGGCGATTGCCGCAACGTCTTCTATCGTGGCCAGCTTGTGATGCTGCAATTGGCGCTCCGCCCCGCGCGATCCGGCTCGGCGACCCGCTTGCTGCCTTTAGCAGAAGGCGCGGATTACGCCATATCCATCCCGCAACGCTTATACAGTTTTGCCATTGTGTAAACCTTTACATCAATCATGAAAACCTTTACATCACTGCTCATGGACGAAGAGCGGGATTGAACCCTCCACGTCCGGCAGGGGGATTTACGAGATGACCAGTGCCGAAGGCACGCCAGCGCCAGCCATCCTGTCAGCGCACCGGATTTCCAAATCCTTTGGCGAAATCCCAGTCCTGTTCAGCATTGATTTCGATATCAAGCCCGGCGAAGTGCACGCCATTATCGGCGAAAACGGCGCGGGCAAATCCACCCTCATCAAGATTTTGTCGGGCATCGAACAGCCCACTTCGGGCACGATCAGCTATGACGGGCAGACCGTCATCCTGCCGCCCAACGGCCAGGCTGAGGCTATGGGCATCGTGCTCATCCACCAGGAATTGAACCTGGCCGAGCACCTGACGGTGGCCGATTCGATCTTCCTGGGCCGTGAACTCAAGAAATTCGGTTTCCTCGATGTCGCCGAAATGCGCCGCCGCGCTGTCGCGGTGATGGAAATGCTGCATGTGCATGTCGATCCCGATGCGCGCATCAACACCCTTTCGGTGGCCGACAAGCAGATGGTGGAAATCGCCAAGGCCATCAGCCGCGATGCGCGGGTGCTGATCATGGACGAGCCCACGGCGGTGCTGTCGGTGGGCGAAACCCAGACCCTGTTCGAGCAGATTCGCCGGCTGACGGCGCGCGGCGTTGCGGTGATTTTTATCTCGCACAAGCTCGACGAGATCATGGAACTGGCGCGACGCGTCACTGTGCTGCGCGACGGGCAATTGATCTCCACACTCGGCACCGAGGCGCTCACGCCTGATTCCATCGCCCAGATGATGGTGGGCCGCGAACTTTCCAATCTCTATCCGCCCAAGCACGAGCCCGATGTCGATGCGCCGGTGGTGCTGTCGGTGCGCGGGCTCAAGGCGCCGGGCGTCAAGGACATTTCCTTTGACCTGCGCAAGGGCGAAATCCTGGGCTTTGCCGGGCTGATCGGCTCGGGGCGCACGGCGGTGGCCGAGGCCGTGGTGGGGCTGACGCATAAAAGCGAGGGCGATGTCGCGCTCAACGGCCAGCCGGTCAATTTCGGCCAGGTGGCCCAATCGGTCGATGCGGGCCTCGCCTACATGACCAAGGATCGCAAGGGCAAGGGCCTGCTGCTCAATATGGGGCTGCAGCCGAACCTGACGCTTTTGACCCTGGGCAAGCATCTGAAAGCCGGCTTTCTCGACAGCGCCAGCGAGGCGCGGGCGCTGGAGCGGGCAGTGCGGCGCTTCGATATCAGGGCGCGTGATGCCTCGGTGCGGGTGGGCCAGCTTTCGGGCGGCAACCAGCAGAAGCTGATGCTGGGCAAGACCATGGAAAGCGAGCCGGACATCATCATCATGGATGAGCCGACGCGCGGCATCGATGTGGGCACCAAGCAGCAGATCTATCACATCATCGCGGCGCTGGCGGCCGAGGGGAAATCGATCATTGTCATTTCCTCGGAACTGCAGGAAGTGATCGGGCTGAGCCATCGCGTTGTCGTCATGCGCGAAGGGCGCCTCGCGGGCACCCTGGAAGGCGCCGAAATCACCGAAGGCGAAATCATGCGGTACGCCGCGGGCATCAAACAGAGTGGACGTGATGAGCACATCAGCGCCTGAAATAGCGGCCAGGTCCGCACGCGGTTTCCGCCTCGATCTCAAGACCGTGGGTCCCTTGCTGGCGCTGGCGCTGCTGGTGCTGCTGGGCATTTCGCTGAACGAGAATTTCCTCAGCTACAGCAATTTGACCAATGTGCTGGCGCGCTCGTCCTTCATCGGCATCATCGCCATTGGCGCGACTTTCGTCATCACGGCGGGAGGGCTCGACCTCTCGGTCGGCTCGATGGCGGCGGTGATCGCCGGGGTCATGATCATGGTGATGAACTGGCTGATCCCCTCGCTGGGCATCGGCTGGAGCGTGGTGCTGGCCGGCATGGCGGCGGGCATCCTGCTGGGCGGGGTCGCCGGCGTGTTCAACGGCATCATGATCACGCGGGGGCGTATCGAAGCCTTCATCGTGACGCTCGGCACAATGGGCATTTTCCGCTCGCTGGTGACGTTCCTCGCCAATGGCGGCACGCTGTCGCTCAACTTCAACGTCGCCGACGTCTATCGCCCGGTCTATTACGATGGCCTGCTGGGCGTGCCCTATCCGATCATCGTCTTTGCCCTCGTGGCGATTGCCGGCGAAATCGTTATGCGCCGCACCAAGTTCGGCCGCTATTGCGCCGCCATCGGCTCCAACGAGCAGGTTGCCCGCTATTCCTCGATCAATGTCGATAATGTCCGCCTGCTCACCTACATCCTGCAGGGCATTCTGGTGGGCGTTGCCGTGCTGCTCTATGTGCCGCGCCTCGGTTCGGCCTCGAGCACCACGGGCGTGCTGTGGGAACTCGAAGCCATTGCCGGCGTGATCATCGGCGGCACCACCCTCAAGGGCGGCTATGGCCGCGTCTGGGGCACGGTGGTGGGCGTGGTGATCCTGGGGCTCATCGGCAATATTCTCAACCTGCAAAGCCTGATCAGCCCATATCTCAATGGGGCGTTCCAGGGGGTCATCATCATTCTCGCCGTGCTGCTGCAGCGGGGCCAGCGCACGACTTAGAAGTTCAAGTTTACATCGCCCAGCAAGGGCATTTAGGGAGGACTGAAATGAAACTGGCTAAATCCTTTTTGGCTGCGGCTGTCGTCGCAACCAGCATTGGCGGCGTCGCCATTGCCCAGGACAAGGTGACCATCGGCGTCTCCGTTCCGGCGGCCGACCATGGCTGGACCGGCGGCGTCAACTACTTCGCCCAGCAGGCGATCGATCGCCTCAAGACCACCTATCCCGATGTCGAATTCGTCTTTGCTTCGGCGGCCGATGCGCCCAAGCAGATCGCCGACATCGAAGACATGGTCTCGACCCGCAATATCGATGCGCTCGTCATCCTGCCGGGCGATCCGGATGCGATGACGTCGGCCATCAAGCAGGTCAAGGACGCCGGCAAGTTCGTCACCGTCGTCGATCGCCAGCTCTCGATCACCGGCGTCGAAAACCTCTATGTCGCCGGTGACAATCCGGGCCTGGGCGCCAATGCCGCGGCCTATTTCAAGGAAGCACTGCCCGAAGGCGGCAATATCGTCATCCTGCGCGGCCTGCCGATCCCGATCGATCAGCAGCGCTTTGACGGTTTCATGGGCGGCATCGAGGGCACCCAGATCAAGGTGCTCGACGACGAATTCGCCAACTGGAACCGCGATGACGGCTTCAAGGTAATGCAGGACTTCCTGACCCGCTTCCCCGATATCAAGGGCGTGTGGACCCAGGACGACGATATCTCCCTGGGCGCCATCGAGGCCATCAAGCAGGCTGGCCGCGAAGACGAAATGTTCGTGGTGGGCGGCGCCGGCATGCAGCAGATCCTGCAGCGCGTGAAGGCCGGCGACAAGCTGACCCCGATCGATGTGAGCTATAGCCCGGCCATGATCGCCACGGCAATCGAGCTGACCACGTCGCACCTGGTCAGCGGCGTGCAGGTGTCGGGTCGCTATATCCTCGACTCCACCGTCATCACTTCGGAAAATGCCGACGAATTCCTGGACGACAAGAGCCCGTTCTAAGGGGCTTTGGGATCAAGGCAGCGGGGGCGCGAAAGCGCCCCCTTTTTTTGTGTGGTGCTTACTTCGGCAAGTAGGCATTGCTGTAGTAGGGCGCGAAATCGGGGCGTTCGGCCACCACCGCGCCATCGGCGTCGCGCAAAATCCCCGCCTTGAACAGATAATCGCCGATGGCGTCCATCTTGGCCGGGTCGATCGTGCCGATCACGCCATCTGCGGTTTGCAGATAGTGGCCGTCGATCAGGGCCTGGAGCGAAGCGCGGATGAGAGTGCGGTCGAGCATGCCTTCATTGGCGGCCAGCAGGATATCGGTTGCCTCGTCGGGATGTTCGACGGCGAAGGCGTAGCCGCGCTGGGTTGCAGCGGTGAAGGCCGCGGCGGTTTGGGGATTGGCATCGAGATAGGCTTGGCTGGAGCCGATAAAGGTCGTGTGCTCGTCCGGCACGCCGAAATCGGCATAGCGGAAGGCGCGTTGCGCCACGTTGTCGAGCTCGGCCTTGACCCCTTCCCAGGTATAGACTTCAAGCGTGAAATCGACAGCGCCATTGGCCAGCGCCTCATAGGCGGAGGTGCCCAAAGTTACCGTTTCGAATTCGCCCTTGGCGCCATCATGGCGGATGATGGTGCCGATCAGCGCATTTTCCCAGTCGCTGCCAAAGCCGCCATAGGTGAGGCCATCAAGGTCCTTGGGGCTCTGGATATCGGTGCGATCATCATTGAACACCACCCGGCCGGTTTCGTTCTGCACCACGGCATAGGTGGCGACCAGATCGGCGCCGGCAGTGCGCTGGCTCATCAGCGATATGGTGCCGAAAATGCCGAAATCGGCCACGTGATTGGCCACCAGCGCACCGGCCGAGGTGTCGCTATAGGGCAGGATGTCCACGTCCAGCCCGGCCTCGGTGTAAAAGCCCTTGGCCTTGGCCACATAGAGGCCGATGTGATTGGTATTGGGCGTCCAGTCGAGCGCCATGGTGACCTTTTGCGCCTGGGCGAAGGTGGGTGTGGTGACGAGGCCTGCGGCAAGCATGGCGGCGAAAAAACTGCGGCGGGAAAGCATGGTCACGTCTCCGATGGGGGATTGAGCAGGGTTTCGAGAATGTCGGCCTCGATGGCGCTGGCCTGGGGCGAGGCCAGGTCGCGGCGCGGGCGGGGCAGGGGCACGGTGATTTCGCGCAGCACCCGGGCCGGGCGTTCGGTCAGCACATAGATGCGGTCGGACAGGAACACCGCCTCGCGAACATCATGGGTGATCAGCAGGGCAGTCCAATTGTGGTGCTCCCACATGGTTTCGAGCCACCGCTGCATGCCGCTGCGGGTGAGGGCATCGAGCGCGCCGAACGGCTCGTCGAGCAGCAGCATGGCGCGATCCTGCACCACGGTACGCAACAGGGCCGCGCGCTGACGCATGCCGCCGGACAATTGCGCCGGGTAATGCTGCTCGAAGCCATCGAGCCCGAATTCGGCGAACAGGGGAGCGACGCGTTGGCGGGCCTGCTGGCGGGCCATGCCCTGCACTTCAAGACCCAGCGTCGTGTTGTCGATGATCCGCCGCCAGGGCATCAGCGCATCGCGCTGCGGCATGAAGGCGAAGGGCTGCGTCTCCTCCGCCAGCGCCGCCCCGTCGAAGAATATCGCGCCGCCATCGGGCCGCAAGCCGCCGGTCAGCAGCTTGAAAATGGTGGATTTTCCGGCGCCGGACGGACCGAGAATGGAAACGAATTCGCCGGGCTGCACCGACAGCGAAATATCGGCCAGGACATCGAGACCGCCAAAGCGCTTGTGCAGATTGCGCAGTTCCAGCCTTGCCGCACTCATGGCTTGCGCTCCGCAGCCAGCCTGTCCCAAGGCATGGCCAGCCGCTGGATCAGGATTGTGGTGCCGAACAGCACCAGCGTCAGCGTGGCGCTGACCAGCACGGCGGCCAGCACCAGATCAGGGCGGAAATTGTTCTTGGCGTTGAGGATGTAGATGCCCAGCCCCTTCGCCGCCCCGGCATATTCGGCAAAGATCGCGCCGACCACGGCATAGGTGATGGAAATGCGCAGGCCGGCGAAGAAATAGGGCAGGGACGAGGGCAGCCGCGCGAGGAGGAAGATGCGCAGCGGGGAGGCGCCCATCGAGGCCAGCAAGGACTCGATATCCTCCTCGGTCGCTGCGTAGCCCTGCACCAGCGCTACCAGCATGGGAAAGAAGGTGACCAGGGCCACCAGCATGATCTTGGGCGTCAGCCCGAAGCCGAACCACAGCACAATCAGCGGGGCAATGGCGACCAATGGCAGCGTCTGGCTGATGATGAACACCGGAAACAGCGCCCGCCGCAGCGGTTTGAAAAAATCGATCAGCACCGAGAAGATGAAGGCCGCAGCCAGCGAGCAGGCAAAGCCCAACAGGGTGGCGCTGATGGTAGGCAGCGTGTTCTCAAGCAGCGCCGGCCAGTTTTGTATGGCCTGGGCAACGACGCGCGACGGCGCTGGCAGGGTGGTCGGGGAAATGCCGGAGAGGCGGGCATAGAGCTCCCAGGCGAGGATCAGCGTGCCGACCGACAGCAGGGCCGGGGCGATTCTGCCAAGGCTGGACGCGATTGTGCGCGATGTGGACATGGGGGAAGCTTTTCATAAATGGACGGAAGCCCCGATGCAGTCCCCTCCCCCTTGAGGGGAGGGTTAGGGTGGGGGTGTCGTAGTCTCCACGAACT
>NZ_JBJDRE010000031.1:0-14753 GCF_044987315.1 Devosia sp. ZW T5_3
GCCGCGCACCGGGTCGGTTGGGACGCGCAAGCATGGCGGGTTCACGACGGGTGGCGGGTTTTAGGGCTGCGTAGCGCCCTGCCCCGATCAATTGACTGGCGGGGAGGCCATTAGTTCCCAGACATTGCCTTCGGTGTCTTCGAAATAGGCGGAATAGCCCCATTCCGATTGGGTGCCGGGCGTGATGACCGAGCCGCCGGCGACCAGGACACGGTCGAGGATCGCGTCGACCGCCTCGGCGCTGTCGGCCTTGTGGCTGAGTACGAAGCCCGGTGTGCCGGGCACGGCGACATCCTTGCCGGCGGTTTGGGCGATCTGTTCGCGCGGGAACAGCACGAAGGAAAAAGCATCGTCGAAGAAGAAGGCGACGTGATCCTCCCCTGCCCCGATCTGCTCATCGGCGATTTCGAACAGGGCGCGATAGAAGGCGAAGGCGCGCTCCAGCTCATCGACGCCGATGGTGATGATGGAAATCGATGGCTTCATGGGGCGGCTCCGGATTGGTCGGCATGAGTACCCGGCCGAAGAGTGATCGGCCGGGCGCAGGGATCAGGACTTTGCCAGCAGATTGCGCAGCTTGCCAATGGCGGTGGCGCTGTCCTCGCCGTAGGCGATAGTGCCCTGGAATTCGCCCTTGGTATCGAGCAGGAAGACCGAGGCGGTGTGGTCCATGGTATAGTCATCGCCTTCGAGCGGGATTTTGGCGGCATAGACGCCCCAGGCCTTGACGATCTTGGCGATTTCTTCCGGGCTGCCGGTGACGCCGGTGATGCGATCGGAGACCCAGCTGACATAATCGCCGAGGATTTCGGGCGTGTCGCGCTCGGGATCGACGGTGACGAAATAGGCCTGCAGGTTCTTGCCCTCATCGCCCAGGGCTTCGAACCAGGTGGACATTTCGGCCATGGTGGTGGGGCACACTTCGGGGCAATGGGTGAAGCCGAAGAACAGCGCCGAAGGATGGCCCTGGAACATGGTCTGATCGACGGGCTGACCGCGCTGATCGACCAGCGAATAGGTGCCCCCGCCAAAGCCGGTCGAGGCCGTGGCGGTGGCGCCGGGCTGGCGCAGCAGGAAGGTGGCGCCGGCCAAAAAGACGGCCATGACGGCAACGCCGGCCCAGAGCAGGATGCGGATGGTTTTGAGACTCATAATGCTTCCTCAATGACCAGCGTGATCGGCGGGCGCAGCGGCGGCCGGGCTCAGCACCGGCAATTCCAGCTCGACGGTGCCGGCCTTTTCAAAGGTCAGCGTCACCGGGATAGTTTCGCCTTCGACGAAACGCTGGGTGATGCCCATGAACATCAGATGCAAGCCGCCGGGGGAAAGCGTGACGGTTTCGCCCGGGCCGATCTCAAGCCCATCGGAGAGCTTGCGCATTTTCATCACGTCGCCCTGCATGGCCATTTCGTGAATCTGCACATCGGGGGAAGCGGGCGAGGTGACCGAGACGAGGCGATCGGCTTCGGCGCCGGTGTTCTCGATGGTGAAGAAGCCGCCGCCGACCGGGGCATTGGGCAGGGTGGCGCGGCTGAAGGGCTGGGAAATGTTGATGGGACCCAGATGGGTGGTGCCATCATGCGCGAAAGCGGGGACGGAAAGGGCGAGGATGGCCGCGAGGGCGGCGGAGAACAGAATTCGGATCATGATGTGGGTTTCCGGAAAAAAGATCAGCTCGATTGGCCCCGATGGGGCCGGTGGATCAGAGCTGAACCGGAGGCGCCCTCGGCCCGCCCGGCGCGATTTGGCGCGGCAGGAGGATTTTGGCCTGTTGGGTGATACCGGTGGGGACGGCGGCGATGGTGGGCGTGCCCAGATCGAGGCTGGCAAAAACCGGCAGGACCAGATCGTTCTTGCCGATGCCGGCGGCGGGGCATTTGGCGATGGTGATGTCGCTGTCGCCGCTGGTGTCGGTGGCGGAGCAGAGCACCCAGCCGGTATTTATCGTTTCGTAGCCGAGCTTGGCAAAATCGAGCTGGCTGGCGCGGGCCTGGTGCAGCGGGGCCAAAATCGTCAGCAAATAGATGGCCAAGACGGCCAGGGCCGTCCCGAACTCTCTTGCCATGCTGCGCCGCTGGATCATGGTTTCACTCATAAGACTGCATGGGCGAGGACGAAAGAGCTTTAGTGTCGCAATGGTGTTGGGTCGTGCCTCCCTCCCCCTTGAGGGGAGGGCCGGGGAGGGGGTCGTTGCGGCTCATGCGCAAAAGTCGCCGACCCCCTCCCTCATTCCCTCCCCTCAAGGGGGAGGGAGGCGAAAGCCGAGAATACTTCAGTTAGACGGCAGGGGAGTAAGTTTCGCTGCACAGCGCAATGAAGCTTTTCATGGCGGCGGAGAGGGGGCTGGATTTGCGGCGGGCGACGAGCAATTGGCGCAGGGCCCAGGGCTCGGCCAGGGGGGCACAGACGAGATCGGTGCCGGCGAGCAGATGCAGGCTGGTGGAGCGCAAGAAGCCGATGCCGAAGCCGGCTTCGACCATGCGAACCAGAGCGGGGAAGCTTTCGACGCGTACGCTTTCTGCGAAGGGTTTGCCGGCCTTGGTAGCGGCGTCGCCCAGGAGGCGATCGAGCGAGCCGGCATGGTGGCTGCCGACAATGGGGTGGCTCAGCACGGCTTCGAAGGCGATGTCCTTGCGTGGCTCGATGCGGGCGGCGAGGGGATGGTCAGGCGGGGCGAGGACCCAGACGCGGTCATCCTCGAAGGGTTTGATCTCGAAGCGGGTGAAATCGTAATTGTCGGAGACGATGGCGATATCGGCCCTGCCTTCGTCCAGCGCCACCAGGCCCTTGGCGGCGCCCATTTCCTGGATGTCGAGGGCGATGCCGGGATGTTTGAGGGCATAGCGGGCAAGCAATTCGGGCAGGCGCCCGGTGAGGGCAGCGCTGGTGCAGGCCAGGCGCAGGCTACCGCGCTGGCCGGAGCCGAAATCGGCCATGACGGCATCGAGATCGGCAATGGCGCGCAGCACAGTGCGGCAGCCTTCGGCATAGGCGGCGCCGGCCGTGGTGAGCTTGACGCCATGGGCGGAGCGATCGAACAACACTACGCCCAGCCGGCTTTCGAGATCGGACACGCGCCGGCTGACGGCGGAGGTGGCGATGCCTTCGCGCTCGGCCGCCCGGCCGATGGAGCCGGTTTCGGCCAACAGCAGGATGAGGCGCGCCGTGACGCTATCGAATGGTGCCATGTCATCTCCCCAGATGGGCGGCACCATAACCATAGTTTATGTCTCCAACCAATCGCCTAGATCACGAGCAAGATGCCGCGGGTGAGGTAGAAAATGCCGATGGCGGTGACGATCAGGCGGGTCCAGCGCTTGAAATTGGCGTCGGTAAGGTGTTGGAGGACCCAGTGACCGGCGCTGGTGCCGAGGATGGCGAAGGGCGCGGCGAGCGCCACGGCGGCCCATTCGCCGGGGGCCAGCACCATGGTGGCGTTCCAATAGAACAGAATCTTGCCGGCGTGATTGACCACCTGGGCGGCGGCCTTGGTGGCGATGATGGTGCGCCGGTCCATGGGGGTGCGGATGAAGAACATATCGATGGTGGGGCCGGCGACGCCGACGGCCAGATTAATGCCGCCACCGAGCAAGCCGCAGATGAAGGCGTGATGGGGCTTGGACGCATCGAGCGCCAGCCAGGATTGTGGAATCCAGAGCAGGATGGGCAAGAGGCCAATGGTGATGCAGACGGTGGCGAGATCGGGCGTGTAGCGGACGATGAAGAGCACGGCCGCGGCAGTCAGCAGGCCGAGCGTCATGATGCCCAAGACGCGCCAATCGATATAGGCGCGGGAGAAGAAGGCGCGCGAGCCATTGGCGATGAGCTGGATGATGCCCTGGACTGCAATGGCGGTGCCCACGGGCAGGATGAGCAGGAAAATGCCGAGCAGGATCAGCCCGCCCGCCATGCCGAAAATGCCCGATATCATCGATGTTGCGAATACCGCCACCAGCATGGCGGCGCCAATGAGCAGACTCATCTGACTTTCCCCAATCTGGCACTGTCATGCGCTGATCGCGCAGGCGACGCCATGACGGATGCGGCAAGAGGGGATGCCCATGACAAAGCGCCGCCTGTGCTGCGGTTATCGAATGGACGGACGGACCCCGAGACGGCTTTCGCCTCGTAAGGGATTAAAAATGAGACGGACGTCGCCTCGGGGTGCCGGGACTTTTTCGGACGGCGCGATCGCAGACCCCAGCGTTTGCCGTAGCGCCCGCCCGATTGCCTCGTCCGCTCGACCCGGAGCGGAGCGCGACCCCCACTCCCCCGGCTGGCCTCCGGACGCTCGTCGCTGCAGCGCCGCCCGTGTCCCGGAAGATGGAGGGAGTATGCGGGAGGGTTGGGGGTGGGGGATAAGAGGGATAGGTGAGCTCTTCGCTGCCCTCCAACCACAATGTCATCCCCGCAAAAGCGGGGACCTCTGTTTGCGTTCTTCAGCGCCCTAAACGGAGGTTCCCGCTTTCGCGGGAATGACACCGTGGGGAGCTTGCCACCATTGCCCTCAATGTCACCGCTCTCCCTCGGGCTTGACCCGAGGGCGGCACAAGTGGCGAGTGGCCCTCGGGTCGAGCCCGAGGGAGAGCGGAGGGGAGGAGGGATTGGGGATGACCTGGATCCTCAACTAATCGCCGTGTCATCCCTGCGAACGCGGGGACCTCTGTTTACTTGCCTTGGCATCCCGGAACGGAGGTTCCCGCCTGCGCGGGAATGACATTGTGGGGTGGAGGGTCTGTGGTGACTGGGGGAGGCCGAAGCTCCTATTGCAGCGAGGGGAAATAGTCCTTAGCGGTGGGGGTGAGGAGTTCGGGGATGTCGCTGAGCTTTACCGTCAGCAGGTCTTCGCTGCAGGCGAAGTTGACGTGGGGGAGGCCTTCGAGGGTGAAGAGCACAGCATCGCCGGGGACGAAGCGCAGGGCGAGGTTTGAGGCGATGAGGTCGTTGATGCCGCACTCGTCCTCGAATTGTTCGTCGCCGCTCGAGACGCGGTTGGCGATGACATAGTCGATCAGCTCCTGGTCGGCACCCCAGTAATAATCCTGCGGCGCCTGGCGCGCGGCCTGCTGGTCGATCTCGCCATCGGCGCCGCCGACCTTCATGGTCGCCACCCAGCCCTTGAATATATTGGCCAAGGCAAAGGGCTCGCCGGTCCTGGTATCGACGATATGGGTGTCGCTGTGATTGTTGGGGTGGGCGCCGGTGCAATAGGTGCTGCCGGATTCCACCCAATTGAGCACAGTGGGCGACAGATAGGAGAGCACGATGCTTTCCTCGTCATATTGGCCCAGCGTGCCCTCGTTCAGGCCCAGGGAATATTCATTGGCGCCGAAGCCGGCATAGACCTGGGCCATGCAATCGAAAGCGAAGAAACTGAGCGCGGCGTGGCGGCGTTCCAGCGCCTCGTTGGCAAGCTGGGTCGAGGAGCCGTCGGACAGGGACAGAATACGCGGAAAGGGAAATTTCGTGCGCGGATCGGTGACATAGCGGAAGGTGGAGCCTTCCAGCGTTTCACTGGCGCCCTCCGCCATCACCACTTCCATCTTGGCGAATTCGTAGGGCGCGGTGTGGGGGGCAAAGATTGCGCCGTCGCCGTAGAACAGCTCGAAGGTGCTGTCACGCAGGCCATAGGGGGTGATTTCGGCAGCCTCGGGCAGCGTGCGACGGCCGATTTCGGTGAGGGTGATGGGCAGGCTCTTGGACTTGTCCGTGGGCGTCCAGTCGCCGGTGAGGCTGCCATCGCCGGAGAGCGTCACCGACCAGATGCCGCCGGTGGGCGGCACGACATCGCCATATTGGTTCTCGGTGCAGGTGGTTTGGGTGCAAGGGGCTTCTTCCAGCATACTGATCGCGGTGCCGACGCTGCCATTGGCGTCGAGCGGGATATCGCCACCCTTGGCCAGGTAGCTGTAGCGGCCGGTCAACTGCCCGGCTGCAGGCGCGACCAGCTCGGCCACGATGTCGTGGCCGCCCAGCGTGCCCTTATAGGTGACGGCCTCAAGGGCAAAGACGGGCGTGGTGGCGAGCAGCACGGCGGCAAGAATGGCAAGACGCATGGAGGGACCCTCGGAACTGGTTTGGCGAGTTTAGCAGGGGTGAGACGTTCGTCAGCCCCTGCTCCTTGGGGTGGCTCGCTAATATTTGTTGGTTGGGGAGCCTCGATGCGCCTCCCTCCCCCTTGAGGGGAGGGATTGAGGGTGGGGGTGCTGAGGTCACAACACATATCGAGTATCTGGAGGCCGCAGCACCCCCACCCCCGCTTTTCGCTAGCGAAAAGCTGAGCCCTCCCCTCAAGGGGGAGGGGATTGGATTGGGGCTCCCGAGCCGTCTGCTATCAGGTGCTGGCGGCCTTGGCGTTGGCCTGGGAGACCAGCTCGTCGGGGATGTCGTCGAAGCTGGCATAGTTCATGTTGTAGAGCTTGGCGTAGAGGCCGTGCTTTTCCATGAGCTGGTCGTGATTGCCGGTTTCGATCAGCTCGCCATTTTGCAGCACGATGATGCGATCGGCGCCGCGGATGGTGGCGAGGCGGTGGGCGATCACCATGCCGGTGCGGCCTTCGAGCAGGGTCAGCAGGGCCTTCTGAATCTGCCGTTCGGTGTAGCTGTCGATATTGGCGGTGGCTTCGTCGAGCACCAGGATTTTGGCGTCGGCGACGAGGGCGCGGGCGAAGCTGAGCAATTGGCGCTGGCCCAGCGAGAGGTTGGAGCCGCGCTGTTCGAGCACGGCATCATAGCCGCCGGGCATCTGGGTGATGAAATCATGCGCGCCCACGGCCTTGGCCGCAGCGATGACATCGTCACGCGTGGCTGATGCCTTGTTGTAGCGGATGTTTTCGAACACCGTGCCGGTGAAGAGGAACGGCTCCTGCAGCACCATGGCGACCTGTTCGCCCAGGGATTCCTGGGTGACATCGCGCACGTCATGGCCGCCCACGAGAATTTCGCCGGACTGCACTTCGTAGAAGCGGTGGACCAGGGACATGGCGGAGGTTTTGCCCGAGCCGGTGGGGCCGACCAGAGCGACGGTTTCGCCGGGATTGACCTTGAAGCTGACATTCTTGAGCACGGGGCGATCTTCGCGATAGCCGAAGGTCACGTCCTTGAACTCGACCGAGCCATCCATGTCGCCGGTCAGCACTTTGGCGTCGGGCTTGTCCTCGATGGAGACCGGCACGTCGAGCACTTCGGTGATGCGGCGACCCGAGGTCATGGCGCGCTGCATGATGGAATATTGCATGGTGAGCGAGCGGATCGGGTCGAAAAAGCGCTGGATATAAAAGAGGAACGCCACGACGACGCCGATTTCGAGCCCGCCATTGAGCACGAGCGAGCCGCCGACGACCACGACCACCGCCATGGCAATGCCGGTAAGACTATCGACGATGGGGACCATGACCTGGGCGAAGCGCGAGCCGGTCAGCTGGGTCAAAAGGTTGGTGTGGGCCTTGTCGTCATAGAGGTCGAAATTGACCTTCTGGCGATCCAGATTCTGCACAGTGCGGACGCCATGAATGCCTTCGGCCATGGCGCCGGCAGTGACCGAATTGGTCTCGTGGGCGGCCATGAAGGCGCGCTTGGCCGGGGGCAGCCAGAAGATGCGCACGATGAACAGGATGGGCATAGTGGAGAGGGTGAGCAGGCCCAGCCGGAAATCGAGCGTCAGCAGCACGACGACAATGCCGACCAGCAGCACCATATCGCCGACCGAAATCACCGAGGTTTCGAGGAATTCCTGCATGGAATTGACGTCGCCCTGCAGCCGGCTCATCAGGCGGCCGACTTCGGTCTTGTCCATGAAGCTGAGCGAGACACGCTGGAGCTGGGCGAACATGGCGCGGCGCATGTCGAACAGCACGTTTTCGGCGACCTGGCCGACTTCGGTTTCCTGAATATAGGAGGCGCCGAAATTGAACAGCACGGCAACGGCGAAGGCGAGCACGGCCCAGGCCAGATTGGCGGTGCTGCCGCCCTTGGTCATGCCACTATCGATGGCCCAGCCGATGATCAGCGGAATGGCCAATTGGGTGATGGTGAAGATGAGCACCGCCGCCACCGAGAGGTAGATGCGCTTGCGATAGGGGTGCACGAAAGCCCAGATGCGCCGGATGGTCTTGGGGTCATAGGCGGCGCCGAAGACTTCTTCTTCGATGCGGTGGGAGCCGACGCTGGCGCGCGGGGGGCGCTGGCCGGGAAAGGCTGCAACTTCGCGTTCTTCATCCATCACGCTCATTGTGCGGCGCTCCCGATTTCGACGTCATCTGTGGGGCGGGTCTGCAGGTCATAGAGCGCGCGATAGCGGCCGCCCTTGGCCAGCAATTCCTCGTGGCTGCCGCGTTCGACGATTTTACCGTTCTCGAGGAAGAGGATGGTATCGGCGTGGAGCAGCGATGAGAGGCGATGGGAGATGATCAGGGTGACCCGATTGCTCGCGTAACGGCGAATGGCGCTGCGGATGCGGTGTTCGGTGCCGGCATCGATGGCGGCGGTGGAATCGTCGAACACCATGACGGCGGGCTTGAGCACCAGGCTACGCGCAATGGCGAGGCGCTGGCGCTGACCACCCGAGAGGGAGACACCGCGTTCACCCACGACCGTATCGTAGTCGGTGGGCAGGCCCATGATGTAATTATGCAATTGGGCGCTTTCGGCGGCCCGCTCGATCTTGGTTTCCTTGGCCCAGGGATCGCCATAGGCAATGTTGTTTTCGATCGTGGTGGTGAAAAGGAATGAATCCTGCTGCACCACGGCCACGGCGCGGCGCAAAGATTGCAGCGTCACTTCGCTGACATCCTGGCCATCGATGGTGATCTTGCCGCCGCTGAGATCATAAAAGCGCGGGATGAGATGGGCGAGGGTCGACTTGCCGCTGCCGGGGGCGCCGACAATGCCGATGGTCTGGCCGGCCTTGGCCTCGAAGCTCACGCCATCGAGCGTGGGGTGATTGGCGCCGGGATAGGTGAAATGCACATCGTCGAATTTGAGCGTGCCCTTGGTCACCTTGAGCTCGGTGGCGCCCGGTTTGTCGTCGATTTCCAGCGGCTCATCGAGAAAGGCAAAGAAGCGGTCGCCGCAGGTGGAGGCGCGGGCAAAGGAATTGACCATGAGGCCGAGCTGGCGCACCGGCATTTGCAATATGGTCATGAAGGTGAGGAAGCTGGCGAGCGTGCCCACACTCATATCGCCCGCAATGACCTTGTTGCCGCCAAACCAGAGCACGAGGCCCATGGCGGTGAAGAAGGATGCGGTCATGGCCGAGGTGTTGCGGACGCGCACGCCGACGCGTTCATGAGCCAGCTCAAGCGCTTCGGCCGAGGCGACGTTGAACTTGGTCATTTCGAATTTCTGGCCGGAAAAGGCGCGGACGACGCGAATGCCGGCGAGATTTTCTTCCATGACGCGGGTGAGGCCGGAGAGCTTTTCCTGCAAAACCAGCCAGGTCTTGCGCAGGGTGAGCTGGGCAACCGAGGAGCGCCAGGCGACGAAGGGCACAAAGCTCAGGCTGAGCAGACCCAGCAGCACATCGGTGGTGAGCAGCATATAGGCGCCAACCCCGATCAGCACCGAGAGCAGCACAACGCGCACCATGCCGGTGGCGAAGAACATGCGCACGCCATCCAGATCGAGCAGGCCGATGGTGATGAGATCGCCGGTATGGACCTTGTCGTGATAGGAATAGGAGAGGCGCTGGATCTTTTCGTAAAAGGCCAGGCGCAGCTCGTAGCCGATATAATGGCCCACCGATTCCGAATAATAGTTCTGCAGCAGGGTGAAGACGCCGCGCGCCACCGAGACGGTGAGCAGCAGGATGGCGCTCCACATCAGCGCTTGCTGGGCATCACCCGCGCCGATGGCCAGGATGCCCTGGGCCTGATCGACCGCATGGCCCAATAGGCGCGGGATCATCAGCTGCAAGACCGAGGCCACGATGGTGGCGCCCACGGCGGCGGCCGCCTGCCAGGGATGGCGGAAGGAGAATTTGGCAATCCGCAGCAGGGTTCCCTCACCCTTTCCAGCGTGAGCGGCGGCCACATGGGCCCGTGCATCGCCGCGTGATCGGACGCGGCCAGCCTTATTGGTGGTCAAGGAAGTATCCAGACTTCAATATATAAATGTGTGGATCCAGGCGAATGCGGGAGAAACGCACATTCGGGACTAGGACAAATCAACTCGCACCAATAGAAAACGCTCATTCGCGCTGCCATTCAAGATCGAATCTAAGCAAAAAATGCAAAGTCCGACCCCGATGACGCGCAATGGCGCCTTCATTGCGGCAGATTGAGCTCCGGATAGATCAAAGCGGAGCATTGCCGGTTATTGGCATCGAGCTGGGCCTGCTCGGCGGCGGTGACCTGGCCGGTATAGATGGCGTTCCACAAATCGTCTTTTTCCACGCCCTCAAGGCCGCATTGGCAATAGGTGACGCAGAGCGGCGCAGAGGTGCCGCCCGTGGTGCAGGTCTGCTGGCAGGATTTGAGGAAATCGGCTGATCGCATGGCGATTTCGGGATGGGTCAGCGAGGCCAGCGGGAACAGCACGGCGAGCAGCAGCGGCTGATGCAGCAAATAGATGAGCAGGCTCCAGCGGCCGGCGCCGGCCAGCGTGGTGGCGAGACGGTTTTTGGGCTGGATCGCGGCGAGCCTATCGGCCAGTGGGGAGGCCAGCAGCAGGCGGGTGGCGATGACGCCAAGCAGGACGAGGCCGAACCAGGGGAAGATCGGGACCAGATCATTGGCGGGGGGCGGCACGGTCCAGAAGCCGAGGATTGACCAGGTCTTGGCGTTGAACAGGGGATCGGCATAGGCGAAATGGGCGCCGATGACGGCGATAGCGACCAGGGCCACCAGCCAGAGCGGGGCGCGCAGGAAGGGCAGCGCCATGAGGCTGAACAGCGCGATGGCATGCAGCACGCCGAAATAGACGAAGCTATCGGGGAAGGCGAACCAGGTGGCGATGGTGATGATGGCGGCACCAGCGGCGACGAAGGCCCAGCGCTTCCAGAAGGCGCGCCAGCGGATGGCCCGGCCATGGCCGAGTACCAGCCCCACGCCGACGAGGAACAGGAAGACCGAGAGAATGGTGCGGGCGATCACCACCCATTGCGGATCGTAGCCCACATCGGCAGCGATGAAGCGGAAATAGCTGAGATCCCAGCACAGGTGATAGGCGATCATGGCGATGATGGCGACGCCGCGAGCGATGTCGATAATGGCAAAGCGCGGGCGCGCTGCCGGGGCGGAGATGGTCATGCTTGCCCTCGGGCAGTGTTTGGTCGGGGCGCACAATGACCTTTGTGCTGCGTCGGTTCAATCGTGAAAGTCGGTGACCAGGCGGCTCCAGTCTTCGCCTAGCAGCCCCCCAAGATAGACATCGCCGCGCTGGGCGGCATCGACAATGGCGGGATCGCGGGTGGAGATGCAGTAGAAGCCGCGGGGCACGAAGCTTACGCCCTTGCGGCGGCATAGAGCTTCCATGAGGAAGGGTTGCGCCATGCCCTGCACGCCAACGCAACCGATGGCATCGGCATGGGCGAGCAGATCGGCGATGATGGCGCCCTCCCGCCCCCGGCACGCCAGAATGTTGAGGACGTGCGCCACGCCGCCGGGGCGGGCATAGAAGACGCTGCAGCCGGCGAGCGTGCCGTTTTCGTCGCGCACCTGGCGCAGGGTCAGCGGGCCGGTAATGGTGTTGAGTGCGGCCATGTCCAGCATCCAGCCCAATTCGGGGGCGCTCCAGACGGGGTGGACGGCGAAGCGTTCGACCAGACTTGGTGCGGCGGCGATGAAGTCGGCGCGCGAGATGGCGGCCCCCTGCCCGTCTGGTGGCACGAGGCTGGGCATGAGGCGGCGGAGGGCGGCGTCTATGGGCTTGGCGAGAAGGCTGGCGAGGCGCGCCAGTTGTGGCGGGAGCCTGGCGGCGGCGCGGGTGGCGAACCAGCCGGCAGGGCGCAGGACATGGCGCCAATCCAGGCTCTGGATGGGCAGGACATGGCCGCCCACGGCCTTCCAGTGATCGGCGCTGAGCGGATTGGCGCTGTCGGAGAAACAGAAGGCCTGATTGCGGGCGCGGATGGTCAGCACCATATCGGCGCCGCCGCGCGTGCGCTTGGCCGGGTCGGTCATGTAATTGCTCATCAGCCGGCCGGTAAGGACGTGACCGTTGGCCCGGACCTGCATGGGGATGACCAGCAGGGCGCTGTCGATGGCGCCGTCGGGGTCGCGATGGACGAGGCTCCCCTCGGCCTCGCTATGGAGCGGGGAGCCGAAGAAACTTTCCTCGAAATAGAGGAGGAATTCGGCACTGGGCGCGGCGCCCTTGCGGAAGACGCGCTGGAACAGGGCCGCGACTTCGGGCACGTCGGCACGCTGCATCGGCGTGATGGCTTTGAGGCGCGTCATGATGCCGGCCGGGCCCCGATCTGATGCAGGGTTTCGGCGACGGTCTCGATGGCCAGATCGCGGCGGCGCACCATATCGAGCACCGCGCCAAAGCGGGCGGGCGAGCAGCCGATGGGGCTGGGATCGGGGCGAACATCATGGGTGTAAAAGATCAGCCAGCCGCCGCTGCGTTGCAGGCCGTCGAGCAGTTGGCCGATGCTGTCGAGATCGCCCGACACATCGTACAGCTCCTGCGCATGCAAATGGGCCAGATCGATCCAGCCGCGATTAATGCCGGGCTGAATGCCGCGCAGGCCGGCGAATCGAGGGGCCAGCAGGCGCTTGGCATTGAGCGACACGACGCCGAACGGGTAGGCGAAGGAGGTCGGCGCCTGCCCGCTCAGCGCCGCGATTGCCGATGTATTGGCAGCAACATCGGCAATGAGTTGGTCCGGCGCAACGCGCTGGACATTGATGTGGTTGCTGGTGTGTCCCCCAATTTCATGGCGATTTCTCGCCAAATTTGCGGCCACATCTGGGCCGGCGATCAGCTGGCCATTTTCGAAATCGCCAGCCAGCCGATCGGCAAAATAGAAGGTGCCGCGGGCATTATGGGCTTCGAGCAGCGGCGCGGCATTGTCGGCGGCCGAGAGGGGGAAATCGTCGAAGCTGAACGAGACCACGGGCCGCTCCAGCGCCAGCCGGAATGGCCGGAACGGCACGGCGCGGGCCAGCCGCCGCGATGCGCCGGCAAGGGGATCGGTCCAATCGATCATGGTGTGGTCTCGTGCATGGGAATGACGGCGGGCCTGAGCCCCATGCCGCCCAGCATCGCGGCAAAGGCTTCGACGGTTCGCTCGGTGGTAAAATCGGCGGCGCGGCGGCGCAGGGCGGCGTGATCGACGGGTTGATCGAGAGCTTCAAGAATAGCCTCGGCCAGCAAGGCGGGATTGCCGACCGGCACCAGGGCCTGGAGGGGGCCCAGGATTTCGCGCGGGCCATGGGGCGCGTCGGTAGCGATAACGGGGGTGCCGCAGGCCAGGGCTTCGACGATAGCATTGCCGAAGCCTTCATGGCGGGAGGAGGACACGAAGAGCCGGGCGTGTTGCAGGCGCGGCAGCGGATCGGGCACGAAGCCAGGCAGCTCGATGCTATCGTGCAGCGAGAGCTTGCCGACCAGCCGTTCGAGGGCGGGGCGTTCGCTGCCTTCGCCCAGGATATGGAGGCGCAGCCGGCGCGTGTGCCGCACCATGGCAAAGGCATTGATGAGGGTGGCGAAGTCCTTTTCGGGGGAGAGGCGGCCGACGGCGACGATGAGATCGTTGGCGCGGGGGACGGGGGTGGCAAGCTGGGCCAGGCGGGCGGTGCTGAGCACGGCATTGGTGCCCAGGCTGACGGCGCGATCGGGGGGGACGCCGAAATGGGCGATCAGCTCGTCGCGCACGGCGGCGGTGGGGCTGACGACGCGGTCGGCCAGCGGATAAAGCCGGGGCGCCAGGCGATAGGCCAGCCGGTTTTGCCAATAGGGATCGGCGCGGCGGGCGGCACGAGGCGCGGCGACCTCGCGCAGCACGATTTTGGGGCGGATGGCTTGGTCGAGCCGGGAGGCGGCGAAGGCGAGCAGGCAATTGCCGGCGGCTTCGGAGGCGATGACGGCGGCGGGCTGCAGCGTTCGCATCATGGTGACGAGGGCGGGCAGCGCGCGGGCCATGCGCAGCTTGCGGCCCTGCCCCAGATCGAGCAGCGGCACCCCGGGGGCGATGCGCCGCGCCAGCGGGCCGCTGCTGTCGAGCGTGGCGATCAGGATGGGCCAGCCGGCGGCGCGCAGGCCATTGGCCAATTCGATCGCGTCGCTCTGTGCGCCACCGCCGCCAAGGGCGCGGACCAGCATGATCATTGGCCCGATATTGCGAACATTGCCTGTGGTCAATCTGGCCGCCTCCGTAATACGCAGCGGCCACAGCTTGCATTGATTTATCCGGCATTGTCATTGTTGTGACGGATAGAGGGTTAAGTCTGGTGGATACTACGTACGGACCTGTATTTACCGATCGGCGCCGGGTTTGAGCGACAGACATGCTTCGCTTTATCTGGTGTCGCGGCTGGCGGCGGCTGTGCTCAATCTGGTTTCGGTGGCGGTGTTCACCCGGCTGGCGACGCCAGAAGTATTCGGCGATTACCTCATCGGCTTTGCGGCGGCTTTCATCGTATTCGGTGGGCTGTTCCAGTGGCTGATGCATGCCCATTTCGGGGTGTTCAAGCCGGATCGAGCGGCGCGGCTGGCGGGGGCATTGCTGGTGGCGCTGGCGGCGGCGGGCGTGTTGGGCCTGCTTGGGCTGAGCGTGGCCATGGCGGCGGGGCGGCTGGGCGGGCTTGGGG
>NZ_JBJDRE010000032.1:0-13896 GCF_044987315.1 Devosia sp. ZW T5_3
GGCCTGGGCCGCGTTCGGATTTTGCCTTGTGCTGCTGGGCATGGGCTTTGGCATTCCGGTGGGGGAATTGAGCTATCTGGCGTTCCGCTTGGTGCTACCCGAAACAATCAGCATGACGCTGGGCGCGCTGTGGCCGACGCTGATCCTCGCCTCGGCGGGGGCGGTGATCACCGTGATATTGGGGCTGGTGGCGGCCAAGATCGGCCAGCAGGCCGGGGGGATTTCGCGCGGCGCTATCCGGCTGGCGACGCTCGGTTATGCCATTCCCGGCACCGTGCTGGCGCTGGGGCTGTTGCAGCCGCTGGGCCAGGCCGATCTGTGGTTCAACCGCATGACCATGGCGCTGGCGGGATGGCGGCCAGGCTTGATCCTGTCGGGGTCGATGGCGGCGCTGCTCTATGTTTATGCGATCCGGTTTCTGGCGGTGAGCCATTCCACGCTCGACGCCGCGATCAAGAAGCGGGGCGATTCCATGCTGCATGCCGGGCGGGTGCTGGGGCAGAGCGGGCTGGGGCTCTTGCTGCGGGTGGATCTGCCGACGCTGATGCCGGCCATTGTGAGCGCGGCGACACTGGTGTTTGTCGAGATCGTCAAGGAATTGCCGGCGACCTTGCTGTTGCGGCCGCTCGGCGTGGATACTTTGGCGACGCTGGTTTATGGGCGCGCCAATGCAGGGCTGTTTGCGCAGGCGGCGATGCCCGCGCTGTTCATTGTGCTGGCGGGGCTGGTTCCGGTGATCCTTGCTACGCGGCTGGGCGATCGGCGGAAAGTATAACTACACTTGCTACTGCCATATCGGCGCCATTGCCCTATACCATCGGGCCATGGGAGCTGGCGCCTCATGCACCAGCACGCGCGATGTTCCGGAGGGACGCCGGAACCGCCGTTTTTGGAGTTACGGAATGGGCAGGATTTTGACGGGCGCCGCGATGGCGCTGGCCTTGGTTGGTGCGCTGAGTGGCGCAGCACTGGCGCAGCAGCCGACCGAAGTGCGGATCGGGGTGGCGCTGGAGCCACCAATTCTCGACCCAACGGCGGGCGCGGCCGAGGCAATCGATATCGTGGTCTACCAGAATATTTTCGAGGGCCTGACCGCCATTGACGAAAATGGCGCGGTGCAGCCGGGGCTGGCCAGCTCTTGGACCATTTCGGACGACAGCCTGACCTATACGTTCAAGCTGCATGAGGGGGTGACCTTTCATGACGGCACGGCCTTCGATGCCGACGATGTCAAATTCACCTTCGACCGGATTCTGGCCGCCGACAGCGTCAATGCGCATAAGGAACTCTATACGGACATCGCTGAAGTGAAGGTGGTCGATCCGTTTACAATCAGCTTCACACTGAGCAAGCCGGTGGGGCTGTTCCTGTTCAATCTGGGCCGGGGCGATGCGGTGATCGTGGCGCCGGAAAGCGCCGATAATAATGCGACGACGCCAATCGGCACGGGTCCGTTTGCCTTTGTGCAATGGGACAAGGGCAATCGGGTATTGCTCGAGCGCTACGAGCCCTACTGGGGCACCCTGCCCGCGCTGACCAAGGCGACATATCTGTTCATCGGCGACACGGCGGCCATGACCAGCGCGCTGCTGGCCGGCGATATCGACGGCACCAATAATTTTGCGCCGGATTCGCTGGCCGTGTTCGAGGGCAATCCGCAATTTAAGGTGCTGGTGGGCACGACCGAAGGCGAGACGATCCTGGGGACCAATAATCGCAAACCCCCGTTTGATAACCTCAAGGTGCGCCAGGCCATGGCCCATGCGCTGGATCGCCAGGCGATCATCGATGGGGCAACCTTTGGCTATGGCACGCCCATCGGCGCGCCCTTTGCGCCGCACAATGCCTATTATACCGACCTGACCGGCACCTATCCCTATGACCCGGCAGCGGCCAAGGCGCTGCTGGCGGAGGCGGGCTATCCCGATGGCTTCAGCGCCACGCTGAAACTGCCGCCGTTGGGCTATGCGCGGCTATCCGGGCAGATCATTGCCAGCCAGTTTGCGGCGGTGGGCATCAAGCTCGAGCTGATCAATGTGGAATTCGCGCAATGGCTGCAGGACGTCTATACCAACCATGATTTCGACCTGACCATCATCAGCCATGTCGAGCCGTTCGACATTGGAAATTATGCCAATCCAGACTACTACTTCGGCTATGACAATCCCGACTTCCAGGCGCTGATCAAGACACTCAATGAGACGGTTGACGACGCCAAACGCAAGGAACTGGCTATCGAGGCACAGACCATCCTGGCCAAGGATGCGGTCAACGGCTACCTGTTCGAGCTCGCCCAGACGGGCGTGTGGAACGCCAAGCTTGCCGGCATGTGGCAGAATTCGCCGATCGAGGGCTTGGTGTTGCGGGGGATTCACTGGGTGGAGTGACGCCGCCCCAGATCAGGGCCAACCGCCCCCTCCCCCGATAAAGCCCGGGGATTGGGGCGGCGCACGATGATCCTCTTCGCCCTGCGTCGTTTCCTCGGCTTTGCCGCCACTCTGTTGCTGGCAGCCGTAGTGATTTTTTACCTCCTCGATCTGCTGCCCGGCGACCCTGCGCGGTTCACCTTGGGCATTACCGCGACGCCCGAGGCGGTGGCCAATTTGCGGGCGCAGATGGGGCTGGATGCACCGGCGCATGAGAGGCTGTTGAGCTGGATTGCCGGCATGCTGCACGGGGATTTTGGCATGTCCTATACGCAGCGGGCGCCGGTGGCGGCGCTGCTGTGGGAGCGGCTGGCGGTGACGCTGCCGCTGACCGTGATGGCGATGATCATTTCGGTGGTGATCGGGCTGCCGCTGGGGATCATCTCGGCGCGGGCGCGTGGCAAGGCGCCGGATACGGCTATTATGGTGCTGGCGCAATTGGGCGTAGCCGTGCCCAATTTCTGGTTTGGCATGATGCTGACGCTGGTGTTTGCCGTGGCTCTGCGCTGGTTGCCGCCGGGCGGGTTTACGCCCTGGGGCGAAAACCCATGGCTGTCGCTGCGCGGGCTGGTGTTGCCGAGCCTGGCGCTGGCGCTGCCGCAGGCCTCGATCCTGGCGCGGGTGATGCGGACGGCACTGGTGGATGTGCAGGGGCAGGATTTCATCCGCACGGCGCGGGCCAAGGGGCTGACCATGGGCGAGGCGGTATGGCGGCATGGGGTGCGCAATGCGCTGCTGCCGGTGCTGACGATTCTGGGGCTGCAATTTGCCTTTCTGATCGCCGGCACGATCATCGTCGAGAATGTGTTCTATCTGCCGGGGCTGGGGCGGCTGATTTTCACCGCGATTTCCGAGCGTGACCTGATCCTGGTGCGTGGGGCGACGGTCGTGTTGATCGTGGCGGTGACGGCGACGATGTTTGCGGTGGATCTGGCCTATGCGCTGGTCGATCCGCGCCTGCGGGAGCGCAGCACGCCATGAGTTTTTTCAAGCGCCATCCCAATCTGGTGATCGGGCTCGCCGCGACCGTGCTGTTTGCCCTGTTGGGGTTGATCTCGCTGGTGTGGACCCCCTACCCGATTGCGCAGATCGACATCGGCCGGCGCTTTCTGGGACCAAATGCCGCGCATTGGCTGGGCACGGATAATCTGGGCCGGGACATGGCCTCGCTGGTCATGTCGGGCACGCTGACGAGCTTTGTGGTGGCGGCTCTGGCCGTTGCCATTGGGGCAGGCCTTGGCGTGCCGCTGGGGCTGGCGGCGGCGGCATGGGGCGGGCCGGTGGAATGGCTGGTGCTGCGCTTTTCCGATTTCCTCTTTGCCTTCCCGGCCATCATCGTTGCCATTCTGGTAACGGCTTTGTTCGGGCCGGGCGCGATCAATGCCGTATTGGCGATTGGGCTGTTCAATATTCCAGTATTTGCACGGGTGGCGCGGGGCGGTGCGCTGAGCATTGCAACGCTGGATTTCGTGGCGGCCGGGCGGCTAGCGGGGCTGGGACCGGCGGCCATCGCCTATCGGCATTTGCTGCCCAATATCATGAGCCTGATCATCGTGCAGGGGACTATCCAGCTCTCGCTGGGCATATTGGCCGAGGCGGGACTGAGCTATGTGGGGCTGGGCACGCAGCCGCCGGCCACGAGCCTGGGATTGATGCTGCGCGATGCGCAATCGATGTTCCTGATCCACCCCTGGCTGACGCTAGTGCCGGGGCTGTGCATCGTATTGATCGTGATTGGTCTCAATATTGCCGGGGATGGATTGCGCGACGCTATCGATCCGCGGCTGCGGCAGGTGAATGCCAATGTCGTTGCTTGAGGTCGAAGGGCTGTCGGTGCGCTTCGGCAGCACCGAAGCGGTTAGCGATGTGAGCTTCACGCTGGAGCGCGGCGAGCGGTTCGGCATTATCGGGGAAAGCGGGTCGGGCAAGACGCTGACGGCGCTGGCCGTGACGGGGCTATTGCCCGAAGGCGCCGTAATGGGCGGCAGTATCAGCATTGATGGGGTCCCCCTGCCCACCAATGAGCGCGAGATGGCGCGGCTGCGCGGCAAGCGGATCGGCATGGTGTTTCAGGAGCCGATGACGGCGCTGAACCCGCTGATGCGAGTAACCGACCAGATCGAGGAAGCGATCATTCTCAATCGCAGCGATAGCGCGCAGCTCGACGTGCCCTATCTGCTTGAGGAAGTGGGGCTGGAACTGCGCCACGGCGAGCGGTTTCCGCATGAGCTTTCCGGTGGGCAGCGGCAGCGCGTGATGATTGCCATGGCGCTGGCGAGCCAGCCGGACATTCTGATTGCGGATGAGCCGACTTCGGCGCTGGACCTGATTACCCAGAAACGCGTGCTGGATTTGATTGCCGAGATTTGCACGCGGCGGCACATGGCGCTGCTGTTTATCAGCCATGATCTGAAAGCCGTGAACGTGCTGTGCAGCCGGGTAGCGGTGATGCATCGCGGGCGGCTGGTCGAGGCTGGCCCCGCGGCCAGTGTGTTCTCGGACCCGCAGCAGGATTATACGCGACGGCTGGTGGCGGCGTCGCGGTTCGAGGTCACGCGGGAGGATCATCCGCTCGGTGACGCACCATTGCTGACGGTGGAGCAGGTGGTGCGCGACTATCGCCAGGGCGGGTTTTGGCCCTGGCATGAAAAGCCGCTGCGGGCGGTGGATGGGGTGAGCTTTGCCATTAGCGAGGGCGAATGCGTGGCGCTGGTGGGGCCTTCGGGCTGCGGCAAGACCACGCTGGCCAAGATCATTGTCGGGCTCGATAGCGCGACCTCCGGCCAGGTGCAGCTGGGCGGGGTGGCCTATCATGGCGCGGACCTGCCACGGGCGCAGAGGCGCGATATTTCGCTGGTGTTTCAGGACCCGTTTGGCAGCTTCAACCCACGGCTGACTATTGCCCAATCGCTGGGTGAGCCGCTGCGGCTGGAGGCCAAGCTAGACCCCGTGGAACGGCAGCGCCGGCTGGTCGAGGCCATCGAGGCGGTGGGACTGCACAGCGAAATGCTGGCGCGGTATCCGCATGAATTTTCGGGCGGGCAGCGGCAACGGCTGGCCATTGCGCGGGCGCTGGTGACGCGACCGAAGCTCGTGGTGCTGGACGAGCCGGTTTCAGCGCTCGATGTGTCGGTGCGCGGCGAAGTGCTGGCGCTATTGGCGCGGCTGCAGGCGGAATTCGGGCTGACCTATCTGATCATCAGCCACGATATCGACATGGTGCGCGCCGTGGCCGACCGCGTGCTGGTGATGGAAGCGGGACGGATCGTCGAAGAGGGGCGGCCGGAGACGATATTTGCCCAGCCGCAACATCGGCTGACGCGCGAACTGATGGCCGCGCGCCTGCCGGATGTGGGTGAGACGCTACTGGATCGTCGCGCCTGAGGCTTCGACCACCGGCGCCCAGCGTTCGACTTCGGTGGCGACATGGGTGGCCAGCTCTTCGGGCGTCGAGCCGACAACGATGGCGCCGACTTCGGCAAGCCGCTCATGGACCGCCGGATCGTTGATGGCAGCGACCGCGGCCTGGTTGAGCTTGGAGACCACTTCGGGCGGTGTGCCGGCCGGCGCGAACAGGGCGTTCCAGGTATTGGTTTCGTAGCCGGGCACGCCCGCTTCATCCATGGTGGGCACGTCGGGGAAGCTGGCGGCGCGTTCGAGCGTGGTGACGGCCAGCGGGCGCAGCGTGCCGGCTTTCATATGCTCGGTGGCCGAGGGGAGATTGTCGAAAATGATCGGCACGGCGCCGCTGAGCGCATCGACCAAAGCGGGCCCCGAGCCCTGATAGGGCACGTGGACCATATCGACGCCGGCCATGGACTTGAACAATTCGCCCGACAGATGCAGCGGCGTGCCATTGCCCGAGGAGGCATAGGCATGGGTTTCCGGCTCGGCCTTGAGCAGGGCGATCAGTTCCTCGACATTGGTGGCGGGGAATTCGGGATTGACCAGCAGCACATTGGGCACAGTCACGAGCAGGGAAATCGGCGCGAAATCGGCGGAGGGATCAAAGGGCGGCGTGGCGTAGAGCGAGGCGCTGAGCGCGTGGGTGGCAATGGTGCCCATCAGGATGGTGTAGCCATCGGGAGCCGCATCGGCCACGGCCGTGGCGCCGAGTACGCCGCCCGCACCGGCCTGATTGACCACCAGAACCTGCTGGCCCAATTGGGCGCTCATGGCCTCGGCAACAATGCGGCCGACCAGGTCAGTCGAGCCGCCGGCGGCGAAGGGGACGACCAGATTGATCGGCTTATTGGGAAAATCCTGCGCGATGGCAGGCAAGGACACGACAAACGCCCCGGCCGCAATGGCCAGGGTTGATAGCAACGACTTCATCAATGGGTTCCTCCCCGGGGTGACGGGAAGGCAATTGCGGCTGGATGGATTTGGTTCCACCCGGCCGGCAAAATAATTGCTCAGCTCAGAATTCCGATATAGGCCCCGAAGGGCTCCAGATCGAGTTCGCCATTGATCGGGGCGGCGATCACGCCGGGGCATTCGGCATGATGGGGAGCAAGCCCTTCGGGAATGGCGAACTCGGCAGCGCTGTTGCCCATGTTGAAGACGCAGAGCAGGCGGTCCTCGCCCTCCTCGCGGGTGAAAGCGAGGATGTCGCCGGTGGAGTCCAGCAGGGTGATTTTGCCCTTGGCGAGGGCCGGATGGGCTTTGCGGAAGGCCAGCAGCGAGCGGTAGAATTCGAGCACAGAGCCCTCGACGCCGTGCTGGGTATCGACGGCATGGGTCAGGTGTTCGGCCGGCACGGGCAACCAGGTGCGCTCGGCAGTGGAGAAGGCGCCGTTGCGGACATGGGCCTGCCAGACCATGGGCGTGCGGCAGCCGTCGCGGCCTTTGAATTCGGGCCAGAACTCGATGCCATAGGGATCGACCAGATCGGCAAAGGAGAGCTCGGCTTCCTTGAGGCCGAGCTCCTCGCCCTGATAGAGGCAGACCGAGCCGCGCATGGCCAGGATCAGCGTAGCGGCAAGGCGGGTGAAGGCGGCTTCCTGCCCGTGCACGGCCCAGCGGCTGACATGGCGCACCACATCATGGTTGGAGAAGGCGAGGCAGATCCAGCCGTCGGGGGCCTGGCCTTCGGTGGCGGCAATCGAGGTCTTGAAGTGTTCGGCGGAGAATTCGCCGCCCAGATAGTCGAAGGTATAGGCCATGTGCAGGTGATCATCGCCCGAGGTGTATTGGGCCATGAGCTCGAGCTGGTGCTGGCTATCGCCGATCTCGCCCACCGTGGTGGTGCCGGGATATTCGTCCATCAGGGCGCGCAGGCGGGTGAGGAAGGCGAGGTTTTCCGGGCGGGACTTGTCGTAGATATGTTCCTGGAAATTATAGGGGTTCACCGCCGGAGCGGTCGAGGCATTGAAGTCCTCGGGGCGCACCACGGGATTATCCTCGAAGCCCAGCGAGCAGAAGTAGAAATTGACCGTATCGAGGCGGAAGCCATCGACGCCCCGCTCGAGCCAGAAGCGCATTTCGCCCAGCAGCGCATCCTGCACTTCGGGATTGTGAAAGTTCAGATCGGGTTGGGAGACCAGGAAATTGTGCTGGTAATATTGCATGCGCCGGCTATCCCAGGACCAGGCGGAGCCGCCGAAGATGGAGAGCCAATTATTGGGCGGGGTGCCGTCGGGCCTGGGATCGGCCCAGACATACCAGTCCGATTTGGCATTGGTGCGGGACTGGCGGCTCTCGGAGAACCAGGCGTGCTTGTCCGATGAATGGGAAATCACCTGATCGATGATGACCTTGAGGCCCAAAGAATGGGCCTTTTGCACGAGCCGGTCGAAATCCTCCAGCGTGCCGAAGCTGGGATCGATATCGCGATAATTGGAGACGTCGTAGCCGAAATCCTTCATTGGCGAGGTGAAGACCGGCGACAGCCAAATGGCGTCGACGCCCAGATCGGCGACATAATCGAGCCGGCTGGTAATCCCGACGAGGTCCCCCACGCCATCGCCATTCTGGTCCTGATAGGAGCGCGGATAGATCTGGTAGATCACGGCCCCACGCCACCAATCGAGATCGCGAGTGGCTTCGTCCGGGTGCTTCTGCTCGGTCATCAGGGAAGTGGCGGTCATTGGGGGCTCCGGGACACGCGGGGTTGGGCTGCATGTCCTAGAGTGCTGACACGGCGGAGCTATGGCAAGGGATCGCTAGCCCCGCAGCGCGGGCAAGCCTGCGAGAATTTTTGTGGCGATGGCGCGGAAGGCCTGGGCTTCGGGGCCATTGGGCGCGGAGACGACGGGGGGCTGGCCGATGTCGGAATTTTCGCGGATCGACATGACCAGCGGGACGGCGCCGAGGAAGGGCATGTCGAGCGCCTTGGCGGCGGCTTCGGCGCCGCCGGTGCCGAAAATGTCGTAGCGGGCGCCGGTATCGGGGGCGATGAAATAGCTCATATTCTCGATCAGGCCGAGCAGCGGCACGCCCATGCGGCGCAGCATGTCGATGGCCTTTTTGGCGTCGATCAGGGCCAGTTCCTGCGGGGTGGAGACGATAACGACGCCATCGACTTCGGATTGCTGGAACAGCGAGATGTGGATATCGCCGGTGCCGGGGGGCAGGTCGACGACGAGGATGTCGATGTCGCCCCAGTCGGTTTCGCGCAGCAATTGGCGCAAAGCCGAGGTTGCCATGGGGCCGCGCCAGACTACGGCCTGGTCGGGATTGAGCATGGAGCCGATCGACATGGCCTTGAGACCGAAGGCGCTATGGGGCGTGAAAATGCCGTCTTGGCGGATGGCGGGCCGGCCTTCGAGGCCCAGCAGCTTGGGGATGGAGGGGCCGTAGAGATCGGCATCGAGAATGCCGGTGCGCAGGCCTTCGGCGGCAAAGGCCAGGGCCAGATTGACCGCGGTGGTGGATTTGCCGACGCCGCCCTTGCCGGAGCCAACGGCGATAATGCGCTTGATGCCAGGCACGGCCCGTTTGCCGGCCGGAACCGGACTACCATGGGAGAATTTCGGGCCGGCGGGCGGCTTGCCGGAGGTGAGCGACACCATGACCTTGCGCGTGCCGGCGACGGCCTGCGCCGCCAACTGGGCCTGTTCACGCGCGGGGCCGAAGGCGGCTTCCATGCCCGGCGCCACCGCAATGGCGAAGGCCACTGCACTGGGCGTGACGATGATTTCGGACAGGCCGCCATAGCCCGACAAATCTCCGCCACCGGGAATTTCCACGGCAGCGAGCGCGGATTTGATGGTGGCGGCGAGTTCGGTATCGGCCATTGGGGACCTTTTGCTGTGCCTGGCCCCTGCCCTTCCCCTGACAAGAGGGTGGATCGGCCGCAGGCCGAGATGGTGAGGGGCTACAGACCCCTCACGCGATTATCATAAGGGTCGTAGACCCCTCATCCGCCCTGTGGGGCACCTTCCCCACAGGGGGAGAAGGCAGAGAACGCGATCCCTAGAGGATCGACTGGCCCGTGGCTTTCCAGTCCTTGAGGAAGCCTTCGATGCCCGCATTGGTCAGCGGGTGATTGGCCAGCTTGCGGATCACGTCGGGCGGGATGGTGGCGACGTCGGCGCCGGCCAAAGCGACCTGGGTAACGTGGTTGGGCGAGCGGATCGAGGCGGCCAGGATCTGGGTCTCGAACTGGTAATTGTCGTAGATCTGGCGGATGTTTTCGATCAGCTCGACGCCATCAAGATTGATGTCATCCAGACGGCCGAGGAAGGGCGAGATATAGGTCGCGCCAGCCTTGGCGGCGAGCAGGGCCTGATTGGCCGAGAAGCAGAGCGTGACGTTGGTTTTGACGCCGCGTTCCTTGAAGGTCTTGGTGGCCTTGAGGCCATTGAGCGTCAGGGGGAGCTTGACCACGACATTGTCGGCCAGCTTGGCCAGCACTTCGCCTTCGGCAATCATGCCGTCATATTCAAGGCTGGCGACTTCGGCCGAGACCGGGCCGGGCACGGTGGCGCAGATTTCCTTGACGACTTCCTTGAAATCGCGGCCGGACTTGGCAATCAGCGACGGATTGGTGGTGACACCATCGAGCAGGCCGGTATCGTACAGCTCCTTGATGTCCTTGATTTCTGCAGTGTCGACGAAGAACTTCATGGTTCCCTCCTAGAGCTGTTCAGCAAAATGTGTAGCACGGCGGGGCCGGGCTGCAAGGCGAATGGACTGGCTTATTTGCTCGCCGAGAGCATGGCTTCCGCCAAGTCGCCGACCCGATCCTCCGGGATGCCGGCGACATTGATGCGACTGTCACCAATCATATAAACACCATTGGCGGCTTTTAAATGCTCAACGACGTCATTGGGCAGTCCAAGCAGCGAAAACATGCCGCGATGGGTGGCGATGAAGTCGAAATCCTTGGAATTTGAACGCTGGCGGATGGCTTCGGCCAGCTTTTCGCGCAGCATGATCATGCGGCCGCGCATCTGGTTGAGCTCGGCTTCCCACTCGGCGCGCAGATCCTTGTCCTCAAGGATGGTGCGGATGATTTCGGCACCGTGATCGGGCGGCTGCGAATAGGCGCCGCGGATGATGTTGAGGAGCTGTGAATTGGTGACGTCGGCCTGGTCCGCATCCCTGGCGATGAGGATGGCGGCGCCGATGCGCTCGCGATAGAGGCCGAAATTCTTGGAGCCCGAGAAGGCGATCAGCGCTTCGGGAACCGAGGCGATCACCTTGCGGGTGCCATAGGCATCTTCGAGCAGGCCATCGCCAAAGCCGAGATAGGCCAGGTCAATGAAGGGTAAAGCGCCGGTGCGGGCAAGGCTTTGCGCGACCTGATCCCATTGTTCATTGGTGAGGTTAGCGCCGGTTGGATTGTGGCAGCAGCCATGCAGCAGCACGACGTCGTCCTTGCCCAATTTATCAAGTGCGGCAAGCATTTGCGCGAATTTGACGCCACGGGTTTCGGTGTCGAAATAGGGATATTTTTCGACCTTGAGACCGGAATTCTCGGCAATCGGGTTGTGATTGGGCCAGGTCGGATCGGAGACCCAGACGGTGGCGCCGGGCTTGGCGCGGTTGATCAGCTGCATCAGAACCCAGAGCGAACCAGTGCCGCCGGGGGCCTGGGCGATGCGGACGCGGGAGCGGTCGACGCTATCGGCCAGAGCAAGATCGAGCACGGCGGCGCCGAAGCCCTTATTGCCGGCAATGCCCAGATAAGTCTTGGTTTTTTCGTTTTCGAGAATGCGCTGCTCGGCCTTGCGGACGGCGGACATGACGGGCGTGACGCCCTTTTCGTCCTTATAAACGCCGACGCCGAGGTCGATCTTGGTGGAGCGCGGGTCGGCCGCGTATTCGCCCATGAGCGCCAGGATCTTGTCGCCGGGGGCCTTGGTGAGGGTCTCGAACATTTTGTGGAGCAGTTCCGGTGGGAAGGCGGGGTCTTTATAGGCGGCGGAGGATTTTTTGCAATTGCAATCGGCTCAGCGTTTGAGGCCGGTTTTGTCCAGTTCGGCGATCAATTGCGGAATGATTTCAAAGAGATCGCCGATGAGAGCGATGTCGGCAAGCTTGACCAGGGGCGCCTCGGCATCGGTGTTGATGGCGATGATTTTCTTGGCGCCCTGGATGCCGGCAAGGTGTTGCAGGGCCCCGGAAATGCCGATGGCGATGTAAAGATCGGGGGCGATGATCTTGCCGGTCTGGCCGACTTGCCAATCATTGGGGGCGTAGCCGGCGTCGACCGCGGCACGGGTGGCGCCGACTGCAGCGCCGAGCTTTTTGGCAAGGGATTCAATGAGTTGGAAGCCCTCGGCGGAGTCGACCGCAATGCCGCCGCCGACCACGATCTGGGCGGTGGCGAGATCGGGGGTGTCGCTCTGGGTGCGATGGGCGGCAATGACCTTGGCGGCGGAGGAAATGCCTGAGACATCAAGGGGTTCGATGGGAGCGGCATTGCCGGACGCGGCGGCGCGGAAGGCCGAGGCGCGCAGGGTGAGGATGTGCTTGGGCTGGTTCGAGGTGACGGTTTGCAGGGCATTGCCGGCATAGATCGGGCGCTCGAAACGGTTGGGACCGAGTATGGCGACGATATCGGTGACCGGCATGAGGTCGAGCTTGGCGGCAAGCCGCGGGATGACATCCTTGCCAACCGATCCGGCACTTGCGACCAGATAATGATAACGGACTGCTAACGTTGAGAGTAGCATTTCGAGGCTATCGGCAGCGAATTGACCTTCGGCGGTCAAGACCTTGGTGACGCCGGCAAGACTGGATGCGGATTGGGCGGCGGCGGCGATATCTTCGCCGGCCACCAGGATTTCGACCGGGCCTAGCTCGGCCACTGCATGCACCACGCGGGCGGTGGCGGGCGAGAGGACGCCGAGGTCGTGATCGGCCAGAACCAGAACGCTCATTACAGCGCCTCCATCTGCGAAATGTCGGCGGCGATGAAGGCGGCGAGTTCAGCAACAGAGCCGACAGTCTTTCCTGCCACGCGCTCGGGTGGCGGGGATATCTTTTCCACCGTGAGGCGCGGGGCGAGGTCGACGCCGAAATCGGCGGCAGCGCGGGTGGTTAAGGGCTTGGAGCGGGCCTTCATGACCTGCGGCAGGGCGGCATTGCGCGGGGTATTGAGGCGGAGGTCGGCGGTGACGATGGCGGGCAGCGGCAGCGCCAGGGTCTGGCGGCCGGTGTCGACTTCGCGGGAGACTTCGAGGCCCTGCCCTGTGACTCTGATTTCGGAGGCGAAGGTGGCCTGGGGGCGGCCCGTCAAGGCGGCGAGCATCTGGCCGACATGGTTGGAATCATCGTCGACGGCCTGCTTGCCGAGCAGGACCAGATCGGGATTTTCCTCGGCGACGATCTTGGCCAGCAGCTTGGCAATGGCGAGGGTTTCGAGCTCGGCATCGGTTTCGACCAGGACGCCGCGATGGGCACCCATGGCGAGTGCGGTGAGGATGACGTCAGTCGCCGGCTTGGGGCCGATGGAGACGACGACGACTTCCTCGGCCTGGCCCGCTTCGGCAAGCTGGACGGCGGCTTCCACCGCGTGCTTGCAGAAGGGGTTCATCGACATGCGGACGCCATTGGTCTCGACGCCCGAACCATCGGGGCGGACGCGAATGCGAACGTTGTGATCGACCACGCGCTTGACGGCGACAAGTATCTTCATGGGTGTTTGCAAAGTCCCTCGAAACTGGAGGTGTCATGGCAAAGTTGGGCGAGGCGGACAAGGCTGGCAAGGGAAATTCTGACCAGCGGGGGCGGGATTTTTGGAAAAGGGTGCTGGTAGCGGGGCCACGGGGTCAGTCGGGCGGAGGGCGGAATCCATGTCCGTGGCGTGCCGCGCCGTCCAGCGTGTGGATGGCCTTCAGCATGGATCCCGGCCTGCGCCGGGATGACATTGTGAGTGGGATGAGGCTGGTGGCACGACCTCGTGGTTCGACAGGCTCACCATGAGGTCTACTTAGGGGGCGGCTGGGTTGGGCGTGAGGTTCAGTGCAAGCGGGGAGTGGCCCTCGGGTCGGGCCCGAGGGAGGGCGGTGGGGAGGAG
>NZ_JBJDRE010000033.1:0-6955 GCF_044987315.1 Devosia sp. ZW T5_3
ACTTCTCCCCGCCCACACCCCCGCTGCTATCCTCACCGGTTTCACCTCTGGGGGAACAGCATGTCCACCAAGCCTCATCTCAGCCAGCGCGCCATTGTCGCCTATAATCGGCTGAGCCGCGAAGTCGCGGCGCTCAACTATCTCGTCAGGGTGGCAAAGCCATCCGGCACGCTGGGAGAAACCGGGCGAACCTGCCTCGACCGCGCCCTGCGCATCGCCAATCGGCTCTATCGCCGCGAGCCCGGAATGCCGTCTTTCGGTCGGATCGACACCAGAGAACCGCTGACCCCGGCCGACCTGGCCCTGATGGTCGCGCGCCTGAGCGTCGCCGGCACGGTCTTTGAGGAACGCTATGCCCATCTCACCGCGCCCGGCCTCGCGGCGCAGGCGACCCGCCTCTCTGCCGATGGCCTGCCCTCGCCGCACGCCTGAGCGAAAAACTTATCCCCGCCCCGTTGGGCGCATGTCACTATCTCCCCATCCCGCCAGTCACCGGTCCCCACGCAGGACCGGGCGGGGTGGCCGTGGGAGAGGGGCGCTTCTCCAGTGGGGTTGGAAACTCGGCAGCCGGACCTGCAAGAATGGTACCGCCTGAACCGGACCCTGCACAAAAGCGGATCGTGACGGGCGGCCTTTGGCTCCCCTAGACTAAACTGGTCGAGTCAAAGGCCGCCCGTTACCGTGTCTCCGCAGGCGCCCCGCGCCGTGCGGCGCTTCATCATGTCTGCGGCAAGCGCTTGAAACTCGCCGCACTCTGGCGCATTTCATTCAGTGACTAAAAGAACGGGAGACCCGATCATGCGCGCCCTGCCCTTAGCGGCCCTCGCCGCCCTGCTGCTCGCCACCCCGGCCCTGGCCGAGCCGCTGGCCCGCGTCAAGGGCGGCAATATCGATGTGCGCACCGGCCCCGGCACCCGCTATGACATTATCGGCAAGCTGGCTGATGGCGCCCAGGTGCCGCTCGACGAATGCACCCGCGACGGCCGCTGGTGCCGGGTCAGCGGCTCCGGCTGGGTGCGGGCGAGCTATCTCGTCGGCTGGTCCGCCAAGATGCGCGTCACCCAGCCCGATTTCATCGGCGGCGGCCCCTGGTTCACCTTCAACGACAGCGACGACGAGGACCGGGGGATTTTGGACTAAAGCCAGCCGCTGAGCTCGCGCCGCACCATGGCTTCGATCATGTCCATGCCATCCGGGCTGTCATTGAGACACGGAATATAGGCGAATTGCTCGCCCCCGGCCTGCATGAAGGTTTCCTTGCCCTGCATGGCGATCTCTTCCAGCGTCTCGATACAATCCGCCGAAAAGGCCGGTGCCAGGACCGCGACTTTCTTGATCCCCTTGCCCGGCAGCGCTTCCAGCGTCACATCGGTATAGGGCTCAAGCCACTTGGTCGGCCCGAAGCGGGATTGGAACGTCACCATGATCCGGCTTTCGTCCCAGCCCAGATGCTCGCGCACCAGCCGCGTCGTCTTGAGACACTGGCAATGATAGGGGTCGCCGCGCTCCAGATATTCTACCGGCATGCCGTGATAGCTGGTGATCACCAGATCGGGCACGAAATCCAGCGCCGCCACGCCATCGCGGATCGATTTGGCCAGCACCTCGACATATTTCGGGTCATCGAAATAGGCCGGCGCCGTCCGCACCGCCGGCTGCCAGCGCATCTGGCCAAGCGCCTCAAACGCCTTGTCATTGGCGGTCGCCGTCGTCGTCGCCGAATATTGCGGATAAAGCGGCACCAGCAAAATCTTCTGGCAACCCGCCTGCTGCAGCTTGTCCAGCACGCTTTTGGTCGATGGATTGCCATAGCGCATGGCAAATTCCACCATCACATTGCTCTCGCCCGCCAGCCGCTGCGCCAGCGCCTCGGTCTGGTTGCGGGTAATCACCCGCAGCGGGCTCTCGTTCTTGTCCTTGTCCCAGATCTGGGCATAGGCATGTCCGCTTTTCTTGGGCCGGAAGCTCAGGATCACCAGATTAAGAATCGGCCACCACAGCCATTTCGGCGTCTCGATGACGCGCGGATCGCTCAGGAATTCCTTGAGGTAGCGGCGCACGCTCCAGTAATCCGTCGCATCGGGCGTGCCCAGATTGAGCAGCACCACGCCGATTTTCGGCGTCTGCACAGGCGGATGATCGGCAGGAAGAATTTGGGACATGAAATGGAGCTGTTTGGAAGAATTCTAACGTTGGCCGCACCATAGCGGCTCGCGCCATAACCGCAAGGCGGCGATGGGTCGCGCTTTTGCCGCAGTCCCTCCTACAGACTCGCGATCAACAGCAACACCCCAAATACCAACACCAGCACGGCGCCCGCCAGTTCCGCCCACCACAGCACAGCGGTGGTCACCGGATTATCGACGCCCCCGATCCGCCGCGCCAATCCCTTGGCCGTCACCGCCAAAGTCGCCAAAGCCGCCACGGTGATCGCCGTCCCCGCCCCCATCAGGAACACGGCGACAATCCCTGCCGCCAGTAGGCCCTGCGACAGCGCAAACACCAGCACCACCAGCGCGCCCGAACAGGGCCGCAGCCCCACCGCCAGCACCACGCCCAATTGCTCCCGCCAGCTGCCGCTCGCCGCTTCCGGCGTCACGATATGCTGGTGGCCGTGATGATCATGGTCATCGTGCTCGTGATGGCCGTGGTCGTGGTCATGATCGTGACCATGGTGGTCATGCCCATGATGCTCATCCTCATGCAAATGCGCATGCGCCTTCTGCGCCATGTCATCGGCATGGTGATGATGGTGTGAATGCCCCCAGCCAAACAGCTTGCGCGCAATCAGCCACACGCCCAGCAACGCCACCATGCCGTAGGAGGCAATGCCGATCCAGTTCGCCGCATCGCCCATGGCAATGCTGGTCATGCCCAAAATCCCGGCGGCAACCAGCACGAACAGCACCGCCACCAGCGACTGGATCATCGCCGAGATGACGCTGAGGATCACCCCGCGCCGCACCTGCGTTTCATTGGCCAGCACATAGGACGAGATGACAACCTTGCCATGTCCCGGCCCGGCCGCGTGGAACACGCCATAGAGAAAGCTCAACCCGCCCAGCAGCCAGAACGCCGTCCAGTCCGTGCGCAGCGCGCCCAGCGAGGCGTTCATCGCGCTATAGAAATTGCGCTGCTGCTCCTGCAGCCAGCCAAAAAATCCGGTGCGCGGCAGGTTCAAACCCGGCTCCGGCGGCGGCCCGCCAAAGGGGATCGACGGCTTGACCACCGCCACGCCATTGATCGCATCCAGCGCCGTCGAGGGCGCGGCAGCCGGCGCATCGCCACAGGTGATCACGATCATCCCCTGCGTGCCCCGCATCGCTGCGGCCAGATCCGGCGGCAATTCCGTCACGTCCGGCCCCAGCGCATAAAGCCGGCTCTGCACCCCGGGGTCCATCTCCTTGGGCGGATCGAGCGTCACCGCGCAACTGCCCGGCGCATTCTCCAGCGTCACATCGCTTTTGTCGGCAAAGGTGATGGCCACATAATAATCGGGGTCATAGACCCCCAGCTCGAACCGCTGCCCTACTGGATGCGGCCGCTCGGTTTTGAGCGAATAGCTCAGCGTCACCCGCCCATTCTCATAGACCATGTGCTGGTCGCCCAGGGCCTCGAATTTCAGCAGTGAATCCTGCGAGCCGGCAAAGGTGTAGAATTCGAACTCGCCCAGCCCCTGCACATTCTCATCCGCCAGGCTCTGCAATTCCTCGGGGCTGGTGATCCGATCGCCATTGGTATCGAGCCCCTGGATAACCCAGGACGAAAACGCCTCGTCAAAGGTCCAGTCATGCTTGAGCCCCACGACGGCGCCGCTATCGTCGAACTGCACGCTCACCTTGGCATCGATGAAAATATGCGGATGCGCCCATGCCGGCGACACCAGGGCCAGCAGACCAGCCAAAACCACCGCCAGCAGGCGGGCCAAATTCCAAACGCTCACGCCGCGCCCCTAACTGATCGGATGCTTCTGGAACCACTCGACCAGATGGTCGATCAGCGCCCGCACCTTGCCCGCCAGATGCCGGCGATGCGGATACACCGCCTGCAGCGTCTGGCCGGTTTGCAGATAGCGGGTCAGCACGGGAACGAGCTCACCTTTGGCCACTGCCGGATCAGCGAGGTAGGATGGCAATGCGGCAAAGCCGAGACCGAGAACCGCCGCCTGCCGCGCCGCTAACGGAGAATTGACCCGCACTGGTCCACTCACCGGAATCGAGATGGTTTTGCCCTCCTCATCGATGAACCGCCAGTTCGATTGTCCCTGCAGATTGGTGTCGACAATGCAGGGCATGGTGCGCAAGGCATCGGGGTGCTCGGGCGTCCCCAGCGTCTTGAGCAGCGATGGCGCCCCCCCGATCACGATATGCATATCGGCAATCTTGCGGGCGATCAGCGAGGAATCCTGCAGCGTGGAAATCCGCAGCGCCACATCGATCCCCTCATCGACCAGATCGACATAGCGATCCTCCAGCCGCAGATCGAGTGTCACCTTGGGATACTTGGCCAGATACGCAAAAATCGCCGGCGCCAGCGTGTCCTCGCCAAAATTGCGTGGCGCCGACACCCGCAACAGCCCACGCGGCTCGGCCGTCTGGTCAGTGATCGTCGCGTCGAGGTCATCCAGTTGCTGCAGCAGCGCGCTGGCCTCGCGATAATAGGCTTCCCCCGCCTCGGTCAGGCTCAGCTTGCGCGTCGTGCGATTCATCAGCCGCACGCCCAGATAATCCTCGAGATCGGTCACATATTTGCTGAGCAGCGCCTTGGAGCGCCCATGCTGGCGCGCCGCGGAGGAAAAGCCACCGGAATCGAACACCTGCACAAAGGCACGAATACGGGCGAGGTCCTGTGTCATATTCTACTCCAACCTGCCCAGATCAAACGCCGCCACCTCATCCACCAATTGCGCAAAGCCCCGCAGCGCATGCTCGGCGCTTGCCGCGCCCTTTTCTGCACTCGCCAACAGGGCATTGCCCGCCGCCCCCTGCGGATTGAGGTCGCGGCTGAGCCAACCCGGTCGCGTCCGCCCATGCGTCTTGAGCCAACGCGTTTCCGCATCCCAGCGCGACGCCGCCGAATCAAAATCCGCCAGCTGCTGCTGTCGCACCGCATCGGGCCAATAATGCAGCATCAAGGACGTCTCGATATCCCCGCCATGAATGCCATAAGCCAGTTCGTTTTCGGCAAACAGCCCCTCGGGCTGGCCAAATCGCAGCCAGGCCGCGCTCACCGCCAGCATATCCCGCTGCGCCCGCAGCCGCGTCGCCAATAGCGCCACAACTTCGGAATTGCCGCCATGGCTCGACACCACGATCAACTTGCGCACGCCCGCCTCGACCGCCGCGCCAACCACATCGCTCCACGCCGCCAGCAGCGTTTCCGCGCCATGAGTAAACACCCCGGCAAAGCCCGAATGCTCAAGACTATGCCCAATGGTCTGCAGCGGCAGCACCAGCAATTCGCGCTCGGGGCTCACATAATCGGCCAGCCGGCCCAGATGCCCCCGCGCAATATCGCAATCGGTCGACAGCGGCAGATGCGGCCCATGCGGCTCGATGGCGGCCACCGGCAGCACGGCAATGGTGTGCGGTCCGGCAAAGCGGGCAAATTCCGGTGCGGTCAGCTGTTCGGCAAAATGGGTGGCCAAGCTGCGCTCCGTTCAATTTAATAGGGGCAATCAACGCATAACTCATCTGCGCCCAGTGAACAATAACGGGCCTTGGTCGTTACCCGATTAACGATAGGATGGAATGGCTGATCGACGTGCCCAAGGAGTTCGGACTATTTTCCCACTTATGTCCAAACCCTCGTCCCGCTCCACGCTCTACCGGCTGATCGAAGCCGGCCAGCTCGCCCACAAGGCCCTGCTGCTGCCGCTGCTCGAACGCGGGCTCGAGCCCGGCGACGATGCGGTCCTGTTTGAACTCGGCCGCTCCGGCGCCACCGAGGCCGACCTCGCCAACCAATTGGGCCTCCCGGTCGAGCACCTGCAGATCCGCCTCGCCCGCCTCATCGAGCGCGAATTGGTCACCCGCCAGGCCGTCGGCCCCGAACTGGCCCCCGGAATCGCCCTCACCACCCGCGGCATCCGCATCCGCAATGGCCTGGCCGACCACTGGGCGCAACTCGAAGAAGCGCTACTCGGCGAGCTGAAACCCAGGCCCCGCAAGAAACTGGCCTCAACCCTCAAGCGCTTCGTGGACTTGCTGAAGCTTTGACTCTGACTTCACGCTCCAACCCCACCCACGGTGTCATTCCGGCGCAGGCCGGAATCCATGTCCGTGGCGCGCCGCAAACATCCAGCGCCGGGATGGCCCACAGCATGGATTCCGGCCTGCGCCGGAATGACACCGCGATTGATTGCAAGATCAGGCACTATCTTACCCACCCACCGCATCTCCCTCGGGCTCGACCCGAGGGCCGCTCACCTCCGCACCGACCATTGTGCGAACCCCAACGGCCCTCGGGTCAGGCCCGAGGGAAACGCGGTGGTTAGGAAAGCCCGGCTCAAAGGCCCCAAAACCCCCGCCCAACATGACCAACCCATTCAGCTCCAGTTCATCGCCAATAGTGTTTTATGCACTCACAGGCACAGAGGTGCTTAACAGGGAAAGGAGTTCAACAATGGCTTTGAGAACCAAACTCATCGCTGGCGGACTGGCGGCTTTTGCAGTGCTTGCAACCGCTACGGCCGCCATGGCTGCCCCGGCCTATGTCACCAGCAATGTCAATGTGCGGTCCGGCCCCGGCACCGGCTATGGCGTGGTCGATACACTGCGCCGTGGCGAACAGGTTGACGTGCAACAGTGCCGCGGCAGCTGGTGCTATGTCGAGAAGCGCGGCCCCGATGGCTGGGTTTCCGCCAATTATCTGAGCGCCGGCGGCAATGGCGGCGGTTGGGACAATGGCTGGAACCGTCCGCCTCCGCCCCCGCCGACCTGGAACCCGCGTCCCC
>NZ_JBJDRE010000034.1:0-6902 GCF_044987315.1 Devosia sp. ZW T5_3
GGGCACCCGCGCCATCGTCGAACTGGGATGGAAAGCCACCGCCCCCAGCGCGCTTTATGAACTTGTCCATGGCTCGCTGCGCGTCAATGCAGCATAGGAAGTGCTCGACCCGGGCGCGCATCCGAGGCCGATCAGGGCGAAGATTAGGCGTTCGATCAGGGCTCTGGTGGCGTCGAAATCTTCGTTTTTGGCCAGGGTCACCTCGTTCATATAGAGGTGGCGGCTGATTTCGATCTGCAGGGCATGCACGCCATGTTGCGGGCGGCCATAGGAGCGGGTGGCAAAGCCCCCGGCATAGGGGCGGTTGCGGGCGACCTTGAGGCCGGCGCCGGCAAAGATGGTTTCGACCAGATCGACCAGTCCCGGCGCGCAGGTGGTGCCATAGCGGTCACCCAGCACGATATCGGGCGCGGCGCGCTCGGCGGTGCGGGTGATGCGCGGCATGGAATGGCAATCAATCAGCACGGCCACGCCAAAGGCGGTGATGGCCTCGCTGAGCAGCTTTTGCAGGGCGGCATGATAGGGGTGGTAAATCCCCTCGATGCGCATGCGCGCGTCATCCAGCGTCAGGCGCTCGCGATAGATGGGTTTGTTTTCCGCCACGACGCGGGCGAGCGTGCCCAAGCCCGCCGCAACGCGGGGCGAGGTGGTGTTGAAGCGGTCCGACAGGGGCTCGACGAACATGGTGGGATCGAGCTCCCAGGGTTCGCGATTGACGTCGAGATAGGCGCGCGGGAAATGGGCGCGCAGCATGGGGGCGCCGAGATGTGGGGCGCGGCCGAACAATTCATCGACCCAGGCATCCTCCGACTGGCGGATGGAGAGGTGATCGAGCCGGGTCATGGCAAGGAAGCGGTCGGGATAGACGCGGCCAGAATGGGCAGAATTGAACACGAGTGGCGCAACCAACCGCCTGGGACGGATGGTTTCGAACGCCGGCTGATCCCAATAGTCGGACCGCACTATGCCTCCCCCAATTGTCTGCCCCCGCAAAAGTTACGGGGCGCAGCAATGATTTGCGGCCAGTTTGGCGCTTTGTCAGGGAATTGTCCAGATTGTCGCAAAATTGCGAGCTGAAATCGTGCTGTGGTTGCGAATGTGCAAAACTCGCTTAAACATCGTGGCATATTTTATGGGGCAGCGCGGATTCGGCCGAAAGGTGATATCACCTTGAGCCAGTTGCCCACAGATGCCACCCAAGCCGGACTGCCGGAGAGATTTGATGAAGCGAATCCTGCTCGCCGAAGATGACAATGACATGCGCCAGTTCCTGACGCGCGCGCTCAAGAACGCGGGCTATGACGTGGTGAGCTTCGACAATGGGCTATCGGCCTATGAACGCCTGCGCGAGGAGCCATTTGCGCTGCTGCTCAGCGATATCGTGATGCCGGAAATGGACGGGATCGAGCTGGCCCGCCGGGCGACGGAACTGGACCCTGATCTGAAGGTGATGTTCATCACCGGGTTTGCCGCGGTGGCGCTGAACCCCGATAGCGACGCGCCCAAGGATGCGTCGGTGCTGAGCAAGCCGTTTCATCTCAAGGATTTGGTCAATGAGGTTGAGCGGCTGCTGGCGGCCTGAAACCAAGCACTGTTGATTTGAGTAATCCCCGCGAAAGCGGGGATTTTTGTTTTTGGGCTTAGACTGGTATTTGCGGGGAGATCGCACCCCTCACCCTGACCTTCCGCTGAACGCGTCAGGTCGGCCCCTCTCCCTCAAGGGGCGAGGGTGGCTCCGAGTTCGATCGAGCACTGAACCTTCCTCCTTCCCTTGAGGGAGAAGGTGCCCGAAGGGCGGATGAGGGGGGTGTGCGCCAGCAATGCGAGGGATGGCTGCAAAAATCAAAAGAAGGGAAATGGTGGGAGTAACAAGGATTGAACTTGTGACCCTTCGCGTGTGAAGCGAATGCTCTCCCGCTGAGCTATACTCCCATCGCCATCAGGCGAAAGTCTTTAGAGAGATGGTGGGCGTAACAAGGATCGAACTTGTGACCCCCTCGATGTCAACGAGGTGCTCTCCCGCTGAGCTATACGCCCATCTCTCCGGGATGGAAAAGCCGTAAAGCCTGTCCAGTGGCGCGGATAGACCATAAAACCCCGACAGGGGTCAAGAGGCTAGTTTGGGCTTTGTGGAAAGAGGGTGAGGAGGGGGCGGTTTTGCATCGTCCGTTGACGCATGACGGCGCCCGTATCCTTCAGCATGTCATCCCGGCCTGCGCCGGGACGACATGGTGGTTGGGGAGGGATACGGGCGAGAATAATCACTCGTAAACCGTGTCGATGATCGCATTGCCGTTGATGAAATCGTCGAACAGCACGGTGGTGCGGTCCGGTGTGCCGACGACGACCGCCATCTGGCCGGGCCCCTCGATGCGGTGGAGGGGCGCTTGCGGGCGGTCGACGTCGAAGCTGACCGAATAATGCCCGCCGGCCAGGGTGGTGAAGGGCAGGCCGTGCCAGATGGCGGTCGAGGTCAGATGCACATGGCCGGCAATAACCTGGCGGATATCGGGATGGGTCTTGAGGGCGGCGATGAAGGCGTCGGGCTCGAGAATGCGGATCGTGTCGGCGTGGATGTGCAGGGCATTGGCATTGTGATGCAGAATCACGATGACCGGACGGTCCTGCGCCTCGGCGAGGCGGGCGGTGAGCCATTCGATCTGGGCGGCTTCGAGCACGCCATCGACCCGGCCGGGTTCGGACGAATCAAGCAGGATGACGCGATAGCCCTTGATGTCGATGATCTTGTCGACCTTGCCGGTCTCGGCGGCAAAATGGGCGCCGAAACTATCGAGGAAGGTGGAGCGGTCATCGTGATTGCCCAGGGTGATATGCACGGGGATGGGCAGGCGCGCGATGATGGACTTGAGGCGCTCATAAGCTGCCGGATTGCCGGTATCGGCGAGATCGCCGGCCAGCACGCAGAAATCGGCATCGCCATAGCGGGCGATCACTTCGTCGACCGCGCGTTCAAGGCGCGCAGAGGTGTCGAGCGTCAGCGAGAGCTCGCCTTCGGGCAGCAGGTGCAGGTCACTCATCACCACGAATTTCAGGGTCATTCTTTTTGCCTTTTGGTCGGTTTGGCGACCTCGTAGCGGGAGAGGATGACTGGGGCGTGACAGTCTTCGTTGCCGACCTACCACATGGTCTGCTTCGCCCGTTCCGGCCAGGCCTGGTCATAGGATTGGCCGCCCACCTGATTGTCGGTCATGGCGGCGAGGATGTCGCCGGCACTGGGGAGGGTTTTGGGATCGATGTGGCGGGCGGGGTTCCACAATTCGGAGCGGATAATGGCGCGGGCGCATTGGAAATAAAGCTCGTCGATCGCCATGACGATGACCGAGCGGGGTGGCTTGCCATCCACCGCAAAGCTCTCGAGCAGATCGGGATCGGTGCTGAGATGGGCGCGGCCATTGGCGCGGAACGTGGTGCCCGAGCCGGGCAGCAGGAAGAGGAAAGCGACGCGCGGGTCGCGCACGATATTGCGCAGCGAATCGATGCGGTTATTGCCGCGCCGATCGGGCATCATCAGCGTGGTGTCATCGTGAATACGCACGAAGCCGGGATGGTCGCCACGCGGGGAGCAATCAATGCCCTCGGGGCCGATGGTGGCCAGAGCGGCAAAGGGGCTGGCCTCGATTAGACGGCGATAATGCGGCGTCATCTTGTGCGCCACTTTGACCGTGGAGGCGGCAACGGGAGCAGGGGTATAGAGCGCTTCTAGCTCTTCGATCGTGCGAATCGTGGTCATGATTGTCTCGAAAGGTCACGCCGCCGTGATGGGGCGGATGGGTGTCGGCGCGGGCAAGAAGATACTATATCTGTGCTCAGTGACAGACAGACAAAAGGGGAATGCCATGGACACCCACGCCTTCAAGGTGACCCGTACCGATGCGGAATGGCGCGCCAAGCTGACGCCCGAGCAATATCAGGTGATGCGCAATCACGGCACCGAACGGCCGGGCAGCTGCGCGCTGCTCTATGAAAAGCGGGCAGGGGTGTTTTCCTGCGCCGGCTGCGACACGCCGCTGTTCGAATCGACGCTGAAATTTGAGAGCGGTACGGGCTGGCCCAGCTTTAACGATCCGCTGCCGGGGTCGGTGGAGACGACGACGGACCGCTCCCATGGCATGGTGCGGACAGAGTGCCATTGCGCGGTGTGTGGTAGCCATTTGGGGCATGTGTTCCCGGATGGGCCGCCGCCCACGGGGTTGCGCTATTGCATCAATGGGGTGGCACTGGAGTTTTCTCCTTCCTGAGCCACTGATATTGAGAGAGTTGAGAACCCCCGGGGCGTGAGCCCTGGGGTTTTTGTTTATCTGGGTGTGGGTGCTTTCTTCCTTCTCCCCTTGAGGGAGAAGGTGCCCGAAGGGCGGATGAGGGGTTGTTGCTGCAAGCATCCAAGCATGGGCGGGCGCAGAACCCCTCACCCTGGCATTTCTGCTGAACGCAGAAATGCCGTCCCTCTCCCTCAAGGGGCGAGGGGAAGAGGGGGCTCTCGGCCTTATGCGCCCCGCGTCCTTACTACGTGCCTCGTGGCTTCGCCCTCGCAGTTGCTGCTGCGTTGACCGGATCCTCCGGCCAGAAATGGCGGGGATACCGCCCCTTTAAATCCTTGGCGACGTCTTTCCAGCTGCCGCGCCAGAAGCCGGGGAGGTCCCTCGTGGTTTGGATGGGGCGGTGCGCGGGGGAGAGGAGGACGAGGAGGAGGGGGATTTTGCCGCCTGCGATCGAGGGGTGGCGGTCGAGGCCGAAGAGTTCCTGCACGCGGATTTCGAGCGCAGGGCCGTTTTCGGCGGCATAGTCGATGGGGAGGTGGCTGCCCGAGGGGGCGGCGAAATGGCTGGGGAGGAGCGTGTCGATCTGCTGGCGTTCGGACCAGGGCAGGAGGCTGTCGAGCGCGGCGCCGAGATGTTCGGCAGTGATGGTGGCGAGGCGGGTTTCGCCCAGCAAGTGAGGGGCGAGCCAATCGGGATTGGCAACGAGGGCGTCGGCCGAGAGGTCGGGCCAAGGAGCGCCGATGGAATTGTGGAGGAAGCTGGCGCGGGCGCGCAGGGCGCGGTGGTCCTTGGACCAGGGGAGACTGTCGGGGCCGCGCCTGATGGCGGCTTCTGCGAGGATTCGCGCGGCGGCTTCGAGGTCTTCGACTGGAGCAGGGTCGTCGGCGAGGCGCAGGGCGTCGAGGCGTTTTATGCGGCGGGCGCGGACGGCGGAGGAGGCTTCGTCGAAGGCGAGGGTGGTTTCCGTGGTGATGTGGTGGGCGAAGAGGGCTTCGAGGTCGTCACGGGTGAGGGGTGCGGCGGCGCGGATGCGGGAATTGGCGGCGGCGCCGGTGAGGTCGGTGACGACGAGGAAGGGGTCGCCGGCGAGGGCGTCGGTCTGTTCGAGGCTCGCTTGGCGGCCATTGGCGAGGCGGAATTTTCCGCGTGGGCCGGCGGCCTGGGCGATGCGGTCGGGGAAGGCGCGGGCCAGGTGATGGCCGGCGGGGAGATTGCCGCCAGATTTGCCGCCGGCGAGCTTGGCCCAGCGCTGGGCCATGGCGCGGGCATCGCTGGCGCGTTGGGAGCGGTCGGTGCGGAAGCGGTCGAGCCGGTGGCTGAGATCGGTGCTGTCACCGCCCAGGCCTCGTTCGCCGATGAGCACGGCGAGTTCGGCGGCGGTTTGGGCATCGTCTTCGGGGGCGGCTGATACCACCATATGGGCGAGGCGCGGATGGAGCGGCAGGCGGGCGAGGGCTTTGCCGTCCGCGGTGAGGCGGCCTGTTTGGTCGATGGCGTCGAGGCGTTGCAGCAGGGACGTGGCTTCGGCCCAGGCTGGGGCGGGTGGGACGTCGAGAAAGCGCAGGGCGCTCGGTGTCGTGATGCCCCAGGCGGCGAGATCAAGCGCGAAACCGGCAAGGTCGGCGGCGAGGATTTCGGGGGTGTCGAAGGGTTCGAGCGCGGCGGTCTGGCCCTCGTTCCACAGGCGGATGGCGACGCCGGGAGAGGTGCGGCCGGCGCGGCCACGGCGCTGGTCCGCGCCGGCGCGGGAGACTTTTCGCGTTTCCAGAGTGCTCAACCCAGTCGCCGGCTCATATGCAGGGACGCGGCGGAAGCCTGAGTCGATGACGATGCGGACGCCATCGATGGTCAGGGAGGTTTCGGCAATGGAGGTGGCGAGGACCACCTTGCGGCGGCCGGGTTCGGCGGGGCGGATGGCGCGGTCCTGTTCGGCCGGGGTGAGTTGACCATAGAGAGGCGCAATATCAATATTGGCGGGGACGCGGGGGGCGAGGCGTTCGGCGACGCGGGTGATTTCGCCCTGGCCAGGGAGGAAGACGAGGGCGGAGCCTTCGTGCTCGCGCAGGGCGGCGAGAATGGTTGAGGTGACCTGGTCTTCGAGGCGCTGGAGCGGGTCGGGTTCGGCGTAGTGCGTCTCGACCGGGAAGGCGCGGCCCAGGCTTTCGATGACGGGGGCATTGTCGAGGAGAGAGGCGACCTTGCCGCCATCGATGGTGGCGGACATGACGAGGACGCGCAGGTCGGGGCGGAGCGCTGCGGCGTCGAGCGTGAGGGCAAGGCCCAGGTCGCCATCGAGGCTGCGTTCGTGGAATTCGTCGAACAGCACGGCAGCAATGCCGGTCAATTCGGGATCGTCGAGCAGCATGCGGGTGAAGACGCCTTCGGTAACGATTTCCACGCGGGTTTTGGCGGTGATGCGGGTGTCCATGCGGACGCGGTAGCCAACCATGTCTCCGATCTCTTCGCCGAGGAGGCGCGCCATCTGGCCGGCGGCGGCGCGGGCGGCCAGGCGCCTTGGTTCGAGGACGATGATGCGGTTGTCCTGGCGCCAGGGGGCGGTGAGGAGGGCGAGGGGGACACGGGTGGTTTTGCCGGCGCCGGGTGGGGCGACGAGGACGGCAT
>NZ_JBJDRE010000035.1:0-5323 GCF_044987315.1 Devosia sp. ZW T5_3
GGCGAAGATAGCGAGGGGGGCCGGGATGGCCGGGTTGGGGATGGTATCGCCCAGGGCCAGCACTTTGCCGAGCGGGTCTTCGGCCACGGTGGAGGCGGGGATATCTTCGTCGGCGATCTGGTAGACGAAGGAGCCGTTGGCGCCGTTTTCCAGCAGCCGGCGGACGAGATAGGCCAGCAGGTCTTTGTGGGCGCCGACGGGGGCGTAGATGCGGGTGCGGGTGCCGGCGGAGGTGCGCAGGACTTCGTGCAGGCGTTCGCCCATGCCGTGCAGGCGCTGGAATTCGTAGCTATCGGGGCCCCTGCCCGCTTCGGCGGCCAGATGCAGCACGGCCGCCGCCGTATGGGCATTGTGGCTGGCGAATTGGGGATAGATCGAGGCCTTGGTGAAGAGCTTTTTGGCGGCGGCGATGTAGCTGATATCCGTCGATGCCTTGCGGGTATAGACCGGGTAATCGGGCAGGCCCATGATCTGGGCGCGCTTGATTTCGGCATCCCAATAGGCGCCCTTGACCAGGCGCACCATGATGCGGCGGTTCAGCGCGGTGGCTGTGGCGTCGAGCCAATCGATCAGCGGCAGGACGCGCTTGCCATAGGCCTGGACGACAACGCCGAAGCCGTCCCAACCGGCCAAGTCGGGGGTGGCGAGGACTTCGGCGATGATGTCGAGGGAGAGATCGAGGCGGTCGGCCTCTTCGGCATCGATATTGAAGCCCATGTTGGCGGCCTTGGCGGCCAGCGCCAATTGACGAGTCGCTGCAACCAGTTCGGTCATGACGCGGGAGCGTTGCGCGAACTCATAGCGCGGGTGGAGCGCGGAGAGCTTGACCGAAATGCCGGGATTGTCGCGGACCGAGGCGGCGGTGCAATGGGGCGCCAGCGAATTGATGGCGGACATATAAGCGTCGAAATAGCGGACGGCGTCGGCACCGGTGCGGGCGGCTTCGCCCAGCATGTCGTAGGAATAGCGGTAGCCGATGGATTCGGGCTTTTTGGCATTGACGATGGCCTCGTCAATGGTGCGGCCGAACACGAACTGGCTGCCGAGCAGGCGCATGGCCTGGCCGACGGCGGTGCGGATGACGGGTTCACCCAGGCGGGCAATGGCGCGATGCAGGGCGTTTTTTGGGCCGACTTCTGGATCGCCGAGCACGTCAGCGGTGAGGCTCAGCGCCCAGGAGGAGAAGTTGACGAGCTTGTTGTCGGAGGCGCCGAAATGGGACGACCAATTGGAGCCGCCGACCTTGTCGTGAATGAGGGCATCGATGGTTTCGGCATCCGGCACGCGCAGCAGGGCTTCGGCGAGCGACATAAGGGCCACGCCTTCGTCGGTGGCGAGGCCATATTCGGCGAGGAAGCTCTCCATGAGGCCGAGGCGATTGCCCTTGCGGACGGTGGTGACCAGGGCCTCGGCATGGGCGGAAATCTTTTGCCGCGCCGCCGTATCGAGGCCGGTATCGGCGATGAGCTGGCGGACCAGCGGGGCCTCGGGGGCGAGGTTGCGGTCGCGGAGGGACTGGCGGGCGGCGGCGATGGTTGTCATGGGGCGCTCTTGGGCACGACCTCGTGGGTCACCATGAGGTCTACTGATAGAACGGCACAATGACATGAGTTTGAAAGGCGTTTCGCCTGATTTTGTGGCGCTGGTGGCGTGAAGGGGTTATTGATTGGGCGCTGGATAGGATAAGCGCCCGTGAAAACCGTTACCTACGAGACTTTAGACCAGACGGATCGCAAGATATTGGACGAGTTGGCGCGGGATGGGCGGATCAGCGTGGCGGAGTTGAGCCGGCGGGTGAACCTCAGCAAGACGCCGTGTCAGGCGCGGATCGGGCGGCTGGAAAAGGCGGGGTATATTCTGGGCTATCGGGCGGTGATCGACCCCAAGCGGCTGGGGCTGCCGCATGTGGCCTTTGTCGAGGTCAAACTATCAGACACGCGGGCGGCGGCGCTGGCGGCGTTCAACAAGGCAGTGCGGGCGATCAAGGAAGTGGAGCAATGCCACATGATCGCGTCGAGCTTTGACTATCTGCTCAAGGTGCGGACCAAGGATATTGCCGATTATCGCGAGGTGCTGGGGGAGAAGATTTCGGCCCTGCCGCATGTGGCGCATACGTCAACGCATGTGTCGATGGAGGCGGTGAAGGGGGATGAGGAGTGACGGCTTTTTCTTCTCCCCTTTGAGGGAGAAGGTGCCCGAAAGGCGGATGAGGGGTCCGTCTCCAAGCGTTGAAGCATGGGATGGCGCAGCACCCCTCACCCTGTAATTTCTTCTGGACGAAGAAATTACGGTCCCTCTCCCTCAAGGGGCGAGGGTGACGACTGAGAGTTCAGCTCAAGCGGCCGGAAACAGTTTCCAGCGTTTGGGGCGGAAGGAGAGGCGGGTTTTTTCGCCGGCGGGGTGGTCGAAGGGGAGGTCGATTTCGACTTTGTGGCTGGCGCCGCCGACTTCGAGTTCGACGCGGCGGGTGCCGCCGACGCGGCGGCTGGCGGTGACGACGCCGGCCATGGAGGCGTCGGCTTCGATCAGATCGACATCGTGCGGGCGGAAATAGAGGCGCGCGGGGCCGGTTGGCGTTTCATGGGCGGGGATGCCGATGGCGCGGCCACCGACCCAGACTTCGCCATTTTCGATGGTGACGGGCAATTCGCTGGAATCGCCGATGAAGCCGAAGACGAAGGGCGAGGTGGGGTGATCGTAGACTTCGTCGGGGGAGCCGACCTGCTCGATCTTGCCCTGGCTCATGACGCAGAGGCGGTCGGAAAGTTCGAGGGCTTCTTCCTGATCGTGGGTGACGAAGACCGTGGTGTGGCCGGTGCGGTCGTGGATTTCGCGCAGCCATTTGCGCAGCTCGCGGCGGACCTGGGCGTCCAGCGCACCGAAGGGCTCGTCGAGCAGCAGCACGCCGGGCTCGATGGCGAGGGCGCGGGCAAGCGCGACGCGCTGGCGCTGGCCGCCGGAGAGCTGGTTGGGATAACGCTTTTCAAGGCCCGACAGCTGGACCAGATCGAGCAATTCCATGGCACGGCGGCGGATTTCGCCGGCCGGCGGGCGGGTGGAGCGCGGACGCACCTTGAGGCCGAAGGAGATGTTCTCAAGGATGGTCATGTGGCGGAACAGGGCATAGTGCTGGAACACGAAGCCGATATTGCGCTCCTGCACAGTCTTTTCCGAAGCGTCAGTATCGCCGAAGAAAATCTTGCCCTGGGTAGGCATTTCAAGGCCTGCGATAAGGCGCAGCAGCGTGGTCTTGCCCGAGCCGGAAGGACCGAGCAGCGCAATCAGCTCGCCCGAGCGGATATCGAGCGAGACATCATGAAGCGCAGGGAACCGGTCGAATTCCTTGCGCACATTGGCTACGCGAACTTCCATAAAACCAGATTCTCCAAATTACCGTTCGGCGGCGGCGATTTCATCGCCGAAACGCCATTCCAGGGCCGATTTCAACACCAGCGTCACCAGGGCCAACAGGGCCAGAAGCGAGGCCAGCGCGAAGGCGGCGGTGGCATTATATTCATTATAAAGCATTTCCACCTGCAGCGGCATGGTGGTGGTCTGGCCGCGAATCTTGCCGGACACGACGGCGACGGCGCCGAACTCGCCCATGGCGCGGGCATTGCACAGCAGCACGCCGTAAAGCAGGCCCCATTTGATATTGGGGAGGGTGACGCGGAAGAAGGTTTGCCAGCCATTGGCGCCCAGCGAGAGCGCGGCTTCCTCATCGCCGGTGCCCTGATCCTGCATGAGCGGGATCAATTCGCGAGCGACGAAGGGGAAGGTGACGAAAATGGTGGCGAGCACGATGCCAGGCAGCGCGAAGAGAACTTCGATGCCGTAGGATTTGAGCCAGGGGCCGAGGAAGCTGCCGGCCCCGAACAGCAGCACATAAACCATGCCCGAAATGACCGGGGACACGGAAAACGGCAGATCGATCAGGGTGATGAGAAAGGCCTTGCCCTTGAACTCGAACTTGGCGATGGCCCAGGAGGCGGCAAGGCCGAAAACGACGTTGAGCGGCACGGCAATGGCCGCGACCATCAGCGTGAGCCGTATGGAGGCCTGCGCATCGGGCTCGCCCAAGGCGGCGAAGAAGGGGACGATGCCCTTGGCGAAGGCTTCGTGGAACACGGCATAAAGCGGCAGCACCAGAATGACCGCCATGAACAGCAGCGCCAGGCCGATCAAGGCCCATTGGACGGTGCGGCTTTCGCTGGTGGGCGAGATGCGGCGATGGCGGCGGGCGCGGAGTTTAGTCGCCATAACCATACCTCTTGCGGCTCCAGGCCTGGATCAGATTGATCGCAAACAGCATGGCAAAGGACAGCAGCAGCATGACCGAAGCGATGACGGTCGCCCCGACATAGTTGAACTCCTGCAGGCGGATATAGATCAGCAGCGGGGCAATTTCCGAGACGAAGGGAATATTGCCGGCGATGAAGATGATGGAGCCGTATTCGCCCACAGCGCGCGCGAAGGCCAGCGCGAAGCCGGTGAGAATGGCCGGTGTGAGGCTCGGGAGGATGACGCGGGTGATGGTCTGGAAGCGGGTGGCGCCCAGAGTGGCGCTGGCCTCCTCGACCTCGTGGCTGACCTCTTCGAGAATGGGCTGGATGGTGCGCACGACGAAGGGCAGGCCAATAAAGATCATGGCGATGACGATGCCGATCGGCGTGTAGGCAATGCGGACGCCAAGGGGGGCGAACAGCGCGCCGATCGTGCCATTGGGGGCGTAGATGGCGGTGAGCGCAATGCCGGCAACCGCGGTGGGCAGGGCGAAGGGCAGATCGATGATGGCGTCGAATATGCGGCGGCCGGGGAAGCGGTAACGCACCAGGACCCAGGCGATCAGGGTGCCGAAGACGACGTTGATGCCGGCGGCGATGAGCGCGGTGACGAAGCTAACACGGAGCGAGCCGAGCACGCGCGGATCGCTGGCGGCTTTCCAGAAGCCATCAAAGCCCAGACCCGCCGAGCGGATGGCCAAGGCGAGCAGCGGGATCAGGATGATCAGGGAAAAATAGGTCAGCGTGAAGCCGAGCGTCAGGCCGAAGCCGGGGATCACGCTGCGCTTGCGAGAGCGCACGGGCGACGCGGCGGCGCTCAAGCGAAGATCCGGACAGCAGGGGTTTCGGCGGCACGGTTCATGTCGACCTCTCAACGGCGGTTCGGCGCGGGTGAAACTACCGTTTCAGTCGAGTTTCTCAAGGTGGAGGGTTGGCTTTTGGGCGCGGTGGCATGGAAAATAATTCTGCGGGGGAGGTGTGTGGGAGTTTTTGGGTAGGGTTTGGAGGGTGGAATGGCGGGCGGCGGGGAATATTGGTGT
>NZ_JBJDRE010000036.1:0-5243 GCF_044987315.1 Devosia sp. ZW T5_3
ATGGATAGATTGGGGTTCTTCGCCCTTCGCCATCCCAATCACAATGTCATTCCCGCGAAAGCGGGAACCTCTGTTTGCTTGCTTCGACATCACGAAACGGAGGTTCCCGCTTTCGCGGGAATGACACCGTGGGTGGACGAAGCGGGTGCATCACACCCCTCAATCGATCAGCAATTGCACCTTGATGCGATCGTCGAACGACCAGCCGCCCAGTGAGAGGACGCCGCCGGCGGCGTCGCGGACGATGGGGGCGGTGCGGATGGCTTCGGCGGGAGCGGTGACCTTGAAGCCTAAAAATTCTTCGAGCCGGTGGCGAGGCAGGTAATCGGCGACGCTGGCGGTGAGGTCGCTTTCACCCGAGCCGTTGATGATCAGGAAGCGTTCGTCCCAGATCAGCTCGGCATGGGGGCGCAGGATCGCGTCGGGCGGCACGGCGCGACCCGGCTCGCGGGCGATCACCACGGCCTCGTCCTTGAGACGGATGACGCAGCCCAGAACGGTGGTGGATTTGGGCAAAGCTCCATCGGCAATCGATTGGCGCAGCCGTTCGACCTGCCCCAAGGCGCGCGGCTTTTGCCGGCCGCCGACAATATTGAGGACCCGGCCGAGCACACGCACGGAAATGGCGGGACTGAGACCGATAAAGCCGGCCAGTTCGATCCGCGCCGAGCCGAAGCCATCCAGCCGCACCATGGCGGCAAAACAGCTCTCGGCCATCTGCGCAATGGCCGCATCGGCTTCGGCCATGCGGTCGGCAAAAACCGCGAGTGCCGCGGCGTCTAGCCCCAGGCTTGTCAATTGCGGCAGAGCCTTGCGCCAGCGCACGCGTTCATAATGCTCGTCACTATTGGACGGGTCTTCGGCCGGTACGAAACCCGCTGCATCCACGATTGCCCGCAGAGCCGCCGGATCGATATCGAGCAGCGGGCGGTGCACGATTATGCCCTCGACCACAGCCATGGCCGACATACCCCTGAGGCCCTCGATACCGCTGCCATGGGCCATGCGCATCAACACGGTTTCGGCTTGGTCGTTGCGATGATGGGCGGTGAGCAGAACGGAAATCCCATCCTGTGCCATTGCATTGCCGATCAATTGGTAGCGGGCGATCCGGGCCGCTTCCTGCAGGCCGGCCACGGGCTTGGTCGCACTCCATTTGAGGCCGCTGGCGGCGACGCCCAGCTCTTTGGCCGCAGCGAGTACCATTTTGACTTCGGCGGCCGCCTCGGGGCGCAGACCGTGATCGACCGAATAGACGTGCAGAATGGGCGCGTTGTCGCGGGCGCTGGCCCAGCCATGGGCCAGCAGCAACAGCGCCAGGCTATCGGCGCCACCGGACACGGCCAGCCCGATCGCCTGTTCCCCGGCGACGGCAGCAAAGAGCTGGTCCAGCGCTGCCGCGTCGTCGAGGCTGGGGGTCAAGCGGGCGGGCATTCGGCCTTGGTCTTTTCCTCGGCCAGGCGGCCTTTGACGGCATCAGGCAGCGTGGTGTAGCGGCGATCGACTTCGGCAAAGGTGCGGCAGGCGGTTTCGCGCTCGCCGGCGCCCGATAGCGACATGCCCAGCTTGAGCAGCAATTCAGGCGCTCGCGGATTGTCCGGCGCCTTCTGGAAGGCATTGAGCAACACATCGGCGGCTTCGCTATAGGCCTGGCGCTGCAACAGCGCATCGCCCAGCCAATTGGCGGCGTCGGTAACCTGGGGATTGTCCGGGTACAGCTCGATGAACTGAGTGAACTGATCCTCGGCAAAAGCGTAGTCGCCGCGCGCCAGGGCCTCGTAGCCGGCGCGGAATTGCGCGTCGGCGTCTGGATTGTCCGAGGGGCCGGCGGCCGGATCATAGGTCAGGTCCAGCGGCTCGCCCGTGGTCAGGTCCGTACCGCCCGTGCGGCCGGTGCCGACCAGCGGATCGTTGGAATTGCCCAGATCGTCCATCGGCGCGCTGCCATCGTCGAATGTGGGGTCGAACTCGGTTTCGCCGGGCAATGGCTGGACGCCCTGCGCGGGAATATCGGTCAGCGGCACATTGGATTCGTCAGCGGGGGCCTGCGGCGACACCGGGGCCGGCGTCGCGCCGCCCTGCTGGGTCGCCGCATCAGGTTTTCCCGGCGCACCGCCTTCGAGCGCCTGGAAGCGCGCGGCGTTCTCTTCGCTCTGGCGCTGCACCAGCGTTTGCATCTGGGTGAGCTGGAAGGTCAGGCCCTCGACCTGGCCATTGAGCGAACGGATCTGCTCCTCGAGCTGCTGGATGCGCAGCATCAGCGTTGCCGTATCATTGGCCTGTGCCATCAAAACGGGCGGCGTCTCGTCGCTCAGCATTCGGCCCACAAGGGCCGGCGGAGTGGGCAATCCGGACTGGGCGAAAGCCGGGGCGGCCACGCCGAGGGCCAGCGCCGTCACCAGCACCAGCCGCGCCTTCAGATGATTGGTCGTCGTCAAAGTAATAAGCCTCCAAACGCGCCGTGACTGCACGATGCACCATGAACCTTTGGAGGCCAGGCAATAAAGGCCAATTTTGGTCAAAAGAAAGCGCCCGGGCCCTTTTCGGGGCTCCGGGCGCTCTTGCCTCCAGTTTGCACTGGATCGCTTCGGCCTTGCCGATTGGCAGGGCCGGTTTTGTCTTACTGGACCACGGTGACCGCGCGGCGGTTCTGGCTCCAGCAGGAAATGTCGTTACAGATGGCCACCGGGCGTTCCTTGCCGAAGGACTGGCTGGTGATGCGCTGGCCATTGACGCCCTTGGAGGTCAGGTAATTGACCACGATGGAGGCGCGGCGAGCGCCCAGGGCGATATTGTATTCGCGGGTACCGCGCTCGTCGGCATGGCCTTCGATCATGATGCGGTAGTTCGAATATTGGTTGAGCCAGGCGGCCTGCTTGTCGAGGGTTGCCATGGCGGTGGGGGTGAGGTTGCTCGAATCGGTTTCGAAGAACACGCGGTCACCGACCGAAACGAGGAATTCCTGCTGGCTGCCGGGGGCGCCGCCGCCGGGGCCCAGATTGCCGACACCGGTCGGCATCGCATTGGGGGTGCGGGAACAGGCCGCAATCGCGACGACGAAGAGCAACATTGCGAATGCGCGCAACGCGGTGTTGAGGGGTGCGGAAATGGCCAATGGAGGCTCCTGAAAGGCTTACAATCTTAAGCACGGCATTTACCGCGCTTATTCTTAAGACCGCGTTTGCGTGTCTGGTTAATGTTTGCCTATCCCGGCACAAATGTGGCGGAAATCCGGGCTTTTTTGTGATGGTGCAGATTAGCCACAGAGGGGACGGCCAATCACGTTAAGGTTAAGTGGGGCAACACGAAATCACTTTCGTGCTGCCCCAAGCACTTAAGCCCGCAGCCCCGACCAGGCTGGATCCGATGCATAGCCATCGGTCGGGATGGTCAAAAGATTGCGGCCCCAGATATCGATGCTCATCAGGCGCGGGCCGTCATTGCCGCCCGGATCCTGGAAGAACATGATGACGCGCCCATTGGGCGCCCAGGTGGGGCCTTCGGCGTGGAAGCTGGAATAGAGCATGCGCTCGCCCGAGCCATCGGGATTCATCACCCCGATATTGAACTGGCCGCCGGATTGGCGGGTAAAGGCGATTAAATCGCCGTTGGGCGACCAGACCGGGGTGGAATAGCTGCCCTGGCCGAAGCTGATGCGCTGCGCATTGCCGCCGTTGGAGCCCATCATATAGATCTGCGGCGAGCCGCCCCGATCGCTTTCGAACAGGATGCGGCTGCCATCGGGCGCATAGGAGGGGCCGGTATCGATCGCGGCGCCCGAGGTGAGTTGCATGGGCTGCCCGCCCCCGGTGCTGACCGAATAGATATTGGTGGCGCCGCCCTGCTCGACCGAGAAGGCCACGGTGCCGCCATCGGGCGAAAAGCGCGGCGCGAAGGTCATGGCGCCGACGGCGGCCAGCTGCTGCTGGCGGCCGGTGGATAATTGCAGCAGGAAGACCTGCGGATTGCCATTGGCGAAATTCATATAGGTGACCATGTCGCCATTGGGCGAAAAGCGCGGCGTCAGCGCCATGGAACTGCCATCGGTCAGATACTGCGAATTGGCGCCATCCTGATCCATGATGGCCAGCCGCCGCACGCGATTGGCCTTGGGGCCGCTTTCGGCCACATAGATCACGCGGGTATCGAAATAGCCGCCGCCGCCGGTCAGGTTGGAATAGATGGCGTCCGAAATGATATGGCCGACCCGGCGCGAGGAATTGGGATCGGTATTGTAGCTGCTGCCGACCACCTGGGCGCCCTGGCGGGTGTCCCACACGCGCACCGAGGACGAAATCTGCCCGCCGCGCTCGACGGCGCCCATCACCAATGCGTCCACATTGGCGGTGCGCCAGGTGTTGAAATCGGGCGTGGCATTCACATCGCCCACCTGCACGGGAAGCGAGGCCGGATCGAGCGGCTGGAACAGGCCCGAACGGCGCAGATTGTTGCGCACGATCTCGGCGATCTCGCGCCCGAAGGTGGGATCGCTCGAGGCGAAATCGGGAATGGCGATCGGTAGGGGCCGGAAATTGGCGCCCTCGACCGTGATATTGAGCTGGGCACTGGCCTTGGCGGCTGCAGCCATGGCAATGCCGCCGGCCAGACCGAGCTTGAGGGCGTTGCGCCGGGTGAGAAGGGTCATTTCAGTCTCCATTCCTGCCGTTCGTTGACAATGCTGCCAGACAAAGGCGCTTCCAAGATGTCACGGACGCAAAGTGACGTTGATATTCTGCCATTGGTCATAAGTGTTTGCCGAGAGCATGCTGTAGGGACCGCAACCGGCCACCGCGCTCACCGCCTTCTGGGCGATGCCGATGGCTTCGGGCTGCTGGCTGACCGAGACGATGCGCGGCACATCGGCCAGCGAGCCATCCTGCTTGAGCCGCATATTGACGACGACTTCGGCCCCGCTCGCCTCTTCATTGGGCAGCAGATACCAGCACTGCTTGATCTTGGCGACCAGCGCCCCGATCTCGGTCTGGCTGAGGGTGGCCGAGGTGCCGGTGGTGTCGCCCAAAGTGGGTGAACCGCCCTGCCCGGTCGTCGCCCCGGTCGTATTGTCCCGATTGATGATCGAGGAAATATCGTCCGCCAGCGCGGAATCGAGCTGGGCCGGCTGCGGCGGATTGGGCTGCGGGTTCGGCGCCGGTGTCGCGGGCTGCTGGGCCGCAGCCTGGCGGCGGCGTTCCTCTTCCTCGCGCCGGCGGCGTTCGGTTTCGGCGGCGGCAAATTGCTGGCGC
>NZ_JBJDRE010000037.1:0-3678 GCF_044987315.1 Devosia sp. ZW T5_3
CTGCGGCGGTCGTGGAGAACCTGGAATTCATATCGGCATGGCGGCCGACTATCCGGCCCCAGATGCCGCTCTTGGCGCCAGCCGCTTCGGGCAAGGCGCCCGTTTCGATCATACCGGCCGTCCAGGACCGGTTGCCGACGCGCTGCTGGAGGGTTTCAAGCTCGTTGAAACTCTGTAGCATCGCCGCATAGGCCTCGTAGACCGGAGCTCCGGCCTGATAAAGCGGCCCCGTCGGGAGACCCCCGTCGATCAAGGCCGACCGCAGGTACCAGTCACCATCGGCAGGCGTGCTGACGCTCCCTTGATACAGGCGATAGGCATAGGCGCCGCCAACGACCGCGGGAGCCCCTTCGAAAGTATAGCTCCCCAGCAGCGTGAAATCGCCAGCGGAGACACCACCGACATCGACGATTTTGATGCCTTCGTTGGTTTGTGCGCCATTGCCGCCGACATTGATGACACGAACATTGGTGCTGCCGGACGTATCGCCGGTGACCACCAGCAAGTCCGTGGACGAGCTGTCATCGCCAAGGACCGTCTCGATTTCGAGCATACCGCCATTGCCGATATAGTTGCCTGCCACGGTCAGAGTGCCGATCGAGTTGCCCGGAGCGATGGTGCCCCCGGCAAAATTCGTCGCCGTCCCCACCTGGCCGTTGCCCTGCAGTCGTCCGCCTATGGCTTCAATCGCCCCACCAAGCGTGCCATTGACCGAGAGAATGCCGTTATACACCCGCGAGACGCCCGCCAGGCCGGAGTTGTTTGCAGTGAGCGTGGTCTGGCCGGAACCTACCTGCCAAACGCCACCAGTCCCGGCGATCGTCCCGCCGAAGGTCACCCCATCCAAGCGGTTGAAGGCCAGCACGCCGCTATTGGCGACGTTCCCCAAGATGCTGCCGCTCTTCCCGCCATTGCCCAGCTGTAAGGTGCCGGCGGTGATCGCCGTGCCACCGCCATAGATATTGGCGCCGGTGAGCGTTAGCGTGCCCAGGCCATCCTTGGTCAGGCTGCCCGCGCCGGTCATGACAGGGGCGATGCCAATATTGAAACCGTTGGTATCGATGATGCCACCGCCGGCGCCGAGGGTAACCTGCTGAGCGCCATAGCTGCTGATGAAATCGGTATTGTTGCGGATGGCCCGGACGATGCCGCCATCCACGGTCACATTTGCAGTGCCCATCCCGCCCCGGAAACCGCTGGTTTCCAGAACGCCGCGCGCACCCGGCGTCCCCAACACATTCAGCGTGCCGCTTGCCGTGGCATCCGAAATGCCGAGATACACGCCGGCCTTCGCGTAAGCCCGCGCGCCATCTTCGATGGTCATCGCGCCGACCCCGTAATTGCCGAGAGTAAGGTTGAAGTTGGTCATCTCCCAGCTCGACCCCGGCCCCGTCACGGTGACACTGCCGTCGCTACCGGGGTGGGCGCCCACATAGCCCTGGTTGCTGGTGACGCTGGCGCCGTCTTCAATTCGCAGGTCGCCTTGGGCGACCAGACCGACGGTGAGCTGCCCTACCATGGTCCAGGATGCGCCCGAAGTCAGGATGGCCTCACCGTAGGCGTCGGTGCCGACGACGCCGTCGTTGCTCGATAGAGTGGCACCATCCGAGAGCTCCATTTTGCCTTGCCCCGCAACACCAACATCGATCCGCCCACCAACCGCGACATGACCGCCTGCCTCCACATTGAGCGTTCCTGTCCCCGGATAGCCGATGTTCAGATCTTGCCGAAGTGACCAGGTCGAAGCATTGCCCAAACCGTCCGCGCCCGACACCGTCACGACGCCAACGCTGCCCGGACCGTTCCCTACATAGCCCGTCCCGCCGCTGACGAACCCGCCCGCCTGAATGTCGAGGGTTCCATTGCCTTCCTGTCCAATGATGACATCACCAAGATTGTCCCAGCGCGACCCTTGCCCGGAAACCGTGACGACGCCCACGCCGCCCACATCGAACCCCACATAACCCATAGCATTGGTCAATGTGCTGCCATTGAGAATGGTCAAGCTACCAGCACCGGTCACACCAATAGTCAGGTCGACACTGCCATCGATGGATGCAGGATCTAACGGCGTGCTATCCCCGCCAATGGACACTTGCGCCAATGCCGGCGAGAGCGTCGCCAGCGCGACGACGAATGGCGCGCTCGACATGAGCAGGCATTGGCGAGACGGCCAAATACCTGAGAGGAAATGGCTTCTTTGCATCACAACCGGGCAAAAAACTAAATAAGTAATGCCCAATGTTGCGAATATAATGCTTAATTATCCTTTAATTCCCTGTCTCGTCGAGGGCGGTGTTTTGTAGAAACTGCTGCGGGTCGAGATATTGACTTTGCCGGACAACACATCTCGCCGTCGGCGCAGTTTCTAAAAGCAGCGCGGCACTGAGGGTGGTCAGACGGTCCGGCGACATTCGGAACTCGGCCAGAATCCATGCTGGTAGCACACTCGGCACCCCACCCTCAATCGCTCGCCACAAGGAGGAGGGACTGGATCGGGGCTTGCTCAAGTTGATCGGAAGCTCCCCCGGGAAGCGCGTTATCCAGCTAGTCACCACCGCCCAATTCAAAAGGAAATGGCGATCGCTGCCAATAGTCGGTCATCTTCCTGGCCGCAACGCCCTGTGCCTCCCAGTCGTGCAGCAGGGCTGCCAATCCTGCCAAGTCCCGCCGCTCAATGAAGCCGTGCAAGTGCTTGAGATGGCCTATGAAGGTCCTTCTATTCCTGACCTCTTCCTGCCGGCGGTGCCAAGCTTTGCTACCGGTCCTCAGCTTGGCGTAGAGCGGGTCAAAGCGTTCGCCCTCCCGGATACGATATTCAATATCGGCCGCGAGCAGATTGTCCGCCTCCGCAAGACGCCCCACTCCCGCCAACAGTACCGCCTTGAGAAATCGGATCATCGCAAAGCTCGGATGAACAGCCATCTCAAGCTCGACAAGCGTCTCCAGAGACGTAAAGCGCTGCAGAATTGTCTCATTGGCCAGCTCGAGTTCATCAAGCAATCGGGCCTGCAGGTCCGGCGCATCCAGGTAACCATCTGCCCGATCCAGCGTGCGGCCTATGCCCCCGCCAAAATGTGGCGGCGGACCAAAAGTGATACCCGCGCCCCACATCGGGCTAATATGCCCCTTATACGCCGTGCGGCGAATGTCCAAACTCAGACTGAAATGGCCTATCGGCCTGCGTCTCAAAACGCGGCCAATCCGGACAAATTCGGGATGCCGAGCCAGAAACGGCTCAACAAGCCACGCCACCTGCGCCTCAGTACTCATTCAAATGGCCGTACTTCACTCATTCAAATGGCCGTACTTCCATAATGTAGAAACTGGCATCTGGGAATCTGGCGCGAACCCGGTCGGCAATAACGCGCACTGGAAAGCTCGTGGAAAACATTGCCCAAAACAAGTGGCGAGCTGATCCTCAGCGTCTCAACGACAGTATGAACATCCGAATGCACAGCCGTTCCAGCCCAGACGGCCGGAAACGCCGCCCGGCCTGATGGCGTCGCGGTTATACGGTAACGGGCGGCCATTGGGCCTTCCGAAACTAATAGAGTGGACCAATGGCCGCCCGTCACGATCCGCTTTTTATGCAGGGTCCGGTTCAGGCGGTACCATTCTTGCAGGTCCGGCTGCCGAGTTTCCAACCCCACTGGACAGGCGCCCCCATCCCACGGT
>NZ_JBJDRE010000038.1:0-3129 GCF_044987315.1 Devosia sp. ZW T5_3
GGTCCCGCATATCCGCCCGATACGGCGGCACCGCCATCGGCGCCCCTCCATACAGCGTTCGCCAAACCCCGCGCAGCAGCCCCAGGCAGTCACACCCCGCCCCCAGCGTTGCCGCTTGATGCCGGTATGGCGTGCCCAGCCACGCCCGCGCCGCGCTCACCACGGCATCGGGGTTCATTTCACCACCGCCCGCCCATCCAGCGCATCGCCATTGCGCGGGTGGCGCAGCACATAGTCGCTGCCCGGAATATGCGGAAAGCCGCGGAAATTGACCGCATTGGCGAACTTGGCCTTGCAAGTAGCAAACTGCCGATCACACCCCGCCGTCACCACCAGCGTGTCGCCTGGCACGACCCAATCCCCCAGCTTCACGGCAAAACCGAGCACATCCCGCCCATGGCTCATCACCCCATCGGTCAGCCCCACGCGCCGCCCTCCACTCCACACCGCCTTGCCAAAACCAAACCAGCCGTCGGCAAATCCAGCCAGCCCCGAGACCCGCACGCGATAGGCATCCTCCACCGCAATTACCGTCGCCGTACCCCGCCAGGCCGCCAGATCAACGCCACACCGCGCATCTCCCAGCTCCGCATCGCACAGCCCGTGATAGACCCGGCCTCGCGTCGCATTGAGCCCCTGCTGCGCCGAGCGCAATTCCGCCCGGAATACCCCGTCCTCGCGCACAATCTCGCCAATCGCATCGGTGCGCAGTAGCAGCCTTTGGCTCACATCCGCCCAATTGACCCGCCAGCTTTCCACCACCGCGCCGTCATAATGCCCGAGCAGAATATCGTCCTCGCTGATCGCCTCGGCATGGATCACCCCCAGCACTTCGCTGGTCTCCACCTGCCCACCCAGCTTGGCCGGCACCTCGCCACCATCCAGCCCGTGGCTGGGCAAAAACTGCGTCCCGTCAAACGCCAGCACCCGGTCATGATCGGTAAAACCCAGCACCAACCCATCCCCACGCCTGATGCGCCAGCAATGGGCCAGCGTGGTCTCCCCCTGCGCCACATGGCCGGCCAGCCCCGCCTCCAGCACCCTCATGGCAAGATCTCCACCAATGGAATGGACGGCGCCTCGGCCCCATCGAAACCGGTCAGTTCCACATCCAGCCGGTCCGTATCGAACCGCACCGGCACATCGAACAAAAAACCCGCCGTCACCGCCGCCCCAATGCCCGGCGCCGTCGCAAAGCTCACCACGCCTGTAGCGACATCCACAGTCCAACCACTGGTCACTTCAACACCCGCCACAGCCATGCGCACGCTGCCCGCCACTGGCCGCGTGATCGGCCTGACATACGGATCAAAACTCGCCCCGTAACGCTTGCTCAGCTGAAACGACGTCCGCACCCCATCGCCCACGCCAATGGCCTGATCACCCGCCCCCGGCACCGTCCCGCCCGAGGAATGATCCAGCCCATCGCGCCACAAAAACCCATGCAGCCGGCCGCGTCTTTCCTCGAAAAATGCCAGCACCGCCGCCATATCCGCCCGCGATTTGACGCCATATCCCGCATTGTAACGCCGCCGCGAATGCTGCCAGCGCCCATTGCGCTGCTCGCCCCCGCCCGCCAGCGTCACCACATCCGTCCGCCGCTCCGGCCCACCGCGGGAACCAAGGGCCACATCAAGGGGAAAGCGAACTGCATGAAAGGCCATGGAAAATCTCCTCGTCGCCTACGGTTGGAGTGGAGTTGCGCATGAAGAGATTCAGGTCAGGCCGAGCCGAAAGACGCGGGTCGCGAGAACCGGAACGGAGCGTACTTTTGGGTACGTGAGCACCGGAAGCGCAGCGACTTGCGGCTTGCAGGCCGGCATCACCTGAATATCGAAATGCGCTAGCTCCCCCGCGTGCCCCGCTTGACCGCCCGCAACAACATCGCGCTCAGCTCCGCCTCGCTCGCCGCAAAACTGCGCGCATCACTCGCCGTCACATTGAACGTCACGTGCACCGCGCCACCGCCGCCGGCCACACCCAGCCGCCCATCGGCGCCACGCGCCAGCGGCATGATCGCCTCCGGCCCCGCCTCACCCATCAGCCCCAGCCCGCCCGACATCGGAAAATAGCTCGGCGTCGCAATCACCCCGCCCTTGGCAAATTCCCTGACCGCCGGATTGGTCGCCGTAAACAGGCTTTCGACCAAATTCCCCGCCAGGCTCCCCAGCGGCTTTATCGCCGCCTTGAGCGCGATATCGGCAAAGCTGCGCGCAATGTCGCCCAGCAGCGATTGGAACGATTTGCCGTCCAGCAGCGCCCCGCGAAATGCCGAGCTGATCGAGCGCGCCACCCCATCGCCGAGGTTTTTGATGCGCCCCAGTTCCAGTTTCACATCGCTCAGCTCATCGACAAAACTGTCCGGAAAAAGCTCATCGGCCATCGGGGAATTTCTCCATCATCGCGCCCAGTTCCTGCCGCCCCAAGGGGCCTGCTCGATCACCCAAAATCGCGCCCCAGGCTGCAGCCAGCTCCCGCGGCGTCATTGCCCAGAACTCGCGTGGCGCCAGCCGCAACACGCCCAGACCAAACCGCATCGCCGCCGCCCAGGGAAACGGCGTCACTCCGCCTCTCCAAACGTCGCCTTCAGCAGCCGCGCCGCAATCTCCGCCGCGCCCTTGACCCCGCCTTCGATGCTCAGCCGCGCCAGATCATCATCGCTGATCCCATTGCCCCCGCCGCGCAGCCCGGCCCCCAGGATCGCCGTCAGATCCCGCGCCGAAACCCGCCCATTGGCAAAGCGCTCCGCCAGCCCCACCAGATCCCCCGCCTGCAAATGCGCCTCCAACTCCGCCAACGCCCCCAGCGTCAGGCACAGCGTCACCCGCTCCCCGCCAATCAGCGCCTCAATCTCACCCCGCTGCGCAATCGCCATGTTTTTTGCCCTTTGATTTTGAGATGCGGTCACACCACCACAAACGTCACTTCCCCCGCGCTCTCCAGCGCCAGGTCGAACGTCACTTCCCCCGCATGATCGGCGGAAAATTCCAGCGCCACGATCTGAAATGGCCCCGCCACCGTCCCGAAATCGGGAATGATCAGCTGCCAGTTCTGGATCGTCCCGGCAAAAAACAACGCCCTGATCTGCGCATCGGACACGGCATCCTTGAACACCCCCGCCCCCGACAC
>NZ_JBJDRE010000039.1:0-2550 GCF_044987315.1 Devosia sp. ZW T5_3
TAGGGGAGCCAATGGACGCCCGTCTCGATCCGCTTTTGTGCAGGGTCCGGTTCAGGCGGTACCAGTCTTGCAGGTCCGGCTGCCGAGTTTCCAACCCCACTGGACAGGCGCCCCCATCCCACGGTCACCCCGCCCGGCCCTGCGTGGGGACCGGTGACTGGCGGGATGGGGAGATAGTGACATGCGCCCAACGGGGCGGGGATAAGTTTTTTGCGGGGCGATGAGGCGGACGCTAATTGGCGGTGATGGTGGCCTTACAGCGCTCCCGCGCCGGCGCGCCGGACGAGTTCGTCCACCACTATTCGGACCCTGGGGAGCATGGCGCGGGTTGCGGGCCAGACGGCGTTGAATGGGGATCGCGCCTGGCAGTGATCGGGCAGCACGACGACCAGTTCATTCCGCTCGATACTGGCCTGGACCAATGACTGGGGCATTTGACACAAGCCGAAGCCGGCTAGCGCCATTGCAATGACGACCTCACCGTCACTGGCTTGATGCGTGGCCGGCGGGTCAAAAGACAGGATGCGATTTTTCTCGTCGACAAAGCGCCAGGAGGCTGGCCGGTCAGGCCGGCTTCCCAGAATGCAGGCGTGACGGTGCAGATCACTCAGACCGACCGGCAGGCCAGACGCTTCCAGATAGCTGGGCGCCGCACAGAGCAGGAGGCGCTGCGATCCGAGTGGCCGGGCAGCGATATCGGCGCGATCCGGGAGTTCACCGAACCGCAGGCACAGATCTACCCCTTCTTCCACGGGATCGATAATCCGATCCGAAAAGCTCGCGGCCAGGCGCAGGTCGGGATGGGCCCTCAGGATATCCAGCAGGATCGGCATGGCGACGCGACGGCCAAATGCCGCTGGCATGTCCACCCGGAGTATACCGCGCACCGTGCTTGCTCTCGAGCGGGCAAAATCCTCCGCTGACCGCAGCTGATCAATGGCGGCCTCGGCTTGCTGGAGATAGGCCGCGCCTTCCGGCGTCAGCGACAGCCGCCGCGTGGTGCGATGCAGCAGCTTGACGCCAAGCCGGCTTTCCAGTTGCGCCACGGATTTGGCGGCCGCCGACTTGGTAATGCCCAACCGGGCAGCCGCGGCCGTGAACGAGCCGGATTTTACCGCATTGATGAAGACTTCGACGCCAGCGAAAGTGTTGGTGAGAGCCATCTGCAGCGCCTCGATTGACATCCTCAAGTCTACGATCTGGCAACTTGAAGCGCAATTGTCTCCGGGACACTGCACGGCCATATGTGTTCTCAATCCCAGGAGTTTGCAGATGTCCCGTTTGTTCGACCCGTTGAAACTTGGTGCCCTCACACTGCCGAACCGCATCATCATGGCGCCGCTCACCCGCAAGCGGGCCGGCACCGAGCGCGTTCCGAACGCCATGATGGCGGAATATTATCGACAGCGGGCCGGGGCCGGTTTGATCCTGAGCGAAGCGACTTCGGTATCCCCGCAGGGCGTGGGCTATTGGGGTACGCCTGGCATCTGGAACGATGCCCAAATGGAAGGCTGGAAACACGTCACCCATGCGGTCCACGAAGCCGGTGGCCGGATGTTCCTGCAATTGTGGCACGTTGGCCGCATCTCCGACCCTGAACTCCTCAAGGGCCAGCTGCCGGTGGCACCCAGCGCGATCGCGGCCGCCGGTCATGTCTCATCGTTACGGCCGAAGCGGCCGCATCCCGTTCCACGTGCACTGGAAACCGAGGAAATTGTCGGCATTGTCGATGATTTCCGACGCGGCGCCGAGCGGGCGAAGGCGGCTGGGTTCGACGGGGTCGAACTGCATGCGGCCAATGGCTATCTCATCGACCAGTTCCTGCAGGACAAGACCAACAAGCGGACCGATCGATATGGCGGCTCGGTGGAGAACCGGGCCAGGTTCCTCCTCGAAATCGTGGATGCGGTGATTGCGGTTTGGGGTGCCGATCGCGTCGGCGTGCATCTGCGGCCCCGTGGCGAGGAACACGATATGGGTGACAGCAATCCCAGGGCGCTCTTCGGCTATGTTGCCGACGAACTCGCCAAGCGGGAAATTGCGTTCATTTTCGTGCGTGAGATTGAGGCCGAAGACAGCCTGCTGGGTGAGATCAAGCGCCGGTTTGGCGGCCCGGTCATTGCCAACGAATTGATGTCGCAGGAAGATGGGGAGCGGTTTATCGCGGCCGGCATTGCTGATGCGCTGGCCTATGGGCGCGACTACATCGCCACCCCCGACCTCGCCGAGCGTCTTCGGCAGGGCCTGCCTTTGAACACACCGGACAAGGATACGTTCTACGGCGAAGGTCCGGAGGGTTACACCGATTATCCGAGGCTCCTGCCGTTGGGTTGATGCGACTGCTCAACTGAAAGCGGCGGCCGCTCCGCCGTCCCCGGCTCATATGCCGCCAAGAATTCGTTTGCTCTGGCGCGGAACCGGCAAGGCGGGCTATGGCTTATGTCCGGGCGGTCATTACCGAGCACAAGGATCATCCCCATGAAATGGCGTGGCAGGCAGCAGAGCTCCAATATCGAGGATCGGCGCGGGCAGGGCGGGGGCGGCCTGGGC
>NZ_JBJDRE010000040.1:0-1263 GCF_044987315.1 Devosia sp. ZW T5_3
CCAAACCGCATGCTACCATCCGGCACCACCTCTCCCCCCGAGTCGCGCCACCCATGCCCACCTCCACGCCCCGGCAGCTCAATCCGCTGCATCTGCTGATTGCCTTCGGCACCGGGGGCCTGCTCACCCTGATGGTGTTCTTCAACGGCGAGCTGGGCCATTACGGCAACCCGCTCTTTGCCTCCTGGGCCGCCCACGGCACCGGCACCGTGGCCGCAATACTCTTCCTGGCCCTGCTCTATCGCCGCCGCCCGGCAGCCGAGCCGCAGCCCAAGCCACCGGCTCCATTCTGGGCCTATCTCGGCGGCATTTCCGGCGCTCTGACGGTCATGTTGACCTCCACCACCGTCAATTCCCCGCTGGCGCTCTCGGGCACGCTGGCACTCGGCCTTGCGGGCCAAGTCGTCTTCAGCCTCGCCGCCGACCGCTGGGGTCTGTTCGGCCTGCCCAAACGCCGGCTCGAACTGCGCGACCTCGCCGCCGTGCTGCTGATCCTGGCCGGTAGCGCCCTGATCATCCTTGTCGGCATGGGAGGTCACCCATGATCACCCCCATCCTCTATGCCGTCCTCGCGGGCCTGCTGGTCGGCCTCAGCCGCCAGCTCAATGGCCGCCTCGCCCTCTCCGGCTCGCCGCTGATCGCTTCGTTCTGGAACCATCTCGTCGGCTTCGTCGCGCTCACCGCCCTGGGCCTCGCCATCGGCGGCCTCATCCCCGCCGGCGCCGCCACCGCCCCCTGGCACGCCTATATCGGCGGCCCCATCGGCGTCGTCTTCGTCGCCTCCGGCAGCTGGCTCATCCCGCGCATCGGCGCCGTCAATACCGCCCTGCTCGTCATCGGCGGGCAGATGGTCTCCGGCGTGGTGCTCGACCTCGCCCGCGGCACCCCCTCCACCCTCTGGGCCAGCGCCCTGGGCGTGGTGTTCATCCTGGGCGGCATGGCCCTGACGCAACGGCGGCGGTAGCAGCCCTCACCACGCTGCATTTCGTCCCCTCACCCTCAGGGTCATCCCCAATCCCTCCTCCCCACCGCTCTCCCTCGGGCTCGACCCGAGGGCCACTCGCCGCTTGCACCAATCCGTCCACCCCCACAGTGTCATTCCCGCGAAAGCGGGAACCTCTGTTTCGGGATGCTGAAGAAGGAAACAGAGGTCCCCGCTTTCGCGGGGATGACACCGTGGATAATTGTCAGTTCATGGCATGATGGGGTGGGATCGAGGGAACCACAACGGCCCCCAATCTATCCCCTTTACCCATCTTATCC
>NZ_JBJDRE010000041.1:0-1013 GCF_044987315.1 Devosia sp. ZW T5_3
CCATGGATAAGCCCCCTGCCCAGCCGCCCCCGAATAGGGGTCCGGCAGGCTATTGCCCGCCGGCACATCCATCATGATGATCGGATAAAGCGTCACCTTGAGCCCGCGCGTCCGCAGGTCGGCAATCGCCGCCAGCACCGAGCCATCCGACGGCGTGCCGCCATAAGCCGGCCCCGCGCCATGCCGCGACACCAGAGGCACCTGGCTCCGCCCCAGCCCCGCCACGCTCCAGGCGGCACCGCGCACATCGCGCGCCGCGCTCTCAACCCGCGGTCCCACCACGCAATTGCCCGCCCGCAAATCGCTGCCAAACCAGGCCACCACCAGCGCCACATGTTCCAGGTTCGGACACAGCGCCACCAGCTCATCGATCGAGCAGGTCCAGTCGCTAGCGCCCCGCGCCACATGGGTGTTCTCACCCAGAGTCTTGCCCGGCCCCACCACGCGCACACGCGGCCTGGGATCATAGCCAAATTCGGTCGCGCCGGGGATCACTGTCACCGCCCGAATAGTGGGCTCCAGCTCCCCCACCACCCGGCACAATTCCACCGACAATTGCGGAATGCGGTTGCCGAACTTGCTCAGCGGCAATTGCTCGACCACGAGATAACAGATCCCGCGATAGGCCGGCGCCACGCCTTGCGTCGCCTCGATCAGCCCATCGGGCAATTGATCCTCGGTGCCGCGATAAAACCGCAGCGTCAGCCCCTCGGTATCGAGCAATTGCCCATCGGCCCAGATGCGCCCCAGCCGCTGCACCTCGCCCTCGCAAAAGGCCACGGCAAAGCTGGCGCCCACCTCGTCCTCGCGCGGCTGGCCCATGCCCTTGGCCCCGCCGCCATCTCCCAGCAGCTCCAGCTCGCGCGCCCAGATGATATTGCCCGCAAGCCGGCTCCAGCCATAAAGGCGCGGCACCACCCCGCCCTCGGACGAGCCCTGCAGTCGCAGATCATTGGCCGATGCCGTGGCCTTCTCGCCAAACAGCATGCCATCGATGGCACTCCCCGCCATCG
>NZ_JBJDRE010000042.1:0-796 GCF_044987315.1 Devosia sp. ZW T5_3
GCGCGCGATCACGTCGACTCCTGGGCCGTGCGACACCACGATCGGCGCGCGGATGAACGACACGTCGATCTCTCCCGCGATCCCCGAGACGGCAATCGCCGCGTCGAAGGAATCGCGCTGCGAGCCGAATGCGTTCCGACGCACGGTGACGTCCAGTCCCCCGAACGTCTGCTGTCCCGGCGCGGGATTCTCCAGACGCTCGGCCAGCAGGATCAGCCCCGCACAGGTTCCGAGGACAGGAAGCCCCGCTGCAATGGCATCACGAAGCGGATCGGCCAACCCGAACGACCGGGAGAGCCGATCGATCACACTCGACTCACCGCCAGGCAAGACGAGCCCGTCGATACCCTCGAGGTCCTCGACCTTCTTCACCAGCCGAACATCCGCGCCGAGGCCCTGCAGCATCGCCGCGTGTTCGCGAACGCCTCCCTGCAGGGCCAGCACGCCGATGGTGGTCATCGAGCTGTCCGGTTCACCAGCCGCGCTGGGCCAGGCGATGCGGAGCCGGCACATCGGCGACATTGATGCCGACCATCGCCTCGCCGAGACCACGAGAGACCTGAGCGATGAGTGCCGCGTCCTCGAACGACGTGGTCGCCTTCACGATCGCGGCGGCGCGCGCTGCAGGGTTGCCCGACTTGAAGATGCCGGAGCCGACAAAGACACCGTCCGCGCCGAGTTGCATCATCATCGCGGCATCCGCGGGCGTCGCCACGCCGCCGGCGACGAACATCACCACCGGAAGGGCTCCGGTCTCGGCGACCTCGCGCACCAGGTCGTAGGGGGCCTGCAGCTC
>NZ_JBJDRE010000043.1:0-717 GCF_044987315.1 Devosia sp. ZW T5_3
CTCCCGGCCGTCTGATCGACCTCGCCGGCCAGCGCCTCCTGGATCTGTCGCAGGCCGCCGAGGTGGTCCTCGACGAGGCGGACAAGATGCTCGACCTCGGCTTCCTCCCCGACATCGAGAAGATCTTCCAGCGGATTCCCGCGATCCGCCACACGCAGCTGTTCTCGGCGACCATGCCGGGCCAGATCGTCGCCCTGGCGCGGCGCTTCATGACCAACCCGATTCACATCCGCGCCACCGACCCGGACGAGGGTCTGACGCAGGCGAACATCAAGCACGTGATCTACCGCGCCCACTCGCTGGACAAGGACGAGATCATCGCGCGCATCCTGCAGGCGAACGGCCACGAGAAGGCCGTCATCTTCACCCGCACTAAGCGCGCAGCCCAGAAGCTGGTGGACGAGCTCAGCGACCGTGGGTTCAACGCCGCGGCCGTTCACGGCGACATGAGCCAGGAGTCGCGCGAGCGCTCCATGGCCGCGTTCAAGGCCGGCAAGCGCGACGTGCTCATCGCGACCGACGTCGCCGCTCGCGGCATCGACGTCGACGACGTGACGCACGTCATCAACCACACGATCCCCGACGACGAGAAGACCTACCTGCACCGTGCCGGGCGCACCGGCCGCGCCGGCAAGACGGGCATCGCCGTCACGTTCGTCGACTGGGACGACCTCCACAAGTGGGCGCTCATCAACCGTGCGCTCGACTTCGGACAGC
>NZ_JBJDRE010000044.1:0-697 GCF_044987315.1 Devosia sp. ZW T5_3
GACATGGTCGTGATGATCGGCCGCTCCCGGATCACCACGGTGTACTCCTGCTCATCCGAACCGCCCGCGTTCGACGCCGAGACCGTGAACGCGAACGTCCCCGCAGTCGTCGGGGTCCCGCTCACGACACCTGTGGCAGGATCGAGGACCAGTCCTGCGGGCAGTGTGCCGGCGCTCACCTTGCCTGTGATGGGGCCGGTTCCGATCGCGTTGCCGGGCACACTGTACGCGTCGGTGCCGACTCCATCCGGGCGTGACAGGGTCGTGATCTCCGGAGCGTCGCGCTCGACGCTGTTCCACTGGGCGGTGAATGTCACCGGGGCGCTCGTCGGGTCACCCGGCGAGGTTCCGGCGCCAGACGATGCCCACCCGGCAAAGGTGTACCCCGGGCGCACGGGGTCAGCCGGCACGGATGCGGCGTGCCCCCAGTCGACGATCTGCGTCGAGTCGCTCGTGACTCCGTCGGCGAAAGCGAACGTCACTCGGTAGTGGAACGCGAGCGTCAGCCGGCCTTGATCCGGGATGCTGCCGGTTGCGTCTCCCGTCACCAGCACTCCAGAGGTCGGATCCGTGTAAGACACAGGTGCCACTTCGTTGTCCGGGCCTCCGCGGCCCGCGACAGTCGGAAGTCCGGTGGCGTCCTCGGGACCGATCACCGTGACCGAACCTCGATAGAGCGGATTGAAGACCAGGTACC
>NZ_JBJDRE010000045.1:0-677 GCF_044987315.1 Devosia sp. ZW T5_3
GTCGACCAGGGCCTGTCGCTGACGCTGTTCTTCAAGGACACCGCCACCACGCGCGACATCAACCGGGCGCAGATCTACGCATGGCGCAAGGGCATCAAGACGATCTACTACATCCGTCTGCGTCAGATGGCACTGGAGGGCACCGACATGGCCGAGTGCGTCTCCTGCATGCTCTGACACTTCGACAGGCTCAGTGACCCAGTTTCAAAGAAACGACGAATCATCATGACTCCTCACCCCCCGCTCAAGCTGGTCGACAGCGTTCAGGCGATCAACTGGAACCGCATCCAGGACGACAAGGACCTCGAGGTCTGGAACCGTCTGGTGAACAACTTCTGGCTGCCCGAGAAGGTGCCGCTGTCGAACGACGTCCAGTCGTGGAACACGTTGACGCCCGAGGAGCAGTTGCTCACGATGCGCGTCTTCACCGGACTCACGCTGCTCGACACGATCCAGGGAACCGTGGGCGCCGTCTCGCTGATCCCGGACGCGATCACCCCGCACGAGGAGGCGGTGTACACCAACATCGCCTTCATGGAGTCGGTGCACGCGAAGAGCTACTCGTCCATCTTCTCGACGCTCGCGTCGACCAAGGAGATCGACGAGGCGTTCCGCTGGTCGACCGAGAATCCGAACCTTCAGAAGAAGGCTCAGATCATCATGGACTACTACCAGGG
>NZ_JBJDRE010000046.1:0-668 GCF_044987315.1 Devosia sp. ZW T5_3
TCGTGAGCTGGACTGGCACCCGGACTTCATGCGCGTGCGCTACGAGAACTGGGTAGGCGGGCTCACCGGTGACTGGCTGGTGTCGCGTCAGCGATTCTTCGGCGTGCCGATTCCGGTCTGGTACGGCCTGGATGAGAACGGTGAGCGCGACTACGACCGCGTGCTGATCCCGGAGATCGCACGACTCCCGATCGATCCGACCAGCGATGTGCCGACGGGGTACACCGAGGACCAGCGCGGCCAGGCCGGCGGCTTCGACGGCGAGATGGACATCTTCGACACCTGGGCCACATCCTCGCTGACCCCGCAGCTCGCGGGCGGCTGGGAGCGCGACCCTGAGCTGTGGGATCTGGTGTCGCCCTTCGACCTGCGTCCGCAGGGTCAGGACATCATCCGCACCTGGCTGTTCGCCACCATGCTGCGCAGCGCCCTGGAAGACAACCGCTCCCCTTGGACCGACGCCGCCATCTCCGGTTTCATCGTGGACCCGGACCGCAAGAAGATGTCGAAGTCCAAGGGCAACGTCGTCACGCCGGCCGACATCCTGACCCAGCACGGAACGGACGCCGTCCGCTACTAGGCCGCCTCCAGCCGTCTGGGTGCCGATGCCGCGTTCGACCCGCAGAACCCGACGCAGGTGAAGATCGGCCGTCGCCTCGCCATCAAGG
>NZ_JBJDRE010000047.1:0-656 GCF_044987315.1 Devosia sp. ZW T5_3
TGATGCCGGCGAGGAACCCCGACAGGGTCGCGGGGGCCGCGAGGGATTTCAGGTTCTTGTTGCGCGTACGCACCCAGACGCCGGCGACGGCGGCTGCCTGTGCGAGAACGGCGGCGAAGATCGGGGCGACCAGCAGGATTTGACCGGTGGTCTGGTACTCCAGCGTGAACAGGGGGACGAGACCCCAGTGCAGACCGAAGATGACGAAGACCTGCCAGAAGCCGCCCATGATGGCGCCGCCGAGCCACGGCACGGTCTCGAAGACCCAGCCGATGCCGCTGCCGATCCAGCCGCTCAGGATGCCCGAGATCGGGCCGATGACGACGAAGACGAGCGGCACGGCGATCAGCACCACGATCATCGGCGTGACGAAGCGGCGGATCGCGCCGGGCAGCTTCGCGTAGAGGAACTTCTCGGCGTGGCTCTGCAGCCACACGATGATGATGACGGGGATGACGCTGGAGACGTACGTGACCATCGTGAACGGGATGCCGAAGAAGGTGAGGTCGGGTGCGCCCGTGGCCGCGGTGACCGTCGGGTACAGGAGCGCGCCCGCGATGGCGAGCGAGGTGAACTCGCTGGCCTTGAAGTACCGCGCCGCAGTGATGGCCAGAGCCAGCGGCAGGAAGTTGATGAAGGCGTCCGACAGTGCGTTG
>NZ_JBJDRE010000048.1:0-640 GCF_044987315.1 Devosia sp. ZW T5_3
CTTCGGAGCGGCCTTCTTGGCGGCGGGCTTCTTCTCGGCGGCAGCCTTGGGAGCAGCAGCCTTCTTCGGGGCCTTCTCGGCCTCGACGGCTTCGTTCTTCTCAGCCATTAGTCGATCTCCTCAACCTTGACGAGGTGGGCGACGGTCTTGACGTAACCGCGCGTCTGCGCGTCGTCGGGGCGAACGGTGCTGTCACCGATGCGCTTGAGACCGAGCGAACGCAGCGTGTCGCGCTGGTTCTGCTTCTCGCTCACCTTGGACTTGATCTGCGTGACCTTGAGCCGGGCGGCCATCAGGCACCTACCTTCTGTGCGGCGATGGCCTCGGCCTCGGCGCGGACGAGACGCGCAGGTGCGACCTGGTCGAACTCGAGACCACGACGCGCGGCGACCGCACGGGGCTCCTCGAGCTGCTTCAGAGCCGTCACCGTGGCGTGCACGATGTTGATCGTGTTCGAGGAACCCAGCGACTTCGACAGGACGTCGTGGATGCCGGCGCACTCGAGCACGGCGCGGACGGGACCACCCGCGATGACTCCGGTACCGGCAGCGGCCGGACGGAGCAGCACGACGCCGGCAGCCGACTCACCCTGGACGGGGTGAGGGATGGTGTTGCCGGTGCGCGGAACGCGGAAGAAGTT
>NZ_JBJDRE010000049.1:0-634 GCF_044987315.1 Devosia sp. ZW T5_3
TCGCCGACTGGCTCGCCGCCCAGGGCAAGAACGGCACCGGAAACCTGAACACCGACGTCGACGGCGAGATCGCCAAGCAACAGTTCCTCGACGGCACGGCGGCCTTCTGGCTGACCGGTCCGTGGAACGTCGGCGCCGCAGTCGACGCGGGCATCAACGTGGCGATCGACCCCGTCCCCAGCCCCACCGGTGAGACCGCGTCGCCGTTCGCCGGCGTCAAGGGCTTCTTCGTCAGCGCCGAGTCCAAGAACAAGGTCGCTGCGAACGACTTCCTGGTGAACTACATCGGCACGAAGGACGTCCAGCTCGAGCTGTTCAAGGCCGGCAACGTCCTGCCCGCGCTCACGGCTGCTGCAGACGAGGCTGCCTCCGACCCGATCATCGCCGGCTTCCAGGCTGTCGGCGCCGACGCCGTTCCGATGCCGGCCATCCCGGCCATGGGCTCGGTGTGGCAGTTCTGGGGCGTGGCCGAGGCCGCGATCATCAACGGTGCGGACCCGAAGACGACGTGGCAGAAGCTCGTCGACGACGTGACCGCGGCCATCAAGTAAGACACCACCAGCACCATCCTGCCGGGGCGGACGCAGCCGTCCGCCCCGGCAGCTCCACGACGGGGACGAGATGACAGACACCG
>NZ_JBJDRE010000050.1:0-629 GCF_044987315.1 Devosia sp. ZW T5_3
TTGCCGAGGAACAGCAGGCTCGACCCCCGCGTCCGACCATCGACGGTGACGGCCCCCGAACGGTTCTTCGCCATGACGCGCCACCCGGCCACCAACGCAGCCAGCGGCTTGCCGATTCGTTTCTCCAGCCGCTCGCGGATCCGTACGAAGTCGGTGTACCCGCCGACACTGGCGGTGTTGAGGAAGATCTCGTCGTTCACATACGCCACGTCGACCTTACCGACCGTGCCGCGCTGGATCGCCTGCACCGTGCGAACGGCGGAATGGGTTCCCACAGCCCGGGCGAAGTGGTTGAAGGTGCCGGCCGGGAACACCGCGAGCGGGACGTCATGATCGATCGCCGTCTGGGCTGCGGCGCGAACGGTTCCGTCACCACCGGCAACCGCGAGCACCTCCGCGTGCGAGGCCGCGGCATCCATCACGGCGGATACGTCGTCGTCCGGTCCGATCTCCACGATGCGCATGTCCGGTAACCGCTGCCGCAGGCTCTGGGTCAGCGCGGCGCCGCGCCCGCTGTGCGAGGCGGGGTTGACCACAAGGGTCACGCCGGCGCCGGAGGGGCGGGGCTCGACCTGGTCCAACTCCTGCGGCTGAGAGCGCGTGGGCGACGGCACCGGCGGCACCAGTCG
>NZ_JBJDRE010000051.1:0-599 GCF_044987315.1 Devosia sp. ZW T5_3
TCGAAGCGATTCTGGCCGCGCCCGTACGACTTGCGCACGTCCTTGACCGAGAGGATGGGGGGTGTCATGGAGGCTCCTTGCTCGTGGGTATGAGATTTCCGCTCTTCTACTGTCGCGGCATGTTGAAGCGCCCCAGGTTTGATGCCGCATCCTTTTGAGTTGGAAGGATGTATGTCATGCCGAAGAAGATCGATCCCGCGCTGCGTGAGCGCGCTGTCCGGCTGGTGCGCGAGCATCGTTCGGAGTATCCGTCGTTGACGGCCGCGTCAGCGGCCGTTGCCCGCCAGGTCGGCGTCGGGCATGAGTCCGTGCGCCGGTGGGTGCTGCAGGCCGATATCGACGATGGCAGCCGCGACGGGATCACCAGCGTCGAGCATGCCGAGATCAAGCGGCTCAAGGCCGAGAACAGTCGCCTGCGGGAGGATGTCGCGATCCTGAGAGCTGCGACGACTTTCTTCGCGGGGGAACTCGACCCCCGCAACCGTTGATGCTGGGCTTCATCGACACGATGAGAGCCGAAGGGCACGCGGTCGAGTCGATCATCCGGGTCCTGCAAGCGCAGGGCGTGAAGATCGCCGCGCGCACCTACCGAGCCCACG
>NZ_JBJDRE010000052.1:0-592 GCF_044987315.1 Devosia sp. ZW T5_3
TCGCCGTCAGCGCCTGCCGGAACTCCACGATCTTCGGAATCGCGAGCAAGCTCGCTCCACCGACGCCCGCGATCAGGCCGACCGCGGCACCCGATACCTGGATGAGCTGCTGCGCCCACTGAGGCAGCTCGTTGTACCCGTCCACGAGACCCGTGAGGCCCTGCACGAACTCGCGGAGCGGGCCGTCCACGCCGTCACCCATGACGATGAAAGCAGTGTCCAGAGCGCCCGTGAACGCCTCCCAATCACCCTTCAGATTGTCGAGGCGAGTCCGGGCAGTCTCCGTCGCGTACCCCTGCTCGTTGAGGCGCTTGATCCACGCGAGCATGCCCTTCTCGCCCTCGCTGTAGAGGACATTGGCACCACGCACCGCGTCAGACCCGAACATGACCGCCATGGCCGCGTTACGCGCCTCCGGGGTCAGATCCTTCATCCGCTCCTTCAACTGGCCGGAGAAGTTCGCGAGCCCTACAAACTGGCCGTTCGCGTCATACGCGGAGATGCCGAGTTCCTTGAACTTGTCCGCTGCCTCCTTCGACTGCGGAGTGAGGCGCTGAAGCATCGTCTTCAACGACGTACCCGCATCCGAGCC
>NZ_JBJDRE010000053.1:0-589 GCF_044987315.1 Devosia sp. ZW T5_3
GGAGCGCGCCGGGCTGGGCGAAGACGAGGATGTTGTCACGGAAGGCCATGAGAGTCGGGATCGACGTGATCTGGAACCCGGCGGCGAGCTGCTGCTCGGCCTCCGTGTCGACCTTGCCGAAGACCACGTCGGGGTGGGCCTGGGAGGCTTTGTCGTAGATGGGCGCGAACATGCGGCACGGACCGCACCACGATGCCCAGAAGTCCACGAGCACGATGTCGTTGTCATTCACCGTCGACTCGAAGTCGGAGAGAGTCAGGTCCTTGGTCGCCATGTTTCCACGCTACGCGGTCGGCAAGCCGTCGGGGTCGAATCGATCTGTGGATACCGGGGTCGAGCACGCGCGGTGGTCTACGATGACCGTGTAAGCCCCGTGTGGACCGCTGGATCTCGACCAAGTCGCCGGGGCTTTGCTCTGTCCACAGGCGGCCTCGGACACCGGCGCTGGTGCGCGACGATTGCTGCATGTCCGACCTCTGGATCGACTCCTGGCTGAGCGGAGCCCGCTTCCAGCGCTACATCGATGAATGCTCCGGCGATCGCGGCGAGGCGCTGCGGCTGTATGAGTGGAACGCTGAGCTCTCGCAGG
>NZ_JBJDRE010000054.1:0-578 GCF_044987315.1 Devosia sp. ZW T5_3
GTTCGACCGCATCCTCATCGTCCGCCAGATCCTGGTCAAACGCGTGGGCGCACCAGTTGCCGCCCTCGCCTACGAAGACCGCACACCCGAGCGCGAACCCCAGGCGGCACTCGGCCTGCGAGATCGCGGTGCCGGGCGACCGACCAAGCGCGAACGCCGCGAGATCGACAAGTTGCGCGGACGCGACGACGACCCCTTCGACTGACCCGGTTGCGCCCTCAGCGCCCGATCGTGTTCAGCAGTGCGCGCGCCGACAGAATCCGGGCGCCAGCCGCTTCCGCCCGCGACTGCAACGCCCGATCGCTCGTCACCACGGTGACCGCTCGCCCCAGCGACGTCAGCCGCACCGCCTCGTCGACGATCGCGTCGTCGCCCCCGGCATCCGCCCTGACCACGACGATCTCGTCGTCGTCTGCCAGCGACCGCGCCTGACCCTCGACCACGAGTGAGACCTGCGGGAACCACGTCGTCGCGTCGAGCCCGAGATCATCCGCCGGCGCCGCCAGCCCGGCCAGCCGATCCCTCAGACGACCCGCCGCAGCCGCGCGGTCCTTCCACCATCCGTCGGGCACCGAGCC
>NZ_JBJDRE010000055.1:0-573 GCF_044987315.1 Devosia sp. ZW T5_3
TGCCCGATCCGCTCGGCCCGACGATGCTCACCATCTCGCCTCGCGCGACGTGGACATCGACGTCACGCAGCACGTTCGCCGCCGGACCACGGCCGACGGCGTAGGCTTTCGATATCCCCTTCGCTCTGAGCAGGGGAACCGCAGTCGCAGGTGTGGGAGTAGTCATTGCTCCAGTAGACGGCGAACGACGACGACGCGCATCGGAGCGTGAGAGGCATCCCTGGTAGACCTGGCGCTACCTTCGGGCTCTCGACCACTGGCGGACGAGTTCCTGTGCATAGGCTGATCCCGTGCGCACCGAGACGATCTGGCAGGGGCTGATGCTGCCGCCCGGCCGTTTCCTGATCTCCCGATGGCCGTGGGCCGGACTGCTGGGCGTCGTCATCACCGCCGTGCTCGGCGTGGTGCTGGTGCTCCCTGTCGTCGCGACGATCGTGATCCTTCCGCTCTGGGGGATCCTCTTCGCGATGATCGAACGAAAGAGGCTGCGCCTGATCGGTCATCCGGCGCGCGCCAGCGGTCATGTCCGCGTGCCCAGGGAGGAGAAGCACAACTGGCTCTGGATCCGGCTCA
>NZ_JBJDRE010000056.1:0-552 GCF_044987315.1 Devosia sp. ZW T5_3
TGCCCGGCCGCGGGCTCGTCATCGACGATGTTCCAGATCCCGGTCGACCACCCCAGCGCGAGGAGGGTCGCGTGGGCAGCATCAGTGGTGTGGATGAAGGACGTCACGGTCTCGGTGGTTGGCAAGTGACCGGCTCGTGCATTCTTGCCGTAGCGTCTGTCGCGGGAGTACCAGGTGTCTGGTCCGCAGAGCTGACCAAACCGCAGCACAACATGCTCCGGGATCTCGCTTACGGCAGACTCGAGCGCTGTCACCGCGGCGATTGTCGTATGCCTGGGCTCGGCGGGGTCAGGATCAAGCGGCTCGGCCTCTCCGGCGAGGTCGGTTCCAGAGGAGTAGACCCAGGAGATGCTCTCGGCGGCCATCCGGGACGTACCAGCCTGCCGGGCTGCGTCGACGAGATTGCGGGTGCCTACGATGCGCAAGCGTGCGTTGCTTGCAGAGTTCGATAGAATAAATCTTCGTTTCGGAAGATCTTTGAGTACTCACCGTCCTCGAAACCGGCGTACAGCCCGACTATGGTCTCGATGTCTTTCGCTGAGAGTTCGTTAC
>NZ_JBJDRE010000057.1:0-547 GCF_044987315.1 Devosia sp. ZW T5_3
GGCGGCAGCTCCGGACCCTGCACGGGGTCGGGCACCACGACAGCGAGCCCGGAGGCGGGCTTCCATGAAGCCCTCTCGTGCTCGAGCGCGTCTTCCTCGTGTGCCATGTTGCTCCTCGTGCGTGTGATGTGTCGTGCGGGCGTCGGTCGAAACTAGTTCGACTTCGCCGTGATCCAGACGGTGAGGGCGATCAGCGAACCGATGCCGAACACCCAGATGAACAGGCCCTCAGAGACGGGGCCGAGCGAACCCAGCGTGAAACCGCCGACCGACGGGCTCTCCTGGTTGTACATCAGGTAGGAGATGATGTCGCGCTTGTCCTCGTCCGACAGGTTCATGTTGCCGAAGACCGGCATGTTCTGGGGGCCCGTGACCATGGCGGCGTACATGTGCAGCGCGCTGGTCTCCGTGAGCGCCGGGGCGTACTTGCCCTCGGTGAGTGCGCCGCCGGCTGCCGCCACGTTGTGGCACATCGCGCAGTTGACACGGAACAGCTCTGCGCCATGAGCCACATCGCCCTCCCCATCGAGGATCCTGTCCTCGGGGA
>NZ_JBJDRE010000058.1:0-528 GCF_044987315.1 Devosia sp. ZW T5_3
GTTCCTGACCACCATGGTCGCCGCCGCACCAGACGGGGCACCACTCCGCGAGCCAGGCGGGTCGTTCAGTATGCATGCGGGACTCCCTCCGATCTGGCGGGGCACACGCCGTTTCTGGGATTACATCACCCGCTTCAGACATTCACGCCGATCTCCCGCACATCACGACGTAGACGAGACGCAGGGCCACGGGAGACTAGCATGCCGAGTTTGCCATATGAAGGAGGCTATATAGGAGAGGTCTCCCACCGAGTGTGGAGGAGTGGCGAAACAACGACCCAGTGGCGAGTGGACGCAGTACGCGCGCGAACTCGGCGCCAACATCCATCGCCTCCGCATCGACCGAGGCTTCACGCAGGAACAGGTCGCCTACTCCGCCGGATTGACCCGTTACACCTTCCAGAAGTTCGAGAAGGGCGAGTCCATGCCGGGCAGCCCCGCCAACCCCTCGCTGCGCAACGTCATGGCCATCGCGCAAGTGCTCGGCGTCACGCTGGACGAGCTCGTTCCCACACCGTGGCCCGACCT
>NZ_JBJDRE010000059.1:0-517 GCF_044987315.1 Devosia sp. ZW T5_3
CTCACATCACAGAGCGCTCCCCGGCATCCGACGCCCACGCCGCATCCCGACCCCGGCCACCCGATCCCGGCAGACCGCCGACAGGGCCGCTGCGCAACCGCAGCGGCCCTCGACTCTCAGCGCTTCGAGGCGCTCACTCGCCTCCGGACGACGGCACCGACCGTAACGGCAGCGCCGCTGAGAAGAAGAGCGAACGCGATCAGCGCCAGGCTGCGGCCATCGCCACCACCCGTGAGCGCGAGCTCAAACGGCGTCGCAGGAGGAGTCGGCGTGACGACCGGAGCCGGCGTCTTCTCGTTGACGATCTGCCCGAAGCTCACGACCTGATGCTCGGCGTCGATCGTCGCGGTGAAGGTCTCGTCGGTGCGCTCGTACCCCTGCGGCGCCTTGGTCTCGGTCAGGGTGTACGTCCCGGCCGGAAGCCCACTGACGCTCAGGATGCCGTCGGCCTCAGCCTCGTCGCCCTGCCCGCCGTCGACCACGGTGATGTCGCCGAGCGGACCAGACAGGAGCCACT
>NZ_JBJDRE010000060.1:0-515 GCF_044987315.1 Devosia sp. ZW T5_3
GCAACGAGTTGTTCTACTCGATCGCAGCGGCCGTCGTGGGAGGCGTCAGCCTGTTCGGGGGCATCGGCTCGATCAGCGGTGCGCTCCTCGGCGCAGTTCTCATCGCGACCGTGTCCAACGGTATGAACGTCATCGGAGTGCAGAGCTACTGGCAGCCCCTGGTGATCGGTCTCATCATCCTCGGCGGAGTGATTATCGACACCCACCGCCGCCAGCTGTCCTTCGCCACCATCTTCTCCCGGCTGCGCGGCTCATCAGGGCAGCCCTCAGGCTCCCGACCCGTCGCTCCCGTCGTAGCCACTGCCGGTCCTCCGGCCGGAGTTACATCGGACCCCCCGGCACGAACGCCGCGAGAACCTCGCTAAGCGCCGCGGCGAGACCAGGCCGACTCGCCGTTTCTCCTCTACCCAAGGCCGCCTTCAACCCATTCCACCAAGGAGCAATCATGCAACGACGCATTTCACTGACCGCAGCCGCAGCGGGCATTCTGCTGCTGCTGACCGGGTGTGCCGGCG
>NZ_JBJDRE010000061.1:0-505 GCF_044987315.1 Devosia sp. ZW T5_3
GATCGACGGTGTCGATGTCGAGGTTGTTGGTCGGCTCGTCGAGCACGACCAGATGCGGGGCCGGATCGCTCAGCAGCAGCTTCGCCAGGGCCACGCGGAAGCGCTCGCCGCCGGACAGGGCCGCCACCGGTCGCTCTGCGGTCGCGCCGCGGATGAGGAACCGCGCGAGCCGGTTGCGCAGTTCCTTCTCCGGCACCTGAGGTGCCGCATCCGAGATGTTCTCGAAGACGGTGCGGGCCTCGTCGAGGCCGTCGACGCGCTGCGGCAGGTAGCCGATCTGTGCGGTGTGCGCGACAGCATCCGTGCCGATCTCTCGGCCCTGAGCGCCCGGCTCGGTCGAATCCGCGGATTCGGTCCGATCCGGATGCTCTTCTCCGAGGGCGGCGCTCCCGACCAGCCGTTCGAGCAGCGTCGTCTTGCCGGCGCCGTTGCGCCCGATCAGTGCCACGCGCTCGGGACCCTGGACGACCCACGAGCGCTCGGCGTCGCCGATCGTCGCGATGCG
>NZ_JBJDRE010000062.1:0-500 GCF_044987315.1 Devosia sp. ZW T5_3
TGACGTCGACGTAGTCAAGGGGATTGTCCTGTGATTCTACATCAGCGTCCACGTCCTTCCGGCCGCGACCCGGCTGGTACGGCGACGGCTCGAGTCCGAGGTGCCGGCGACGCTGCACGATGAGGATGGCGATTCCGACCACGATGCCGATGATCGCGGCCCAGACGTACGGCATCCCGAACTCGGTGAGCACCCACATGATGCCGAGGTTCGCGAGCGCACCGAGCGCCCCGATGAGGGCGAACAGCGACATCTTGCCGAAACGCAGGCGGGCGAGATGCGCAAGGAACGTCGTCCCCTGACGGATGCTCGCCTTCGACGTGCCGTGACGCCGCTCGGCGAACTCCATCGGTACCTCGGCGATGCGCAGATCGGTGCGCGCGAGGATCTCGAGAAGGATCTTGAAGCCCTGCGGCCGGAGCGTCTCGAGGTCGAGCCGGCTGCGATCGACGAGGAAGAACCCGGTCATGGGGTCGGTGCTGCGCGCGAGACGGATCGGG